>JBNKFP010000086.1:0-11197 GCA_050289365.1 Cellvibrionaceae bacterium | reverse complement strand
CAACAGATCGTTTTACGTCACTGTGACAGCCGCGCCAACTTTGCCGATGAGATGCTGCAACAGCTCACCGAGAGCTGCCAAATACTTGGCATTGAATATGGCTTTAAGGACGAGTACATACACCGCAAAAACATTGAGCGAAAAAGCCAAGGCAAAGACCTCTATACTCTGGGCAGTACCGAACTGGGCCGTATTGTGGCGGCTTCCAACGGTACCGTCCAGGGCTCTACCATCCAGGTTCCGACGACGGGGTATCACACCACAGAGGAGACCTGCTCACTGATTTCCCTGGGAGCGATGGTAAAATTACTGGAATATTTTACCATCGCAACAAACCATTAAGGAAAGCCCATCGTAAACCTATTCAACGTTCATCACAGAGATCAACTCTATGAAATACATACTATTTTGCCTACTCATACTGACCAGCCAATTGAGTTACGCTGAAGACAAACAGCCAAAGTGCCCGCCGCAACTGGATATGACCTTACGCAAATTACACAGCGCTGAGAGTGTCAACCTCTGCAGCTTCTACCATGCACACAAACCGATCGTCATTGTGAATACTGCCAGCCACTGTGGCTTTACAAAACAATTTTCCGGGTTGGAAGCCCTGTATCAACAGTATAAGGAGCAGGGACTCGTAGTCCTCGGCTTTCCGTCCAACAGCTTCAATCAGGAGGAAGCAAGCGAAGAGGGTACGGCACGAGTTTGCTTCAAAAATTTCGGCGTTACCTTTCCCATGTTTGAACACGTAGACGTAAAAGGCGCTACAGCAAACCCTTTATTTCAATACCTTGCGCAAAAAAGTGAAGCACCCAGCTGGAACTTCAATAAGTACCTATTATTGGATGGTCAGGTTCAACATTTTGGCTCCAGCACCAAGCCTCTGGGCTCAAAACTGGAAGCTGCCGTCAAACTCAGCCTCTAACCAAGCGCCCATACGCGGACATTGACCACAGCCCATATGGTCAATGTCCTACAAAACCTAGGGTCACACTCGCCTTCTCGCCTCCCCCCTTCCCCTGGATAATACACATCAACGGAGCGGCACTAGGGATTGCCAAACAAGCCAGGTAGGGCCAAGGAAGAAAGGAAAGGGACGGCTAAGGATTGGATTGCCTCAGGAAGAAAAGGATAAACCCGCAAGGACACGGCACTGAAGGACCAGTTTAAGGATAGGGATCCAGTAAAGGCAAACTGATTCGCTCACGGACGAAGTCGATTAGGGAAATAGGAACATTTGCAGGGCTTGCAAATCAATCTAACGATTGGGATAAGGACGCCGAGGCAGGGAGAAGATCAGGAGACCTCATCGCAGGGACGTACGCACGGAAAAGGATGGTCATGGACGCATAGGCGGAATCTGGACGATACCATAAGGACACAAAGGACGGAGAGAATAGACTTCCATTGGACGGACATCACCGTAGGCACTCGCAGAGCGTATGTTTTATCCATGCGCAGCGGGTGCGCTTGTTTTCCCGCTGGCTATCAACACCCCACCTATTGCAAGATTAACTCACCATACATCGACACTTCAATTACAAACAACACTTCGCCGGCAGGCGCTACACATCACGGTGCCCTAGTCTCGCACATCTACCTTAAAGCGACTCACTGCCAATAACTCGCCGGTCTGATTGGTCAATTCAACTCGCCAATCCCCTACCATATAGGTATCAATATATTTACTGGAAAATGTCTTAGTATGCTGATGTCTGGGTCGAATGGGTACTTTCGCCATACGCTTATTATTCCTATACCAGTTGAAATACACTGGCTCGGCTCGATGATTAACAATTTCGATATAGAAATATACAGTTAACAGCTGCTCGGGACTGACAAAGAGCTGGGCGGGAGCCTCACCTATCGGTCGACGATTGTCCATTTCAGTAGTAAGCTGAGCGTTTAACACCTCTTGCGAGTACAGTTTTACAGAGGCCAATTCCGGGGCAGACAGGCCCACTGCTTCATCGATCTCAGTTTGATCGACTTGGCTTACATCAATACTTTGTTCGCTGATCACCAAGTGCTCCGATGGAACCGGAGCCAACCCTTCATTAGGCTGAGAAATGGACTGCACATCGTCAGTTACAACGGCGGAACTCAGGTCTCGCTCTATTTCGACTGCACTGGCGTCAGCACGATGTGTTGTAGACGATACCGCCGGAACCATGGCAGCAGGAACCTCCGAGGCTCGCCAATATTGCACCGCTACCAGCAATAGCCCTGCTAATAGAGCAACTAAGAGTACAGCTGCAATAATGCGGTCCCATAAAATAATCACATGTTCATCAGCGACCATGTCACTGGGAGCTTCGTCCTGCAAACGCACTCGGATAGAAATATTGCTGGGTTCGCTTTTCATATGGGTTGTGTCAGCTCAGTTGGTCGTTTGGGTTTAGGCAAGGCATCATGAGGGGTGTTAATAGCCGACCCAGCGGTGGCACGAGAACACAGCAACCTGGAAAGCCAGACTCTATCGCATAATGCTTTAAGGGGGTGGGATTATATCGGCAGGCGACACACATTTACCAATGATGCAGCGCAAAAAGTAGATTCAAGGTTTTATTGAAGACTGCAACAGTGCAAGTGGGTCGATATTCCGCCCCTTAAACGAGGGGCAGAATATCACTTACAAATTGGAGAGCAACTCACGTACCGAGGCGACATGGCGGCGGCTGACCACCGGTCGATATTGAGCGCTTTTGAGTTGTAATTGATACTGCCCGGTGGGCATGCGCTCTAGCTTAGAAATCTCTTTAATGGAGACTAACGCGTTTCGATGGACACGAATAAATAACCCGTCAAACTCTTCTTCCAAATCTTTAAGAGTATCATCAATCAAGGTTTCACCATTTTTGTGGACGATGGTGACGTACTTTTGATCTGCAATAAAGCAATACACCTCTTCAATGTTCACAAGCTCAACGCCGCGGCGGGTTTTGGCGGCTATCTTGCTGCGACGATTCGCGTTCTCAGGCTCCTTTTCCAACACCGCCTTTTGCACTTTATTCAACTTGCTGGCTTTTTCCAGAGCACTAATCAGCTGTTCATTTTGCAAAGGTTTCAGCAAATAACCCACCGCCAATGTTGAGAACGCTTCCAAAGCATACTCGTTATAAGCGGTACAAAAAATCACAGCGGGAGGATCACTCAACTCGGCAATTCGCTTCGCCGTGGCCAAACCGTCTTCACCCGGCATGCGAATGTCCAATAAAACGATATCGGGGTCTAAATTTTGAATCGACTTGATCGCAGCTTCGCCGTTGCTAGCCTCGCCAACCACTGAGTACCCATCGATGTTTTCAATCATGCGCATTGACCGCTGGCGGGCCAAAACTTCATCATCGACAACCAATACATGCATCACAGGATTCATTCCGTCTTGTTAGGGGAAGCTCCCCTTATTCGCGATTTTCCGAGGCTAAAATCGTCCAGCCCCATACCAATTCCCCCAAGAATTGACGCAGATTCTTTCCCATGACACGGTCAAAACTTTCGCGGTTTTGAACGCCAAGGTGTCCGCTTTTTCTAAGTGTAGGCCAAATGTAGCAAGTCGTTTAGTGTTTCACAGAGACCAGCCACACAGAAACAACATCGCGCAGTTCAGGTTAAGGTCTCGTGTTTTAACTCTGCTCTTTGGTTTCATTTTGTGGAAACTCCAAATCCACTTGAAAATTCGCTTCACTGATCAGAACTTCTAAGCTGCCGGCTTTGCCATAGTGGGCGTCCAAGCGATGGCGAATATTCTCCAGGGCCATACCATTGCCCTTGTTTGAGGCCTGCGAGTTGTCTCCAAGTGGATTGGCCACACGAATGTGACAGCGACCCTTTGCACAGCGCACCGTAATGTGTACTTCACCACCTTCGGGCAGGGGCTGTATGCCATGATAAATGGCGTTTTCCACCAAAGGTTGGAGCATCAAGCTGGGAATAAAGTAATCATCGACTTCATCTACCTGCCAGATTACATTCAGTCGATCACCAATCCGCATTTGCTCAATAGCAACAAACCTTCGGCAGAGAGAAATCTCACTACTCAGCGGGATCATACCGGGCTCGCTGAGACTCGCACGGAAAAGCTCAGACAAGTCTACAACCATTTTTTCTGCCGCAACTGGGTCAATATCGATCAGGCTCGCGATCGAATTCATGCTGTTGAATAGGAAATGTGGGCGAATACGTGCCTGCAATGCTTGAATACGAGCCTGAAGCTCCGCCTGCTGCTGATTGCGCAATTGCTGCGTAAGATAAAAATAGCGCAGTACAATACCGGCGAAAACCGCCGACAACATCAAGTTTTGCAACAACCCGTCAAAAGTGACACCGCGTTCACTGAGGATCCAAAAACCGATAATGCTGTAAATAACGGTGATGGCCATCACCAAGCTATAACAGGCAATACCGGCAAATATAGGGTCGTGTTCGCGCAACCAGGGACGCAGTGGGCAAAGGCTTGCGGCACTGGTCAAAATGATCCACTGAATCAAAATGGAGAGCACCCCGAGACGATTCCAGCCAAAATTCACCACGCCACTGTCGAAGACAGTCAGAGCAATGGCCAACAGTTCGCCCACCAAAACCAAATGGAACACCGCTTGCACAGTGCACAGGTCAGGTAAGAAATCACCTCTAAAGGCTTTTTTTGAGGTTGAAATAGTACGCCCCTCTGTAGTTTGGTCCGCCTAACGAGCGTGACACAGTATCGCCGCAACGGCTGGCACATTCAGGTTATAATCTGCGCCCGCCGTTCGGCCCGCAATACAATTGCGTTTGCTGCAAGTTTAGCAAAGCATCGCTAAATACCAGTTAGGCAACGATATTTATCTTAAGCAGGAGTTCATTATGAGTGAGAACGAACAAACCAGCACCCTTTGGGGTGGCCGATTCAGCGAAGCCACAGATGCGTTTGTTCAACGCTTCACCGCTTCCGTTGGCTTTGATCAGCGCATGTACAAGCAAGATATTGCCGGCTCCATTGCCCATGCCACCATGCTCCAGGCCGCAGGCGTTCTCACCGAGCAAGAAACCCAGGCCATCAGCCAGGGTTTACGGGAAATTGAACAGGAAATTGATACCGGTCATTTCAACTGGTGTATTGCCCTGGAAGACGTGCATATGAACATTGAATCTGCACTTACTCAAAAAATCGGTATCACCGGTAAAAAACTCCACACGGGACGCTCCCGCAACGATCAGGTGGCGACGGATATACGCCTTTATCTGCGCGATGAAATCGATCTTATTGCGCAAGAAATTACACGCCTGCAAACCGGCATATTGGACCTCGCCAGCCGCGAGTACAATACCATCATGCCCGGCTTCACCCATTTGCAAACAGCACAACCCGTCACCTTTGGCCACCACCTTCTGGCTTGGTATGAAATGTTGAGCCGCGACTATGGCCGGTTGATGGGCTGTCGCAAACGGATGAATCAATGTCCATTGGGAGCGGCCGCTTTGGCCGGCACCACCTACCCCATTCAACGAGACATGACATCTTCGCTATTGAGCTTCAACCACCCCACCCGCAACTCCTTGGATTCCGTTTCCGATCGCGATTTCGCCATCGAGTTTTGCAGCTTTGCGTCGATTTTATTGACCCACCTGTCACGAGCGAGTGAGGAGCTGATTTTGTGGGCCTCCGCACAATTTAATTTTATTGATTTACCCGACCGATTTTGCACAGGCTCATCGATCATGCCGCAAAAGAAAAACCCGGACGTACCGGAACTGGTTCGGGGTAAAACAGGTCGCGTTAATGGTCATCTGATTAGCTTGTTAACACTGATGAAATCCCAACCACTGGCCTACAACAAGGACAATCAAGAAGACAAAGAACCTCTGTTTGATACCGTAGATACCGTGCGCGACTGTTTGCGTGCGTTTGCGGACATGGTGCCAGCCATAGAAGCGAAACGCGACGTTATGTACGAGGCTGCAAAACGCGGTTTTGCCACAGCAACGGACCTAGCGGATTATTTGGTTCGCAAAGGCATTCCTTTTCGCGATGCCCACGAGATTGTCGGCAAAGCGGTGGGCCACGGTGTAAAAACTCAGCGCGATCTATCCGAAATGAGCTTGGAAGAACTGCAAAGTTTTGGCAGCTGTATTGAAGGTGATGTCTTTGACGTGTTGACACTAGAGGGATCGGTAGCGGCCCGCGATCATATTGGCGGTACCGCTCCACAACAAGTTCTCAAGGCAATTGCTGCCGCTAAAGAAGAACTTGCCCTGCGATAACCCATAATTCTGAAAAAAATCGAGTGAACAGACCAAGGCTGGCGGAACTACATACTCGCCAGCCTAATGACCGCACTCAAAACGTCCACTTTTAAGGGGTAAGCTGCACTCCAGTTGTGCAGACTTCACAACGGATTAGACAATGACAACAGAATTGTCTTCATTGCAAACATTGCTCGGCACATACTTATCCGCTTCGTTATCATTCTCCCAGCGCTCACCATCCAATACGTAACGATATTGGTACTCACTGCCAGTCTCCAACTCCAGCGTTGCCGCCAAAGTGCCATTTTTCTGTTTGCGCAGCATTGTTTCCTCGTATTCCCAATTGTTGAAATCTCCCGCTAAATAGACTTTTTTAGCCTCTTTTGCAATCTCCGGTGGTGCAACGAATTTCACTTTGCATATTGGACGAGACTTCAAGTACTTTTTATCAATAGTCATTTTGGTTTACCCCAATGAACAGTAATTACACAAAAAGAAACGGCAGGTTGGTAGAGTCGGATTTGACTTCAATCATCCGATATCCTTGTCAGTTACCAAGAGACGACAGTGACGACTCGATTCACAAGACCATTCAAATCAAACGTTCATAAATAAAACACATTTTATGCCAATTTGATCGAGCGACTGCGCGATGCTCTGCCTCTCGCTTAAGTTGGCCGCCCAGCCCAACTTAAATATAGTCGGAATTTGAGAAAGTATAAGCACGTGTTATGGCATTCGGTATGAATACAGTGGCAGCAAAAACGAACTGAACGCCAATATTTTTGCCACTGTCACCACTGACCACAATTATGGCTGTGATTCCACATGCTCCTCATTCACTCGTAGGTACTCACTGAAGAGACTGTATTGCCATTGGCGAATGGCCAAAACCATGGTATTTCCATGTTTTTGCGGTATGGATAAACTTCGATCTTTTTTGGCCAACTCGCCGATGTCGTTGATAAAAGAATCCATCCGCAACTGAATTTCTTTGTTGGTGGCCGCAGTACACAGCAAATTAATCACCAACAGTTTTTCTTCATCACGATCAAAGCGGGAATTAAAGTAATCGCTGGCAACATGAGCTAAAAAGAATTTTTGAATCGGCCCATTAGCCAACCAGCGGAAATGCGGTGCAATGCGTAATTTGATGCGATTACCTGGCAACAGCTCAATCATTCTCAAGCGATCTAAGGTGGCCAACTTCTGAATCAATACATGGTCGCCAATGGCGTAATACTGCTTTAAATCATCAAATGAAAACCCATTGATGACGCTCACCGCAACCAACAAAAGCTCAACATCCGAAGCAATTTTAGCTTCCTGCTCTGCGGTCAAACACTCCAGTTGCGAACGCTTGCGCTGCATTTCATCGACTAGCTCAGTCAGCTCTAAACCAATCATATGCAGCACGGCCTCTAAACGCTGCAAAGTAAAATTACCCTCAGCAAACAATCGTTTTACCGAGGCTTCGCTTAAATCCAAGACATCGGCAACATCGGCGTAGGTTTTGCCCCTAGCCTTGAGTTGTTGTTTTAGTGCTTTAACCAATGCTGTGCTTTGCCCCATGCACCTGTTCTCCTCTTATTTAAGTAGGACGCTTGCCTTACACTAGGCAGCTTAATTTTGAATTGCCCTTGATATAGGCTCTGTTGTCGGCTGCTGAACACTATACTCAGCCTGTTAATGGGCCAGGGTATCAATATTTGATACCCAAGGTGCTCCCAAATGGACCCAAAATTGAAAAAGTTGCAAATATAGTCCCATATTACGAAACTCTCTTTATCGTTTATCAGCCTCAGGACATAACTAGATGAAAAAGCTTTGGCAAATTACTGGGGCGATGCCCTTTTTTGCAGCCGTATTTTTAAATGCCTTTGTCGACCTGGGCCATAAAATCGTCATTCAAAACACGGTTTTTAAGCTTTACGATGGCCAAACGCAAGTCGTACTCACCGCCATCGTCAACGCCCTAATCTTGCTGCCATTTATCTTACTAATGAGTCCATCTGGGTTTCTGTCCGACAAATATCGCAAAACCGAGGTCATGCGTATCTCTGCTTGGGCAGCGGTCGCCTGTACGGTGCTGATAACGGTTTTTTACTACCTGGGTTGGTTTTGGGCGGCCTTTGCCATGACCTTCGCCCTCGCCGCACAATCCGCCATCTACTCACCCGCTAAAATGGGTTATATCAAAGAGCTATTCGGCAAGGAACGGCTTGGAGAAGCCAATGGCGCCGCCTCGGCACTGGCCATAATTGCGATACTCGCCGGTATTTTTGCCTACTCCATACTGTTTGAAACGGGGTTTGCCATGGCCACGGAAAAAGCCACCGAAGCCGAAGTGGTTAAAGCCATTGCGCCCATTGGCTTTCTGTTGATCATCAATGCCGTGGTCGAACTGGTCATGATGTACAAGCTTCCACCACAACCAGCCACTGGCGTAGACACTCGATTCCCCTGGGGACGCTACGCCACAGGCCGCCTCTATAAAGACGATATGGAGCCGCTGATCAGCAACCGAGTGATTCGCCTCTCGGTCGTCGGTTTGGCCACCTTCTGGGGTGTAGGCCAGGTGATGTTAGCGGCATTTCCCTCTTTTTATAAAGAAACCCTCAATAACGACAATACCATTCTGGTACAAGGCATCCTCGCCTGTACCGGTATAGGCATTGCCATTGGTTCGATTATCGCTGGCAAATTTTCGCGCAATTATATCGAAACCGGACTGCTGCCGGTGGGTGCCCTAGGCATAGCCGTGGGCTTATTAATCCTACCCAGTCTGCGCTCCGGCTGGGCGTTTGCAGCGGATTTTTTATTCGTCGGCATTTCCGGTGGCATGTTTATCGTACCGCTCAATGCGCTGGTTCAATTTAACGCAAAGGAACACCAATTAGGCAAAACTCTGGCCGCCAATAATCTGGTGCAGAACATCGTCATGCTGAGCTTTTTGGTAATCACCGCATTGGTTGCCTACTTCGGCTGGAGCAGTCAATTTTTATTGCAAATGATAGCCATTGTTGCCCTCATCGGCTGCTGCTACGTGGTTTACCAAATTCCGCAGAGCTTAATGCGCTTTGTCTTGAGCTACAGCTTGTCACGGCACTACAAAGTGTGTGTGCAGGGTATGAAAAATATTCCGGCTACCGGGGGTGTTTTGCTATTGGGTAATCACATTAGCTGGATTGACTGGGCGATTTTGCAAATTGCCAGTCCGCGACCCGTGCGCTTTGTCATGATTCGCAATATTTATGAACGCTGGTATTTGAAATGGTTTTTCGACTTTTTTGGTTGCATCCCGATTGAGTCGGGCCCGCGCAGTCGCCGCGCGTTGGAAATGGTCGCTACAGCGCTCAACAACGGTGAAGTGGTGTGTTTGTTTCCAGAGGGCACCATCAGTCGCACAGGGCAACTGGCGGAGTTTCGCAAAGGTTATCAGCGCGCTTGCGAACAGGCTAATGACGATGTGGTCATAGTGCCGTTTTATCTGCGCGGTCTGTGGGGCAGTCAGTTTTCGCGTTCATCAACTCGACTCAAAGCGAGCTCCTCTTCGATTCTCGGTCGCGAACTCGTGGTTGCATTCGGTCCTGCAATTCCAAAAACCACAGGCGCGGATGTGCTGAAACGCCGAGTATTGGATCTCAGTATTACCTCGTGGCAGGAATACATTAATCGCGCCAGCACCATTCCCGATGTTTGGATTGATTCCTGTAAACGCGTAGGCAGAAAGACTGCCATCATTGATGCCATGCTCGATAAGCGCATTAGCGGTCACGCAGCCTTGACCGGGGCGATTACTTTAATGCGGCGCATTCGCCCCAAAAAGAAAGAGGCCGCCATTGGCGTATTGCTACCCACATCGGCTGGTGGGGCGCTGCTGAATATGGCCGTACTGATGTCCGGCAAAACCCTGGTTAACCTCAACTACACCGCAAGTAAAGAAGCCCTGGTCAATGCCATTGAGCAAGCGGGAATTCGCACCGTTTATACCGCAGGTCGATTTATCAGCAAACTCGAGCGCCGAGGCATTTATTTACAAGATGTTTTTGCCAATATCGAAATTGTCGATTTGGAACCTATTTCCAAGACCCTATCTTGGGGCGAAAAAATGTTTACCCTATTAACGGTAAAATTACTGCCGTCGCCACTATTAAAGTTCTTTTATAGTGATGCCAATGATGCCCAAGCCTGCGCCGCAATTTTATTTTCCAGCGGCAGCGAAGGTGCCCCTAAAGGCGTGATGTTGTCCCATCAGAATATTGTCGCCAATGTGAAGCAAGCATCTGAAGTCCTCAACATGGAGGAGAACGACGCAGTGATCGCTAATTTACCTCTGTTCCATGCTTTTGGCCTTACTATCACCCAATTCTTACCTCTGCTAGAGGGTGCACCTATGATCTGTTACCCAGATCCAACCGACGCTTTAGGTTGCGCCAAAGCCATTGCTCGCTACAAAGCCACGATTATGTTTGGCACGTCCACGTTCCTACGCCTCTATTGCCGCAACAACAAAGTACACCCACTGATGCTCGACAGCATTCGCTTCGTCGTCGCTGGTGCTGAAAAACTGAGTGAAGATGTTCGCACCGCCTTCCAATTGAAATTTAATAAGTCCCTATTTGAAGGTTATGGTGCGACTGAAACAACACCTGTGGCCAGCGTCAATTTGCCAGACAAAATCGAGACCGTTACATTTCAAGTGCAAAAAGGCCATAAACCCGGTTCGGTGGGCATGCCCCTGCCTGGCACCAGTTGCCAAGTGGTTGACCCTCAGACCTGGGAGGAATTACCCACCGGTGAAGCGGGTATGATTTTAATTGGCGGCGTGCAAGTGATGCTCGGCTATTTAAATAATGAAGAAAAAACCGCTTCGGTCATCAAAGAATTGAACGGTACCCGCTGGTATGTCACTGGAGACAAAGGTTATATCGATGAAGACGGCTACTTATTTATTGTCGAT
>JBNKFP010000085.1:0-11264 GCA_050289365.1 Cellvibrionaceae bacterium | reverse complement strand
GATTCTATGGCACGTTTGCAAAAAGCCAAGCCAACTCCAGAATTGGAGTTGCGCGGCTTTGTTGTGTAAAAATTTTCAAATATGTGAGGCAAGATAGAGGCCGGAATGCCCATGCCACTGTCTTTTACTTCAATATTTCCTGGTTTGACTGTAAAGAGAATGCTGCCACTGCCTTTCTCCTTGATGGCATAAATTGAATTTTTAATTAGATTGAGTAATACGAAACTAAAGAGCGTTTCAGAGCCATTAATGAAAAAATCCTCGTCGCACTCTAGCTTAACAAACGTGTTCCTTCCATCTTCAAAAGGGAATTTTTTGATGACATCCTCGATGCAGTTCTTCGCGGAGAAAGGTTTGTAGTCTCGTTTATCCAGCTCAAGATTCGACGTTACTGCGAGTAACATATCAATGGCTTGGTTTCCCCGTGTTATCTCCCGTTCAATATTTTTCGCCAACTCGTTTAAGCCATCTAGAGTTTTGCTATCGAGTTTTTTGTCGAGTAATTGGTTGTCGATGGCAATTTGGTAGCCTTCGATCAAGGTGGGTAAATAGTTTGATAGGATTTGCGCATGGAGTTTTACCGTGGCCATTGGTGTTCGCATTTCATGAGCCAGGCTGGCAGCAATGGTGCGAACACTGTCGACCAATTGAAATCGAACAAGGGCAACGGCGATGATACCCAAGCTCACGGTAATAAATAAAACGCCCGGTGGATAAAATTCGAAGCCATAGTTGCATAGGTAGTCGACAGCGGCCAGGGAGTAAACGAGAATGCCAAAAAAACAATATAGAATCCGGTCTTTCTCCTCGCCTCTCGTTGCCAAATAGCGCTTGTAAGTATTAAAAATACTCCTTGTAACAACGACAGTGGTTTGTAAAATGTGGAGCCAAAGATAGTTGCCGGCTTTGGGGTAGTAACCCCAAAAGTACAGATAGGAACCGTCAATGATTTTATTACTGGCGATCATCACTGCTGCCAGAAGTAAAGATAGGCAATAGGACAGGAAAACATATTTTAGATCCGAGCGCACGCCGGTGATTTCGCAGGAAAAATGGTAAAGCGAGGTCGGTAAAATTAAGATCAAAAGCCAGCCAATTTTGATCAGCTGATTGGCGGTATCCGGATCCTTCGCTTGAAACAAGGCCGCCCAGGTAAATTGCCAAAAAAATGTCGTCACGCACAACATCAAAAAACTTGAGCTTATTCGATTGATGCCCTTCTGATTGACCACAAATAGGCCAAACAGAAGAAACAAGATGCTGACAAATGCGGGGAGTGCTGAATACATGGGCCGAAATATCGATACTCGCTAGTTTATTTAAAAAGAATTGTTAACTTGGGTGAAAGTGTATCTTAGCTTCGCTTTTAATACATTAAAATCTGCGCTTGGGGCGCTCTAGTATTCGTGCTACATTGGCTTGGTTACCCTTCTTATTGTGATACATTTATGACTTATTGCTTAGCCATCAAATTAAACGCCGGTCTGATTTTTGCCGGTGATACACGAACCAATGCCGGCGTGGATCGAGTGGCCACCTACCGTAAATTGTTTACATTTAGCAATGGCGGCACTCATGCGTTGACTTTACTCAGTTCTGGCAATCTGGCGACAACCCAGGCATTAGTGGAAATGATGAACCGCAGTGCCGCCGACCCCAATGGTCTCTACAGTGATGTGTCTATGTTCGACTGTGCTCGACGAGTGGGTCAAATTTTAGTGGATCTCATTGCTGATGGACAGAGTGTGGCGGCGAACCAAGGCATTGATTTTAGTTGTAATCTAATTTTGGGCGGGCAAATAAAGGGAGAGGAGCCGCGCTTATTCCATGTTTACCCCCAGGGCAACTTTATTGAGACCAGCGTTGAAACGCCCTTTATGCAGATCGGCGAAGAAAAGTACGGTAAGCCTATCTTAGATCGCGTTATTCGTCCAGAAACCCCTATAGATCGGGCCACAATATGTGCCTTGCTGTCCCTTGATTCCACTATGAAAAGTAATATGACCGTCGATATGCCCATTGATGTGATGGTCTATCCAGTGGACAGTTTTGACATATCCCACAATCGCAGAATAGATAAAGACGATCTAGAATTCACTGCTATGGGCCGCTATTGGGGCGACGGTTTAATGCGGTTAGTCAATGAAATGCAGGCCATCACGATCTAATGAAAAGTGACAGACTGGATAAACTATTGGTTCAACAAGGTCTTGCCTTATCACGCACTCAAGCCCAAAGATTAATTGCGGCTGGCGCTGTTAAGGGGCGATTGCAGGGGGTTTGGTCTGTGTTGGATAAACCGGCACAAAAGTTTATGGCAGATTTGCACCTGGAAGTCGATTCCATTGATGAATTGCAATTTGTTTCTCGCGCCGGATTAAAACTGGATCGGGCCCTGAACTATTTGGGGCAGCAAACCTTTGTCACTGAGCTCAAGGATAAGACCTTCCTGAATGATCGAGTTTTGGATATTGGTCAATCGACTGGCGGCTTTACGGATTGTGCGTTACGACGAGGTGCCTGCATTGTGGTCGGTGTGGATGTCGGTATTGGCCAATTAGCGGAGAGTTTACGCGGCGACCCTCGCGTTCGCTGTATTGAAAAAGCCAATGCCAGGGAACTGGTTCAAATTCTGAACGAACACCAGGAGTCAACGGATTTCGATTGGGTGCTGATGGATGTCTCTTTTATTTCACAGACGCTCATCTTACCCGCGGTGGCCCAATTGGCTCATCCTGGTACCAAATTATTGAGCTTAGTGAAACCACAATTTGAAGTGGGCCCAGAGGGGATCGGCAAAGGCGGGTTGGTGAAAAACTCGAATCTGTTTGTCGAAGTGGAACGCAAAATAAAAGCGGTACTGGCGGAGCTGAATTTTAACTGTTTGGCCTTTTTTGATAGCGAGCTTCCAGGAACCGACGGTAATCGAGAATTTTTTGTCTTTGCGGAACGACAAGAAAACCCATAGACGCTACATGGCCCATCAGTAAATAGGTTTCTTGAATATTATATTTTTAGAGGGCGTGTTGTCCTTCAACCAACAAATTGCTAAACAGCGCAATACAAAACCCGCACACTGCGCCAAGTGGCGGTGCCCAGTGTTTTTTAATGACGGACTGTGGCGCAATATCTTGAAAAATCAAATATAGAATCCCGCCCGAAGCAAATAACATAATGCCACCGAGCAACTGTGGAAAGTCTGATAAAAAGTAGTATCCCAAAATGCCTGCCATAGGGCCTATCGGCACCAGCATCGCCATTGTGGTTAGGGTTTTGCGCGGACTATTGCCGTTGTGGGGGATCAATTCACGATAGGCATTGAACCCTTCGGGCACGTTTTGCAGTGCAATCAACGCGGCCAGCAAACCGGATGTGGGGGAGCCGAGCGCGACCAAGCCTCCAAGCGCTACCGCTTCTGGGATATAGTCCAACATCATGCCAATCAACTGCGGTGATTGCCGTCGTCGGAGTCCAAGCCAGCGCTCGATCAGGAAAAACCCATAACCACCCGCCATAAAAATTAAAATGGACCACATGGATCCATTCAGACTCTTTACCCCCTCGGGCACCAGCACTTCGGCGATTGAACCCAGCAATATGCCGCCACCCAAGGCAATCATAAAGTGGCGCAGTTCATTTTGTAACCAGTGAGGCCGCAAGTTTTCCAGTGTTCCCAGCAGACCGCCTAAGGGAATACAGACACCGGCGAATCCAGTTAATAGAACGATTTCAAAAAATTGATTCATAAACTTGGCAGCTCTAGATGGAATCTGATACGAGTTCAGGGCTGCGATTGTGACATAGGGCGCTCCTGGAAACATCGCGCAGATCAATAAAACCTCATTCGGCAATTTTTACGTTCACCTAATTCGCAAGTCACTCAAAGCATTGCAACCTAAGCTGGCGCTCCTTGGTATACTTGCGCGCTAATTTTTATAGCCTATATCAACCAAGGCCGTGGATGTTTTTTAACGAGCAGCGACATCAGTTTTTTAAACCACTCACCACCAAATATCGTGAGCAGGTGGTGGAATGTCTGTGTTTGTTGCACCAGCGCTTGTATGGTGCCACCGCCGAGTATGGCCAATCTCTCAGCCGTGACCAAGTGATGGATATATTCGAAGAGGCACTGGCGCGAGCGCCTCTGCTGGAAGCGGATGGGGAAGAGGTAGAGCAGCGCTTTAAGACCCTGCGTGAGCAGGCCAACTGGATATTAAAATTACTGTTGGATTATGGTTGGATGGAAAAGCAGGTGGATACCGCGACTTTGCAATCCTCCTATCCCCTTACCCGCGCCGGACGCCTATTTGCCCTGCCATTAGAAGAAATGGATCGCCGCCGGGTGCGCACGCGCCATCGCAATACCCGCAATACACTCAATGCCTTAGAGGCGTTTAGTGCTCGCGGGGAAGTCCACGACCTGCTGGATGCCTACGAATATTCGGAGCGGATCATCGCCGATTTTACCGATGTCATCAGTGAGTTGGAGGATCGCAAGCGCGAATTGGTGCGTGAAGTGGAGTCGCAATTGCTGGTGCAGCAGGCCACGGACCAGTTTTTTGAATTTATGGAAAAACGCTTCCAGCCGGACCTGTCGGTGCGACTCTCCGCGGACAGTGTGGAAAAACATCGGGACCGCATCAGCCAAGTGATCACCAAAATTCGGCGCAAAGATAAGGTGTTTAAATACGAGGCGGAAACGCGTTTGCGCAATATGGCACCGGAGCTGTTGGTCAACAATCAATCCGTGTTGTGGAACATACTCGATACCATTGATCTGCGCATGCGCAATGCCTCCGACATTATGCTGCCCGCCTTACGTATGGCTTTGCAAAGCTTTACCAAACGGGCCGATATCATCATTCGCCAATTGGGCTACATCACCGCCAGTCGCGACGATCTCTGGCTCAAAGCCTGTGATTTACTCGCTTCTCTGCCGGAGCAAGAGAGCAATCTGCGCCTGGATCGACTCGCCGAAAAGCTGTCCGGTGTGAGCGTTAACTTACTCGATCCAGCTCAGATTAAGCTGAATCGTCGGCGTTCAGCACGGGTAGTGAGCAGTATGATTCGCGAGGAGCAGGCACTCGACAGCGATGCCCAAAAAGAGTTGATGATCCAGTCGTTGTTAGACCAAGCGTTTCTCATTAACGGCCAGTCGTTAAGCGATTATGTGCGTCAAGCCCTGGGCGACGGCCGCCGGGTATCCACCGCCGATTTACCGGTCGCCAACGCCAAAGATCTGTTGTCACTGGCCTACGCCATCGAACTCGGAGCGGTGAATACGCTGAGCAGCCAATACCAGTTTGTGATCACTTACCAGCAGCGCAGTTTCAGTAATCGCTACTTTCATCAGGCCGATGAATTTGCCATAGAGCTGGTGGAGCGAGCGTCCACCACGGAGTCAAACCATGTTGAAAGAATGGGTTGAACAACAACTCAGTAAAAAGTCCATTGGTGTGGACGAACTGTCCGAAGTGCTGATTCGACTCTTGGATTATGGGGTCATCTGCCGTGATGAGAGTCAGGTGGAGCAAAAACTCTATGATCGCTTTGTGCAAGTCGAATCCGTGGTTGAGGAATATTTGAGCCTGTTGGCCATCAGAGTCGATCACAACCGCCGCTTTGGTTTTGTCCGTGTGTTTCCGCCCGGCGCCAGTGTGCCAGGTTTGCAGGACGAGGAGCAGCAGGCGTTTGCTGG
Organism: Cellvibrionaceae bacterium; assembly: GCA_050289365.1. GTDB lineage: Bacteria > Pseudomonadota > Gammaproteobacteria > Pseudomonadales > Cellvibrionaceae > JBNKFP01. Next base: position 5,566 of record JBNKFP010000085.1, on the reverse strand, counting down.
CGGCATGCGCGCGCGATTGTCGCAGACCGAAGTGGCCTTGATCTTGGTCCTGCGCATTGAGTACGCCAAACAGCTGCGCGAGGGCAAAGTCGATGAAAACGGTTGTGTCCTGGTGTCCTTAGAGGCCCTGACGATTTCTTTTAATAATTTGCTGAAGCGACACCTGCCGGAAAACCTGACCGAGCGCCGTGCCCTCTTCCGTCGCTTGCGCCAACTGCGCTTGGTCAACTACCAGCAGGAAGATGATTTGGACAACCCCGAAGGCTGGCTGCGCATACGTCCGGCGATTACCAGTTTTGTTACCGATGATGCTTTGCAAGCGGTGGCGGATGCTTCTGAGCTGGAGCAGTTTAGCGTTAACCCGGCAGCAGACGATGGCCCATTGAATGATGACGCTGAATCCCTTTTTGAGAGAGAACCTTAATGTTTTTAAAGCGCGCGATACTGGTCAACTGGGGCAATATCCCGTCCATCGAGTTGGAATTCGGTCCGGTTAACTTGTTTTCTGGCGGTAATGGTTCGGGTAAAACGACAGCAGCCGATGCGATTCAAGCCTTGATGACCGCGGCTCATGAAAATCTCTTCGCGTTCAATCCCGGTCAGGATGAGACGACTCAGAAAGGTCGCGGAGGTAAGCAAGTACGCACTCTCGCCTCCTATTTGTTGGGTTGTGATGACGGCAGTTATGCTCGCTTGGAGGCGACCGACGGCTATATTGCCGCTGTGTTTTTCCCCACCGACGGTGAGGATGCGGAACCGTTCACGGCGGTCATGGCCATGCGCGGCCATTTGGAAAAGTCGGGACCTGTTGCCCAGGCGCGCTTAGACGAACTCTACTTCTTGATACTGCCCAACGAGCAACTGCAAATTGGTCACTTTATTCGCGAAGACAAAAGCAGCAAATATTTGGTGACCATCGACAAGCTAGTGGGTTTGCTGAAAAAACAATACGGCGCTGCCGCCGTGGAACAATACGATAAAAAAGGCGCCTACTTGCGACGCCTATACGGTGCCCTGCGCGGGGCCAAAGGCAGCAATGCTTCGGTGGCCGATCGCGAAGCCAAGCACGCCGCGCGCACCTTTGCCGGGTTTATGGCCTATAAGCCGGTAAAAAGCATTCACGATTTTGTCGCGCAAGAGATACTGGAACCCAAGGACCTTGGCGAAGCCATCCGCAGTGTTTCGGATCTGATGAAAACCATCCATGAAATGGAAGCCAATGCCGCAAGCATTAAAGCCTCGGCGGAAATTCTCGACAAAGCCAAACACATCGCCGGCCAATATGTGCAAGCTTGGACTGATCGGGTTCTGCACACCTACGGCCAGGCCTGCCAAGCCGCCACTAAGGCCCAGCAAAACTATCTGGCGTGCAAAAAACAAAGCCGGGAAATCGAGCAGCAAACCAGCGCCCTGCAAGAGCAAATTCAGCAGGGTGACCTGTTGCGTCAGCAACTGCACGATGGCATTGTCCGACTGGAGGCCCAGCGGCAAGGTATTCAGGCGCTGCGGGATAAAGATGCGTTAGAGCGCAGCATTGAGCGCTGTGAAAAACGCCTACTAGAATACGCCCGCCCGCTGCTGAGCGAATGGCAGCAGATGCACCAAAATATCGAAGCCGCCGCCGATTATCTGCAGCAATTGCAAAGCTCGTCGTTGGGCGCGGAACTGCCCGCTCTGGAAAGCGGCGATTGTCTCGCGGCCACCAAAACCGTCAGTCAAAATCGGGCAGCCGCTGATTTGGACGCCCACCAAATCCTCAATCAAGACTGGATTGATCTCAGTCCGTTAGAGGCCCACCTTCCTTCTGTCATCGCCTGGCAAACCCAGCAAAACCAGTGGGTGGATAAGTTTTATCAAGATCCCGCCGGACAGGGCAGCGTGCGCGATAAGTTATTCAGTTTGGCGGACAAACGTGCGGAGCAGCGCCAAAAACTCAATCTGGAGATGCGCAAAAAGCAACAGGAAATACAGCTGCTCAAAAGTCAGCAGGTGACTTATCCCTCTTATGTCGAGCAGGCTATAAAAGCCATTCGCGAGCAGTGCCCCGCCGCCGATGCCAAAGTCCTGTGTGACTATGTGGACGTCATCGACAGCCGCTGGCAAATGGCGGTTGAGGGTTATATCGGCGGCGCGCGGTTTTCGATCATTGTGGAGTGCGAATTCGAGGCCCAGGCCATCAGTATTGTGCGCAATCTGCGCAGTGATCGCCGCAATAACGCCCGGGTGATACAGGGCAGCAAAGCCGAGCGGGATTCCCAGCGCTTGACGCTGCCCAAGCATTCGGTGATCGAATTGATGAGCTTCAGCCACAGTACCGCAGAGGCCTATTTGCGCGCCTCTTATGGCAATGTGTTGCAGGTGGACAGTGCCGAAAGCTTAAAAAACACCGCGCGAGGCATCACTGCGGAGGGCCTGGGTTCGGGTAACTACGCTATGTGGCGTTGCGACCTCAACGACGACGAGCTGGTGTTTGGCCAATCTGCTCGGCAGCGGGCGCTACTGGCGAAAGAGCTGCAATACGAGCAGCTCTGTCAAAGTCTGAATCGCGCAGAGCAGGATTACCAGCAGATCCGACGTCTGTGTGAAATCATCAATCGCATCAAGCCGCTGCAATTGAGTGGAGTATTTCAAGAAATGCTCGGTGTGCAGCGCGATTTACAGCAAGCACAGAAAACCCTTACTGATCTGGATTTGAGTGACAGCCAGGCCCTGGAAGACGAATTGCTGCATCAGCGCGAGCGCTACCAGGAACAGGATCGTGCAAGTAAAGAGCAGGAGCAGAAACTGGGGGGCTTAATCCAGCAACACAAACAATTGGAAAACAAAGTTCAGCAACTGGCGGCGGAGGTGGACAAAACCACCCAGCAACAGGAAGAGAGCTTGGCCGCCGTGGAGCAGATCCCCGCCGTGTTGCCGCGCTTCGAACTGGATCAGTCACTGCAGCAGACCGAAGCCAGCGCTGCGAATCCCGACACGGACTTCGCCGATTTCATTCAGCAGGCCCAAGATCAACTGCAGCTCAATGAGCGTCATTTATTTGAGGCTGTGCAGCAACACAACCTCAGCGCCGCGGATATGGATCAAATCGTCTATGACGGCGGCTTAGCGGAACTCCACGGCTTTCGCTTTTTTAAACACATTGTTAACTTAAGCGGGGTGCTGGAAAGTCTGCACAACCGCCTCAAAAACAACATTTTGGTTGAGCGCCACCGGCAGTTGAGCCAACTCAAAGACAGTTTTAATACCGCCTTTGTCACCAATCTGTGCCACTCTATCTACCAGGCCATTAACGAAGGCAAAAACATACTGGATGATCTCAACCGGGAATTGGAGCACCATCAATTCGGCAGCGATCGTGAGCGCTTTTTCTTCGATATGGCGTGGGTGCCGGAATTTCAGGAATACTGGCAATTTTTTAAGATTATTATCAACATGTCCAACCTGGGCGACGGTGCGACCCTATTCGATGCAGATTTACCAGAAAAACACGCACGTACTCGCGATCGACTGCTAAACATGTTGCTCGACGATGACGAGTTGACCGCACATCGCGAACTGGCGCGGATCAGCGACTACCGGAACTACCGGCGTTACGAAATCTACAAACAACCCGCTAACAAACAACCTATAGCGCTCAGCCAATACGGCACGGGTTCTGGAGGGCAATTGGAGACTCCGGCTTATATAATTCGGGCGGCAGCGGTGACCTCGGCATTCCGCTTCAATGAGGGCAAGTCCCATTTGCGCATGGTCATGGTGGACGAGGCTTTCTCCAAAATGGATGAAACGCGCTCCCGCGAAGTGATTAATTACTTAACCAAGAGCTTAGGTCTACAGCTGATTTTTATTATGCCCACCAGTAAGTCCGGCCCGTTTTTGGATATGATCAGCAATCAGTTTGTATACACCAAATGCCCAACTCAAGAAGCTCGGGGAGAGCTGAAAACCCGTGTACTCGTCGACCGCAAGGTATGCAAACAAGAGCAAATCGCCAAGTTGTGGGCCAACCATCGCAAAACCATACGCCAACAGGCGATGTTGGATTTTATGGAAGAATTTGCAGAACCCTCAGCGCACTAGTGGGCGCATTTCACAGTCGCTAAGTGGGTACGCACTATAGCTAAATTCAACAACAGAGAATAAGACCTATGAATGTGTTTCCCGCAGCAGTACTGATTGCAGCCAGTCAAGGTTTGTTGGCGGTGGCTTTGGGGGCATTTGGCTCCCATGGTCTCAAGGGGCAGCTATCGGAAACTATGCTGGGTATCTGGCATACCGCGGTGCAGTATCACTTTTACCACGCGATCACCTTACTTGCCTTGGGCCTGTACTGGAGCAAATACCCTCTGAACCCGTGGTGGCAAGCGGGGTTTTGGTCCTTTTGCGCTGGTATAGTGTTTTTTTGCGGCAGTCTCTATTGGATGGCGCTTGGCGGTCCGCGCTGGTTGGGCCCGGTGACGCCCCTTGGCGGGCTTTGCTTCTTAGCCGGTTGGTTCTTGTTAATGGTCGGTGCTATGCGATGACACAGATCATTCGAATCGTTTCCATTTTGATTCTACTGTGTATTTGTTCCTGCTCTTGGTTGCAGCACAAATCGCTCAGTGAAGTACACCATGTGGTTGTTATTTGGTTAAAACCGGAATACCAGGAGGCCGAATACATCACTGAATTGAAGCAGGCAATGGCGGATCTAGAGGTCATTCCAGGTTTGAACAAGCTGGAATACGGCAGTGCCATCGCCAGTGATCGACCCATAGTCGATGACGGTTTTGACTTGGCTGTACTCATGACTTTTAAGGATGAAGAGACTATGCGCACTTACATTGATCACCCACGACACAAAAATTTTGTTGGCAAGTTTATTCTTGGCAAGGTGACCAAGCTGCTTATTTACGACTTTTAGGGGGGGGCTGTGCAAGAGATCAAAAATCATTGTCCTTACTGTGGCGAGCCGGTCCATCTCCTAGCTGATGAAGAAATGCTTGGTGAGTCTTATGTAGAAGACTGCGAAGTATGCTGTCGGCCCATGGTGGTAACACTTTTTGAGAGCGCCGGGGAGTTGCAAGTGTATCTGAAAAATGAGAACGAAGTATAATAAAATCAATAGGTTAAGGATTTTAAAAGGCAAATCACTACGCATTACATGTAATAAATATAAGAAATTACATGTAAAACTATTTACATATCACATGTAAGGGGATATCTTGTGCCCATGAAAGCGAAATCATCAGCCCACTATCAACGGGAATACCGCAAGCGATTGCGGGACGCGGGCCTTATCAAGAAGGAAGTATGGATTCGCCCGGAAAACACCAAGCTGTTGGCTCAAATTGAAAAAAAATTGCGCGATGTTATCGACAGTGAGGGATTTGATATAGCCAAGTTAGGAGAACAAGTCATGATTGATACTACCACCAGCTGGACCACAGAAGGTCTGTTTGATGCCCTACTCACCGTGCCACCCTTCGCCAATGGCCATGCCCAAATCGAACTTATTGATGGCATTGAGCCCGCAATTCACGTCATTATGCGCGACTATGGTGATCTGCCCATTTTTATAACGGTG
>JBNKFP010000084.1:0-11389 GCA_050289365.1 Cellvibrionaceae bacterium | reverse complement strand
CTGACCTGGTATTACACTCGCTGGGCTGCAGGCATTGTTTTAGGTGGGGCTTTTTTGCTGCTGCTTCTACAACATTGGATTATTAAAAAGAATTTTCGTTATTTGGATTCAGTGAGAGAGAAAATACAATCCTTGCGCTACTCCGAAGAAAAAACGGATTTGAGTAAAGTGCCTGATGAATTGGTGCCGTTAGCGGAAGCTATAGAATTGCTGCTAGTACAACTGCAAAAACGTGTGAGCCGCTCGCGAAATTCGCTGGGAAATCTTGCGCATGAAATTAAACGCCCGCTGCAACGTGTGCAGCAGCTTTTGGATGAAGCAACAAGCCCACATTCAGACGAAATTAACCGTCTTCTCGGCGATATCAAATGGTTGATTCAACGCGAATTAAAGCGAGCCAGAATTGTTGGTGTGTCCACCCCCGGCAGGCATGCACACATAGTGGAGGATCTGCCGCCTCTCGTCGCTGTACTTGCCAAACTTTATCCGAATGTGGTGATAAAAAGTGAATATCCAGTTGATCTTGTGTTGCATCAGGATCGGGATGATATGTTGGAGCTGCTGGGCAATTTATTGGATAACGCCTGTAAATTTGCTGTAGAGCAGGTCATGTTGCAGATTCAAGTGGTGAACAATTACATCACAATCACGATTGTTGATGATGGTGCAGGCCTACCATCAGAAAGTATCGAGAGGCTTATGCAGCGTGGCGAGCGGTTGGATGAGAGTCAGCAGGGCGCTGGTTTGGGGCTTTCTATTTGCCAGGATATAGTCGCGAATTATGACGGCACCTTGGAGATAAAAAATGGGCCCAAGCAAGGGCTTCAAGCAACAGTTACTTTGCCTGTTGTTCACCCACTAAAAAACATTGATAGGGCTGGTTAATTGGGGCTAAGTTGTTGGGTTATATGCATTGTCTTGAGCATGACCAAAGGCCGATTCTGGTCTCAAAGCCATTGATGTTGAAAGACATTTTATAACTTAACCGCTCTGAGTTTCGATTATAAAACCTATCGCCAACACCGAAGGCGATTAAAAGTCATTTGCCTATTCGCCCACTCTAATCGACCGCCGTCCTCAAAATTAAATTCACTAAATTAAAGTTGCCCCGTATTTAACCATATGGTTAAATACGGGGCATGACATCAAATGACGCACTTTCACAGATATTTTCTGCCCTTGGGGATCCCACCAGGCGCAGCATCCTCAGTCGATTGGCTGAATCAGAGCTCACTGTGTCGGAATTGGCCGAGCCCTATGACATGAGCCTGCCTGCGATCACCAAGCATCTCAAGGTGCTGGAGAATGCCAAGCTGATTTCCAGGGGTAAGTCTGCTCAGTGGCGACCCTGCAAGTTGGAAGCGCAAAACCTCAAGAAGGCAGATGAGTGGATTTCTGCCTATCGCAAGTTTTGGGATGAGAGTTTCGATCGTTTGGATGAGTATTTAAAACAATTGCAGGCAGAAGAACCTAACCAAGGGGATAAACATGGCTAAGTCACCGAATGACAATGAATTGCGCATCGTGCGTGTATTTGATGCTCCAGTAAAATTGGTGTGGGAGGCATGGACGGATGTGAAGCACGTCGTCAACTGGTGGGGGCCAAGAGGTTTTACTCTTACCAGTAAGAGCAAGGAGGTCCGTCCAGGTGGTAAATGGATCTATACCATGCATGGTCCCGATGGCGTGGATTGGCCCAATATTGCCACTTATCATGAGGTGGAAGAGTATTCAAAATTGGTGTATGACCACGGTGCCACGGAAACAACCGAGCCATTATTCCGGGTTACTGTAACCTTTAAAGAAGAGAATAATAAGACGGTCATGGATATGATTATGGCAGTGGCGTCGGCGGAAGCAGCCAAGCAAATGCAGCAACATATAAAAGATGCAGGCGGCAATGGTACATGGGATCGCCTGGGAGAATATTTGGCAGAGCAGCAAGGCAAGCAGGATGTGTTTATCATTAACCGCACCTTCGGTACTGATCCGGCAACCCTGTTTGATCTTTGGGTGAGCCCAAAACATTTTTCCAATTGGATGGGGCCGACGGGTTCGAGCATGGAGCTGTTGCATTCCGATGTAAAGGAGGGCGGCTCATTACATTACGCCATGACTAACGCAGACGGATCGCGGATGTTCGGTATGGTAAATTATCGAACGATTCAACCTAATGAGCTTTTGATTTATACGCAGAATTTTTGTGATCAAAATGGCGATTTAACCAAGCCACCATTTGCTCCGACCTGGCCTGATAGCATGTTAACCATGGTGAGCTTTCACGCAGAAGGTGCCGACGAAACCCGAATCACACTGACGTGGGAGATTGATGGCCCAGCGACGGAAGAGGAAAAGAAAACATTTCATGACGCCAAGGCGGGCATGACCGGTGGTTGGACGGGATCATTCGATAAACTGGAGTCCATGGTGGGGGCTCTCGAAATTAAATAGCTTTGGCATCGCGCAAGCCAAGCTTGATGTGTAAACACAACTGCCTGCTTCGCTTGCACTTTAGTTCGCGGACCTTAGTTAAAATTTTTCTTCAATTCTAACTAAGGTTTTATAGAGTGTTGTGTTCTCTTTAGAGTAGCCGCTATCGTATTTGCAATCCTCGTCAGCGCCGCTTTGAGATAGTGTATTTTCTAATTCAATAAAAGTATCTTTTAGATATTTAACGGCGTGATCGTGACTGATAAAACGGAAGTCTTGTTTTTTGTTCGGAATCGTTGGAAACATTTTTTTAATTGAGCTAATTCTGGGTCTTCATAATCTATAACGCGAATGTCGTGGCTAACCGGTTTGTGATTGTCTGGATCTGCCCATTGCCAATGTTGTGGCCAAATAATATTTGCTGACGAAGCGCCAAGATCCTTAAAATGTAATGCAAGGTGTTTTATGGGGGATTGTGTTGATATGGAATTGGTCGAACAGCCTGCGATCAATAGCATGACGATTAGTAGCGAGGACCAGGAATGGTGAAATATTTGTCGAATTAATTTTTGCATAGTTGTAAGTTTTTAGTGGTAAGTCATTGGATGGCATCTTATGGTACGGCTAATAGGTTGGAATTCCACGGAAATACTTCGATAGGTCTCTACTCATATATGTTGCTGCCAATTTTGTCCAAATGTGTTAATACCTATTAAGTCACCTCCGCAATATCGAATTTGACCACAAAACAATCTAATCAAAACCTGCTGATTTTGCTAGGCATTTATGCGAGAATCCAGTTTTCATTCCCAAAGCAAGCGCGATCTATGGTAAACGCGATTGCTTTATATTCAAATGGCTAAGTATAAGGAGAATCGGTATGCCAAGAAGAGAAGATGTATTGCGCATAGGGGGGCAAGAAGTTGGCGTTAGTGTTACCTCAAATGCGGCACGTGTTAGTGAATATTTTAAATCTTATCCGCAATTTGCAGATAAAAGCGTACAGGGGATGTTAAAGGTTTCCTGGTGCCAGCTTTATATCAACTGGGTGCTGCAAAAGGCCGGCTACCCGACATTCCAGCGTTCCTATGACGATTGGATTAGGAATATGAACGACAACATCGATGATGGATTCCAATACATTCGTAAGCCCAATAACGGTACCTACACGCCAAAGCCTGGTGATCTGTATTACACTCCCAAGGTTAACAACAAAACAACTCATCATATGGGCTTTATTGTAGAAGTCAGGGGCAATAAACGTTATCGAACATTAGATGGCAATGCGGGAGCCGTCGGCAATCCGTATTACAGTCAAACCCTCTGGTCTGGCCAGAAATCCGGTAATTTGATCGGCGGCATTGGTGGCGGTGTGGTTTGTTACAACGAGCGCATCGATAATGGTGGGGCCAATATCGGCATACACAGTTTTATTCCTTTGCCGCTGATGATTTACACGCAGAATCCTTATAAGTAGGGTGAATATTATTGGGGTGGCTTCAAAAGGGGTTTACTTTGGTTGTAAACCTCTGTGAGCTAACTAGAATTTTAAATGTTAATTATTTCCGACTTTTAGACTTTATACTCAGCCGGAATTCTGGTTTTGGTCTTCAAATGTTGTCGGATTACGGCTGGGGCCTTATTCGACCCACATCACGTTAGTTGTTAATTTTATGCATCATCCTCATCATAGGGATCCAAATTTGAATCGAAATCTAGCATTTCATCATCGCCTTCATTATCGCTCGATTCCTCATTTTCATTATCCGGTTCTTCGTCATATTGCAAATCTTCTTCTTTGACCGCGCGATCATCAAAGTAATGTTCGACATGAAATTCGCACTGAATATCCTTTATTCCTATGTCGTCGTAGTAAGAGTAATTGGTTACCGCTGATGGATGTTCCCATACATCCAATTTGATGGCCAATTCACCATTGCAAGATGAGCACAATATTTGAATGCCTGCTTGGTAGCGAATATAAGGGGCTTCGCCCGCTTCCGGGCTGATGTCTGGTTCAAAAGGTAGGGTCTGACTTTCTATAGAATATTTTTTATCGCAATTGGAACAGGCAAAGCTTATATGGCCATTGACGGAGACGTTCATCGAATATTTACAGCGGCATACAGCTTTAATCGAATAATGCGACTGTAAAAATTTTGGATCACTAAATATAGAATCATGGTGTTACGTCTCTCTTGGAATAAAAATATGCGATAAATTTCTCCTTTCATAGTGTGAAGTAAATGGAATCCTATTAAGACATTGGATTTTCCGTTACCTCAGATAATATGCGTACTTCTCGTTGAGGGAATGGGATTTCGTAGCCATTTAGTTGTAATGTTTCAAGAATGATGAGCAAAAGGTCGCCGCCAACACGGTTTTTGCCGTCGTCGATGCCGATCATCCAAAACTCGACAAACATATTAATGCCAGAATCGCCAAAGCTGGATATTTCACAATCTGGGCGTTCTTCAATAGGTAATTCTTCACCGCTCAACACCTGTGGGTGGTTGGCGACCGCTTCTTTAATCAGTCCCACCAGCTTGCGAATGTCGGAATGATAGGCCACCGAAAAATCCACTCGATAGCGCTGCTTTTTGTTTTTGTGGGTCCAATTGATAAAGGTGGAGGCGATGAATTTTTCATTGGGCACCATGATGTCTTTGCCATCAAAAGTTTCCAATGCGGTGGAGCGCATATTCATTTCACGAACAACGCCGGTTTTTCCATCTTCCATTTCCACGTAGTCACCGATGGATATGGAACGATCCAATAGAATTATGATGCCGGAAATAAAATTGGATGCGATGGTTTGCAAACCAAAACCCAAGCCCACACCCAGTGCGCCACCAAATACCGCCAGGGCAGTGAGGTTGATGCCCATAATCTGCAAAAGCAACAAAAAGATCACTACAAATATTGCGACTTCCAATAATTTTGCAGCCACTTCTCGCGTTCGGAAGTCGAGCTTTTCTTGCCGGCGAATAATATCCTGACCGGTATTGTTCGAAACTCGGCCCAACCAAAACAAAATGGAGCCAAACAACAGCACGCGACATATGCCGTAGGCCGAAATGCTGATATTACCAATATTGATTGAAATGGACTCGAGGACGCTGATGATATAGGGCAGTACACCGAGTAGGTGGAGAAATAACACCGGTTGAACAATCCAACGCAGCAAGTTTGCAGCGACCGGACGCTTAACAAAATTAGTGATGAAGGTATTGGCCAGTAACATAATGGCCAATACCATGGCGGATTTAACGAGCCAACCTTGGTGGATGGCCTGCTTGCTGATCTCCACAGAAAATCTAAGGAAAAAGATGGTTAGTATTGGAAAAATCAAATTACCTAGATTAAAGAAAAAGCGGCGAATCGGATGGTTATTGTCAATTTTCGATGCCCATTTGGTCTTCGCCAGCAGACCTTTGAACGACCTTCCTGCAAAATAGGCTAAAAAATAAGCGAGTAGGATGAAGCCTACTTGGGCTAATGTCTCTTTTGTCAGAACATGCGCTTGCAAGAGTTCAAGAAACTGCTGCCAGAGCAAGGAAATTTTTTCCGTTGTCATATTCAGGCTCATAGGGGTTGAATGTGAACATGTCGCATTACATCGGTTGGTCAAACGCTCCACTAGGTTAACCTTACTAACGCTTAATTTCTATTGATTTAGAACGCTGAACCCTTGTTACCTGGAGGTTGCTCAATGTCTAGGAGGCAATTGGGCTTTACTATTGTTAGCCGTTTTATCGATGCCAAGGCATTGGTGAATCTCCCCGAACAAACGAGTTCGGCCTATAATTCACTTTTAAGCCTGCTATTGACTCGATAGTAGGCCGCTTTGAGTGCTGCACCTTAGGTGTTCAATTGATCCCGTTTTTTGATTTAATCGTCAAATCATTGCTTTGCCATTACAATTGTTCTTGCTGGTACGGGGCAACATCAGAATTCGAAATAAAAAATAACAACCAAAAAGTGAGATTTTAATGATGAGAGCGGTTATGGGAGCAATAGGGTATCTGAGTAAAAGACTGATTGGTGTGTTATTGGCTTTGGCGATCAGTGGTCAGCAGCTTCACGCAGAAAGTGAACCTTATAAAAATCCGCAATTGAACACGGATGGGCGAGTTGAGGATTTGCTGTCGCGTATGACGCTCGAAGAAAAATTTGCTCAGTTGCAGTCAGTCTGGATTGGTCGGCGTAAATTTGAGAGCGAGGCTGGAGTATTTCTACCGGACGTAGCGTCTGATTATCTCAAGGCGGGCATTGGCCAGGTGGCTCGACCATCGGAGAATAAAGACATTATCTCCACCAATAAGGACCCATTGGCAACCGTCAACTTTGTGAATGATGTGCAAAAATGGTTGCTGGACAATACTCGCTTGGGTATCCCTGCCATTTTTCACGAAGAAGCATTGCACGGCCACTCGGGTAAATACGCAACCAGTTTCCCGCAGGCAATAGCGCTCGCCAGTACCTTCGATCCAGATCTTATAGAACAAATGTATGCGGCTACTGCGTCTGAGGTTCGAGCCCGGGGCGGCAGTCAGGTGTTGACCCCCATTCTGGATGTGGCGCGCGATCCACGCTGGGGGCGTATCGAAGAAACGTTGGGGGAGGACCCCTATCTGATTTCCGTTTTGGGTGTGGCGGCCGTGAATGGCTTGCAAGGAACTCATTCCGGCACAATACCGGCGGATCGGGTGATCGCTACTCTCAAGCATTTAACCGGGCACGGTCAGCCAGCAGGTGGCCTGAATACCGCTCCCGCTTACTTTGGCGAGCGCACCTTGCGTGAAATATTCCTCTCTCCCTTTGAGGCGGCGGTTAAACTTGGCCATGCGCAGTCCATAATGGCGTCTTACAACGAGATTGACGGTATTCCATCCCATGCCAATGTAAAAGTGCTGCGCAATATTTTGCGTGATGAGTGGGGCTTTAATGGCACCATCGTCAGTGATTATTTTGCCATTGGTGAACTGATGGGACGCCACCACTTGACCGACAATAAAGCCGACGCCGCCTTATTGGCCTTGAGCGCAGGGGTTGATATGGAGTTGCCTGACGGAGATACATTTCCTGCGTTATTGAAGGCGAATTCGAAAATCAAAATGGAATTAATTGATCAGGCTGTGCGTCGAGTATTGAAACACAAATTTATGTTAGGACTGTTTGAAAATCCTTATACAGATCCGAAGGGGGTTCATATTATTGGAAATCAGGAGCATCGTAAACTCAGCGAAAAAGTTGCTGAAAATGCCATAGTATTGTTAAAAAATCAAAATCATTTGCTGCCGTTAAACACGAAAAAGCTAAAAACATTGGCAGTGATTGGGCCCCATATTGATGAAACCCTCTTAGGCGGTTATTCCGATGTGCCGCGCAGCAGCGTCACCATACTTGATGGTATTCGCACCTATTTAAACGGTAGTGACGTGTCCCTGCTCCATTCAGAGGGTGTGCAATTGACTCGCATTCACTGGCCGGTTGGCGCGGATTCCAAACAGGCGAAAAGTTTTTCCAAGGAGCGCTGGCACACGGATAAAGTAGAATTAGTACCTACTGCAGAAAATTTACCGCGCATTCAAGCGGCTGTTGATCAGGCCAGGCAGGCGGATGTGGCCTTAGTGGTGGTGGGCGACAACGAATCCACCTCCCGCGAAGCCTGGGTGGAATCGCACTTGGGGGATAGCACCAGCTTGCAATTGCCCGGTGATCAGCAAGCCTTAGTGGATGCAATATTGGCCACAGGCACACCCACGGTGGTGTTATTGATGGGGGGGCGCCCGCTCGCCATCAGTGCAATTGCTGAAAACGTGCCTGCAATATTGGAGGGGTGGTATCTTGGGCAAGAAACGGGGACGGCGGTAGCCAAAGTGTTGTTTGGCGAGGTCAGCCCCAGCGGAAAATTGCCTGTCAGTATTCCACGTTCCGTCGGCCATATTCCCAGTTACTACAATTTTAAACCAACCGCGAAACGGGGTTATGCCTTTGCTGAAACCAGTGCTTTGTATGCTTTTGGTCACGGACTCAGTTACAGCGACTTTGTATACAGTGGTTTAAAAATCGATGCGCGGGCTGCAACAAAAACTGGGGTGGTGAAGATATCACTGAAAATCAAAAACACGGGTAAAGCGGATGCAGCGGAAGTCATTCAGTTGTACATCAATGATGTGCAAGCCAGTGTGACGCGACCGGTGAAAGAACTAAAAGGGTTCAGAAAGATACACCTAGCCCGCGGGAAAAAAGCCAGTGTCACTTTTGAGTTACCCCTATCTCAGTTGGCGTTTTATAACGCATCTATGGATAAGCTGGTAGAGCCTGGGCGCTTTAAGGTGATGTTGGGGAGTTCGTCTGATGATATTCGCCTGGAGGGCGAATTTAAGCTTACTGAGAGTGATGCAAAAGCCTCACACGATGAGCTTGAGTTTACTCAAGTTACGGTTAGGCAGTAGGTGTTATGGCAACAGTTGACTGTTCTAACAAGTGCATTTTCGGCTCTGGTGGCCGAGGAACAAAAAATCTGTTTCTTTGAGCTGAATTGTTATGTGGCATCTCGCCAAGCTTTTTGATTTTCAAATTCTGAAATGCGGTGCTTCAAAATGACAGCTCTGTCCCATTGATCAGTGAACAAGGGTGCAGATTCTGTTTGGTGGGTGCGATATTGCCGATCTCTGTCAATGTCTGATTGCATTGCACCGTCTAGATTATGGATCAATCTAAGCTATATTGAAATAACCCATAATTTTCTGATTTTGAATAAACCCAATGATTAGGATTGTCGATTAAATGCCCCTTTATTCCGTCAAATTTGTGCGAAAACTGCAAGCCAATACCTCTGCCGTAGAAGCGAATCAAAAATTAATGGAACTTTTTCGCTTGAGTGAGAGCAAGCTGAATAGCCTGTTAGGTCAAACGGCTTCAATAATTAAACGAGATTTAGATGAAGCAAAAGCGCAAAAGATAAAGCAGCGGATTGAACAGTGTGGATACAGCTGTGAGTTAATTCCTCAGGATGTTCCAGCCAGTGTTTCTGATGGGGAAAAGGTCAGTGAGCCTGCTCCTGAAGAGCAAAACACCACGCCTTATCAAACGCCGAAAGCGGCGGTAGGGGAGACCATCTATTGTCAAAGCTGCGGCAACCTAATGGATAAAATGAGCCCAGCATGTGGACAATGTGGAGCCAAAAACACCTTTGTCGAGAGTGGTCGCAGTAAGGTTGCAGCGGGCTTTTTGGCATTGTTCTTAGGTGGGTTGGGCGTGCATCGGTATTATTTGGGACAATGGTGGGGCATTTTCTATATACCTTTCGGGGTGTTTGGCGTCAGTTTTCCCATTACCCTAGTTGAGGCGATCTATTTTTGGTCCTGCTCCAAGAGTTCTTGGAATGCGAAATATGGCCATCTCTCCAAGTCTTCCGCTTGGGTTATTTTCGCTGTAGCCATTATGCCTATGATAGCGGTGTTGGGGATCATCGCCGCAGTGGCATTGCCCGCCTATCAGGATTATACCCAGCGAGCAAAAGTGACACCTGGCTTGGTTGAGCTGAAGGATGCATCAGACCGAGCTACCCATTACGCAACAAAAAATAATGCAAAAGTCACCAATAAAAAGGAGGCGGGGATAGGCGCGCGCCCTAAAGCAGAAGTGCTTTTCGATATTCATGTCAATCCCGCCGGGGAAATTGTTGGCATATTCAATCCGTTGATCCGCAATGGAGAAAAGCTTACCGTTCGATATGTTCCTGATTACACATTGAAAGACGGCACCATTATGGCCGTGACTTGGCAATGCAAGCCGGGAACCATGCCACCGAAATATTTACCGTCCACCTGCCGTGGAAAGGCCGAAGAGAGAGGTGCTGGGACAAACGAAAACCTGTTCAAAGAGATTGTCACAGGCAATGGAAATACCGTTGTGTACATTCCTCAGCACTGGGTCAAAGGTGTCGTCAAGAATGAAGAAGCACTTCTGACGGCGGGGAACATCTATAAAGAAGGTTATATGATGTTGTTTAAGGTAGCGCAATCAGAGTTGGATGTGGCGTCACTGGAGGATTATGAATCCAATTTGATTTCGTATTATTTAGGTTCCTTGGGCAATGTAAGAAGTGAAGAGCCGAAAACGATCACGACCGATCACAATGTGGAAAGTCGGGTTTATAAAATATCTGCCACTATCGATAATGTTGACATTATTTATCTGCTGGCGTTTATGGAGGACGACCAGCAAAACTATTATCAGGTCATGACTTGGAGTCTGAAAAGTCGCTTCGCCAGTAATCAATCAGATTTAATGAATGTGATCAGGAAAATACGATTGTAGTAGGTTGGTTTGGAGTGGCGGAATCCAAATTGAATTGATATTGAACATGCTGGGGTAAGCTTGCTGCTTACCCCGGAGGATAACTCTAAGGTAACTTACGCAGCCCGTAATCTTTTACGATATTGTCGTACATGGCGAAATCGCTGCTCGCGCGATAATTGTTGTCTTCCCAGTTCAAGATGCTGGACCCCCAAAAGCCAGATTCAGTCGGCTCCCAAAAGAAGGTACCCAGTCCTCGTCCACCGGGAACCTCTCTCATCACATCGTTTAATAGGCGCCCTTGTTGATTGTATTCAGCAATGGCGAATGACAGGCTAGGGTAGCGATTAGCTAAGCGTTGAATTGTGCTACGCCAGGCGCTACTCGGGCCTTGGAAGCTTTCATAGGCCGATAAACCCAGTACATCAAATTGCACCCCCTGTCCTAAGGCGCTGTCGACCCACCATTCCACGCCGGCAGGATCATCGAAGTTCTCGATGTGTAAAACCGTTTTGATATCTGGACTAACTTGTTTGACACCTTCAATGCCCGCTTTCAGCAATAGGCCTAAATTTCCCCAATTCGAATTATTTGCAGCCCCATTTGGACCACTGCTTTTGGTCCCATTGTTGCCCCAGCAATCGCTGCT
>JBNKFP010000083.1:0-11456 GCA_050289365.1 Cellvibrionaceae bacterium | reverse complement strand
ATATTATTTACCCGATTAAACTCGACTTGCTTTTTTCGTCTCCGTTCAGTTTCATCCATGGCGCGCTGCATCGAGCCGGTAATTTTGTCGGCATAGAGAATGGCTTTACCGTTTACGTTGCGAGCGGCACGGCCAATGGTTTGAATGAGCGATCTCTCCGAGCGTAAAAAGCCTTCTTTATCGGCATCAAAAATGGCCACAAGTGCTACCTCAGGCATATCCAAACCTTCCCGCAGCAAGTTAATACCCACCAACACATCAAACTCTCCACGACGTAAATCGCGAATAATTTCAACACGTTCAACGGTTTCAATGTCTGAGTGTAGATAGCGGACTTTAATCCCCTGTTCAAGCAGATAATCCGTTAGGTCTTCTGCCATACGCTTGGTGAGCACGGTAATCAGTATTCGATCCCCCGCAGTAACATAGCGTTTGATTTCACTTAGGGCATCATCTACCTGAGAGGTTGCAGATCGAACCTCTACAATGGGATCCACCAAGCCAGTAGGACGCACAACTTGCTCAATAGTAGCCCCTGCATGCTCCGCCTCGTAATTCCCCGGGGTCGCAGAAACAAAAATCGTTTGCGGTGCGATGCGTTCCCATTCATCAAAGCGCATAGGCCGATTATCCAACGCGGAAGGCAAACGAAATCCATATTCAACAAGAGTCTCTTTCCGTGAGCGATCGCCTTTATACATTGCGCCGATTTGGGATACAGTGACATGAGATTCATCAATCACCAGCAGCGCGTCGTGAGGTAAATAATCGAATAAAGTGGGAGGCGGCAGCCCTGGCTCTCGGCCTGAGAGATACCGTGAATAATTTTCAATGCCGGTGCAATACCCCAACTCGTTCATCATTTCCACATCATACTTAACCCGCTGCTCCAATCTTTGCGCTTCAACCAACTTATCATTTTTGCGCAATTGATCTAGACGTCCTTTTAGCTCATCTTTGATGGATTCAACGGCTTCAAGCACTCGACTTCGTGGCGTAACGTAATGGCTTTTGGGATAGATGGTAATGCGCGGTATGCGGTTATACACCTCCCCGGTTAAGGGATCGAATTGCGAAATTTGATCAATTTGATCATCAAACAATTCAATGCGTATCGCGGTATCTTCTGAGTCAGCCGGAAATATGTCAATCACATCTCCGCGCACGCGATAATTTGCCCGAAAAAAATCTGTGTCGTTGCGTGTGTACTGCAACTCTGCAAGCCGACGCAGAATGCTACGTTGATCGATTAAATCGCCACGCACCAAATGCAATACCATTTTCAAGTAAGCTTCTGGATCACCCAACCCATAGATAGCAGAAACCGTCGCTACAACAATGGCATCTCGCCGCTCCATTAACGCCTTAGTCGCAGACAGTCGCATCTGCTCGATATGCTCGTTTACAGATGCATCTTTTTCAATAAAGGTATCCGATGAAGGGACGTAAGCTTCCGGCTGATAATAGTCGTAATATGAAACAAAATATTCTACCGCATTGTGCGGGAAAAATTCTTTTAGCTCACCGTAGAGCTGCGCTGCCAAGGTTTTGTTATGGGCCATCACCAGTGTCGGCCGCTGAATTCCCGCAATCACATTGGCGATGGTAAACGTTTTCCCGGAACCGGTCACCCCGAGTAAAGTTTGATGTGCCAACCCCGCTTGAATTCCACCAATCAACTGTTCTATGGCTTTTGGTTGATCGCCCGCAGGCTGATATTTTGATGTAAGCTGAAAAGCAGTATCCATAGTCACTTACCCGATTGGTGGCGAATTTCAAAGCAATGATGGATCTTAGGGTTGCGCTCAAAATCGCGATCAATTGTTGTTGGAGTAATATCCTCCACCCCAAAGCGATCCAAAGATTCTCGTTCCAGTTTGAAACTGCGTAGGTTATTGGAAAAATAAAGGGTGCCGCCAGGCTGCAACAAATCCATACAGCGTTTGATTAAAGTGACATGGTCACGCTGAACATCCAACACACCTTCCATGCGTTTTGAGTTCGAAAAGGTGGGCGGGTCCAACATGATCACATCAAAACCTTCTCGACATTGCTCCAACCATTTAATGCAATCCGCTTGGACCAGCTTGTGGCGCTCACCACTGATATTATTCAAGGCAAAATTCTTTGCCGCCCATTGCAAATAGGTATTGGACATGTCCACACTGACGCTGGAACTGGCTCCTCCAATGGCTGCTTGGACCGTGGCGGTGGCGGTATAGCAAAAAAGATTGAGAAATTTTTTACCTTGTGCCTGCTGATAAATTTTAAGCCTAAGAGGACGATGATCTAAAAACACCCCGGTATCTAAATAGTCCCACAGATTAACATGATAGCGTCCACGCCCTTCTGTCACGGTAAAAAACTTTCGGCTTTCGCCAAAACGCTCATACTGCTGCTTACCACTATTGATCTTACGGGTTTTAACCGAAATATTTTTTGGTGGACATGAAAACACATTGGCCACAGCAGTTATGAGTTCACGCAATCTGCGTTCGCTGGCATCAACGGCTATGGTTTTTGGGGGTGCGTATTCTTGCACGCAAATCTGTTGGTCATAGACGTCGATCGCGGCGGCGTATTCCGGCAAATCCGCATCGTAAATCCGGTACGCAGCAATGGCATTTTTAGCGATCCAAGACGCCAATTTTTTTTGGTTCTTTAAAATTCGATTGCGTACCATCAATGCACCATCACTCAAATCTTCGACAGTAACAACATCTCGATCGATACGTAATTTAGCCTCGGATAGAGGCAAGATATCGTAGACAAAAAGCTCGCAAGGCAAAGCACCGTTATAGAGTTTATTGACTTTTTTGGGTCTCATGCGCATTTCACGGGCCAAGTCACTGTTGCCAGTAAATACCCCCAGCTTCCAATTTGGGCAGTTTTGTTTTACTTTTTCCGCCAAAGTCAAGTAGGTTGCGCGCAAGGCTTCCACCTCACCGAGGCGTTCGCCATAGGGCGGATTACACAGCACCACACCCCGGCTCCCATCCCAGCCTTTGGGCAGTGAGAAAGCATCAATTGACGCAGTTCGAAACTCAACCAAATGATCCAAACCAATGTGGCTTAGATTCTTTTTTGCCATGTCGATCATGCGCCAGCTTTCGTCAATGCCCAAATAAATGGATTGCGCCGCACTGTCCTTGGCGAGGCTAAATCGCGCTTTGGCCTCATCCAAAGCATCATTCCATACCACCGATTGGTGTCCGCGCCACGCTTGAAAGCCGTAGTGCGTTCGCCATAGCCCCGGTGCACAATCAAGCTGCATGAGCAGAGCCTCAATCAAAAGCGTGCCGGCACCGCACATGGGATCGACTATTTTGTAACCTTGAGCGGCAAGATTAGGCCAATCCATCCGCAGCAAGATAGCGGCTGCAAGATTTTCCTTAAGAGGGGCTGCGCCCTGCATTACCCGGTAACCCCGCTGATGCAAACTGCCACCGCCAAAATCCAATCCCACTTGAATCCTGCCCTTGGACAGGCGAACTTGTACGCGCAAATCCGGATCTTGTTTAGCCACATCTGGCCGCGCACCCAGATGCTCACGCAGCCGGTCCACAATCGCATCTTTGACACGTACAGCACCGAATTGTGTGTTGTTGATGGCCTTATTGGAGCCAATAAAATCCACCGCAAAGGTGTTTTCAGGTAACAAATGCTCTTCCCACGGAATGCCGCGAATATCGCCATAGAGCGCCAAGTCGCTTTCAATGGGTGAGGATTCGGCAAAGGAAAACAGCTCTAGGTAGACTCGATTGGCCACTCGAGACCAGAGGCACACCTTACACAATTGCAAATAATCAGCGGAAAAGTAGACAACTCCAATCGAATTGTTGGAGGGAGCAGCGCCAATAGCGAGAAGTTCGCCCGTCAGTAAATCCTCTAGTCCCTTGGGACACGTGGCGTAGCAGGAATAGGTAGAATCCATAGAGTCTCTTTTAAGAAGTTTCCGGAATTAAAAAGTAAGTGGCTAGAAATATTAAATCGTTCACATAGTTCCAGCTTTTTGTTTAACTGGGGGTCGCTCTGACAAACGGAGCGCTTCACACGACGAGCTGACCGACAGCGGCTCAAGATACGGGTCCAATTTGTCGATGTCTAGGAGAATGTGTCGATGTCTAGGAGGTTGCCTCAGGTGTTATTCAGTCAGCAATGATGCCCCTATTCGAGGACAAGCTCAAGCCGGTAGACCTCTCAATCTACCTACCTTATCAAACCGAGCTGCAATAGCCCGGGTCATGTTAACGAAACCGTTCGTCAGGATGTGTTCGTTAAGGCTTCAGTACTGAAGCTGGAGCCATTCGTTTTCATAGAGTTTTAGTAGCCTTAAACAACATTGCTACTCAGCTTTCAACCGTTTACGCAACATCATAAATTTTTTAGAGGTGCCAAACGCAATGAAACGTCAAAAACGCAACCACACAGATCGAGCATTCCACAAAGGCTATCAAGCAGCAATGTCAGGTCGTTCATGGGACCAGTGCCCATTTGAAACGGGAGAAGCGAGGCAACTTTGGATGAGTGGTTGGCGGGAAGGACGAGAAGATCATTGGCGAGGTTTTGATACTCGAACACAATTACAGAAGTTCAGCAATATGTAACTGCAGCGAGCTTTCTCCCATGGCGCAATGAGCATCGCTGCTTTCCCTCACAAGCGCCAACCTTGCGATACCCATCGCTACCGGCCCGCTTCGCGGGCCCCAAATCGAGACAACCCCGCTCCAGACCACCCGAGTCATCATCCCTACCGAAAAGCATCAACAGCTTCACGTATCAATCCAGGCCCTTGATAGATAAAACCACTGTAGATTTGCACCAAGTCTGCACCCGCCGCAATTTTATCGCTGACATCCAGGCCATTCATGATGCCACCCACTCCGATAATGGGCATCGCCCCCTGTAAATGCTGCTTCAAAATCTTAATAACGTGATCCGATAGCAGTTTCACGGGCTTACCGCTCAAACCACCCGTTTCACGGGCGAGCGAATGGGTTGCCACGGCGTCTCGCGTGACTGTGGTATTGGTTGCAATCACTGCTGCGATCTGATGTTTAATCAAGGTATCAGCCACCTGCCGGATTTCGTCATCACTCATATCCGGCGCGATTTTGACTGCGATGGGAACATGCTTTGCGTGTTGATCTTCTAATTGCTTTTGTGTTTGGTGAATACCCGATAACAAACGCTCCAGAGGTTCACCAAACTGTAAACTGCGCAATCCCGGGGTATTGGGCGATGAAATATTAACGGTAATGTAATCGGCAAAAGGGTAAACGGCTTTCATACAGACCGTGTAATCCGCCAAAGCGTTCTCGTCCGGAGTCACTTTGTTTTTCCCGATATTGATGCCCAGGACACCATCGAATCGGCGTTTTTTGACCTGTTCAACCAAATACTCTACACCTTCGTTATTAAAGCCCATGCGATTAATAATGGCCTCATATTCTGGCAAACGAAAGAGTCTGGGCTGGGGATTTCCAGACTGAGCTAAAGGCGTCACTGTACCAATTTCGACAAAGCCAAAGCCCAGAGCACCGAGAGCATGAAAATAATCGCCATTTTTATCTAAGCCCGCAGCAAGACCGACAGGGTTGGGAAAATCAAGCCCCATCACCCGCACTGGCTTGAACGGTTTCTGGTAAATCAATTTTAAAAAACCCATTCGATGGGCAGCACCCAACCAATCAAGTGACAATTCGTGACTTAATTCTGGCGAAAATCGAAATAGGACTTTGCGAATAAGACTGTACATAATACCTCCCGAACCCGAACGGCTGCGGAGCTTAACGGATTTGCCCTCCAGGAACAACGCTTACCAGGTGCCCCCCATCGATTTTCGTTGCGGAAAAATCGTTTAATGTTGCTTTCGAATTCGAACAAATTTGCCATCACCATCAAAATAGATAGCGAATGTACCAGTGATCCCGTTATGGCTAATGTAGGGATGCAAGATTGCAAGAGGGAAATGAACGATTTTGCCAGAGAGATCTCTGGCGCGAACGTTTTTTACTGAGCCTCTGTAGTACGCGAGCAGCTCATCGCTGCTGATGGATAAGGGCACTAATACGTAATGCTCCTGTTGTGTCATAGACTGCAGCATCCGTTACTTGGTATCGGTAAGGTTAGCTTGTCACATGCTTACGAAGATTTGGTCAGCCCCACTAACTCATTGAGCGCCACCGAAAACATAGCAAAATCACTGGATTTGCTGTTTTTCACCTCACGCACGAAATTTCGCCACCGATGTATTCTGGGCTGATGTTGCTCGTGCCAAAGATCCAATTGTCGTTCGGCGATCTGCTCCTTGTCGATTGCGTGGACCGAAAGCACCAAGTTACGCATTTGGTGTTCCAGCTCCTCAAGAAATTTTTCCCGAGCCAGAGCCTGCCAATAACTCTCCACCTTCACCTCTGAAACCTGCGAGGCAAACCACCCCAAGTCCAAGGAATCGTATAAATGATAAAAAATCTGAGTGGCATGATCCACCGAGCAACAAGCCAAGCGGGCCACTTCAACGACACTCAATCCAGAAAATAAATTATCTGGCATAGCCAGTTGCAAAACCCATGCGGCGTCTACGCCTCGTTCACTATAGCGTTCCACGTTGATTTCCCAGGACTGCTTCGCTTCACCTTGCAATGCGTCACCGACAGATTGGTTGACCTGTAATATGCCCGCTCGAAAGACTTTGAGGTCCGCAGCGGGATCTAAATTGCTGCCACGACTCGATAAAAACCAACGAGTACCGCGGCGAAGTCGTCGTTGCATATTGGTCATCATTTCCGCTTGCAGAACAGCGGCGACTTTATTATCCAAACTTTTGATGTATTTCTGAAATTCATGGATTGCGAATATGTCGCTAACAACCGCGTACGCGACGGCGATTTCGCGCATCTCATAACCAGTGGAACTTAGCATTCTCTGCGCAGCGGTGATTCCCAAATTATTGATAAAATCATTTGCGACTTGCGTAGCGACAATCTCCTTTATCAGTCGGTGCTGATAAATAGCGGATTTATATTTTTTGGACAAAGATGGAGGAAATGCCGATTCTACCTGTTTTTTCAAGTAGTCAATCTCGACAACCTGTTGCTGAATAAAGGCCTCTTTTAACATCACCTTACTGTAGGAAAGCAAGATGGCCAACTCTGGACGAGACAAGCTATAACCTTGTGCAATTCTTTCGTTTATTTGGTCGTCTGTTGGCAAAAACTCCAACTCGCGATTTAAAAGACCCAGTTCTTCCAAATAGTGCATGAAGCGCCGATATTCATTGACGCGGGACGACGCTTGAAACTGGGCCATGCTTAGCACAAAGGTCTGCTGATCGTTATTATTCAGTACCAGCTCGGCGACCTCGTCGGTCATTTTAGCGAGCAATTGATTGCGTTGTTTTGCGGTCAAGTCTCCAGCGGCTATCATTTCGTCCAATAAAATTTTGATGTTGACTTCGTGATCCGAACAATCAACACCCGCTGAGTTGTCAATAAAGTCGGTGTTGCAGGCACCGCCATTCAACGCAAACTCAACCCGGCCGTTTTGCGTTAACCCCAAGTTGCCCCCTTCTCCGACTACCTTACAGCGCAAATCCTTGCCATCGACACGCAAACTGTCATTGGTTTTATCGCCAACATCACTGTGAGATTCGCTGCTGGATTTAACATAAGTACCGATACCGCCATTCCACAACAAATCCACAGGGGATAATAAAATGGCCTTGATTAATTCTGTCGGTCCCCAGTGGGACTTGGCCAAACCGAGCGACGCTTGTGCCTGCTCACTCAGGACTATGGATTTTGAGCTGCGGGAATAGATACCCCCACCCGGCGAAAGCACTCCAGTATCAAAATCGCTCCAACTGCTGCGGGGCATTTGAAATAGACGTTGTCGCTCTTTAAACGTGCGTGCTGAATCCGGTGTTGGATCGATAAATATATGCTGGTGATTAAACGCCGCCACCAAACAAATTTTTTCCGACAGTAACATGCCGTTTCCAAAAACATCTCCCGACATATCGCCAATACCGACCACGGTAAATTCTTGATTTTGAATATCGACGCCCTGCTCCCGAAAGTGTCGCTGGACCCCTACCCACGCACCTCGTGCAGTGATACCCATTTTTTTATGGTCATAGCCATTGCTACCACCTGACGCAAACGCGTCACCCAACCAATGTTGGTATTCCAGGGATATTTCATTGGCGATATCTGAAAACGTTGCCGTACCTTTGTCCGCAGCAACGACCAAATAAGGGTCTTCGCCATCACGGCACACGACATTAGTGGGCCCCTGTAATTTTCCTTGAACATAGTTATCGGTCAAATCCAAAAGTCCACGGATAAAAATTCGATAGCATTCGATGCCCTCGGCCATAAATTCGTCGCGGTTTAAGCTCGACAAATTGGATTTAGCAACAAACCCCCCTTTTGCTCCACTCGGCACTATCACGGCATTTTTAACTTGTTGCGCTTTGACCAAACCCAAAACTTCCGTTCGATAATCCTGTAATCGATCGGACCAGCGCAGGCCACCGCGCGCAACACTGGCGGCACGCAGATGCACTCCTTCCACTCTTGGAGAATAAACATAAATTTCAAATTTGGGACGCGGCTCCGGAATATCAGCGATGTCGCGGGTACTGAATTTCAGGGATAGATAGGACTTTTCTAATTGAGATTCATTTTTTTGGTAGTAATTGGTACGTAATGTGGCGGAAATCAACTCCAAATAACGTCTTAGAATTTTATCTTCGCCAATGTTTTCTATACTTTCCAACCCCTGAATAATTTTTTCCTTTAGTCTATCGCCACGCTCGCTGGCTTTGGCTCCAGCGGCCAATCTCGGATCAAAATAGCTCTTAAACAAAGCGACCAGGTTTCGGGTGATTTCAGGCTGCGCACTCAAAGTATCCGCGATGTAATCCGGACTGTAGGTGAAGTTGGTCTGTTTCATATAACTGCTGTAGGCCCGCAGCATATTGACTTCACGCCAGTTTAATCGAGCCCCCAAAACCAACCGATTAAAACCATCACTCTCAGTATGCTTGTGCCATATGGCCGCAAACGCTTGCTCAAACAGTTTACTTACGGCATGAACATCAATATTGACCGATAAACTGAATTTTAAATTAAAATCGTGAAGCCAAACCTCGTTGCCATCTGCACGGCGAATCTTAAACGGATGCTCACCCAAAACTCGCAAGCCAAGATGTTCAAGGATGGGGATGACATCCGATAATTCCAAAGGCAAATGCAACTGCATAACTTTAAATCGCAAATGTCCTTCTTGTGCTCCCAAAGGGTGAAAAAGGTGCATAGCGATATCGCGTTCCTGCTGCAAACCCTCAAACATTTGAATGTCGGTAATCGTTGCCCGCGCATCAAAGGTTTCTTGATAGCTGCTACTGAAAGCGCCGGTATAATTGCGAAAATAGCGCAACCCTTTGGCTTCCCCAAAAGCTTCGATCAAAGCAGCCTCAAAGCGGTCGTCCCAACCGCGGGTAATATCCACCACGCCACTTTCCAAAAGATCGTGATCGTATTGACTGCTTTTATCGTCCGACAGACGAAACACCATATAAGCGCGAGCCAGTTGTGATTCGGAGAAATGGGTAGTGGAATCGTATTCGGTGGACTCTAGGGCACCGCCAATCAAGCTTTCAATCTTCTGGCGCACTCGCGTGTTGTAAATATCGCGGGGCACATAAACAATGCAGTTGATGAATTTACCAAAGGCATCTTCCCGCATGAACAGTTTCACCACGCGACGCTCGCTGATATGGCTGACCCCAGTGATTGTGTGATATAAGGTTTCCAGGTCCGATTGGAACAATTCGTCACGGGGAAAGCTTTCAATAACCCGTTTAAGATTTTTGCCATCATGGCTCACGGGTGAAAGTCCCGTGCGCTCGACAACCTGCCTGACTTTTTGGCGAAGAATCGGTATTTCAAAGGGGCTTAAACTGTATACAGCGAAGGTAAACAGGCCCATGATCCGCAGTTCGCCGCTCACCGCCCCTGCATCGTTAAAGCGCTTAATGACAATGTAGTCAGGGTAGACATTGCGATGGACCGTCGAACGCGAAGCGGATTTGCTAAACGCCAAAATATCTCGACTTTGATAAAAGAATTTAGCCCCGGATGTGAGAACTTCAGGGTTTTCTTGGCCGCGAAAATATCCCAACCCGGCATTTTCTAACTCGACCAATTGGCTTTCTTTACCGGTTTCCCGTAAATCGTATTCCCGCATTCCCAAAAAAGTAAAATGACCGCTGGCAAGCCAAGTTAAAAACTGCTGAATTTCGTCTACGTCTGCAGCCGGCTTAGCCAGAGCCAAATTGTCTTTGACTTGATCGACGCGGGCCAACATAGCTCGGTAATCACTGACCACGCGGTGGACATCCGCTAACACCGATTTTAAACCCGCGGCGACATCACCGAGGGCTGTTTCGTCGTCAACCAGTCCGGTTTCAATGTAAATAACGGCTTCTTGTCGCCAGGTCAAAGCATCATCTGCCCCTTCAGACGAGTGAATGGATTTGACCGATTGCAGTTGCTTGCGCTCATCGCGAGCGACATTCAGCAGTGTACTTTTTATAATATGAATGGGCAGACCATGACGAATGAGCTCCAACCGCAAGGAATCCACCAAAAAGGGCATGTCTTGTTGACTCACAATAAATGCGGTGCCATTGCATAGCCACTCATCTTCGTCGAGAGTCGGGTTAAAAGCGCGCAAGTAAACATCTTCGTGGCCATTTCGCAGGGCAATCCACAAGCAGTGAACGCAACCGGCCAAATCGGATAGCTCGCGGTTTTGCCAGTCTTCAAAGTGCAGGTGTTCGGCAAAGCAGCTGACAAACTCCGCTGCTGCATGCTTTTCCGTTGCGCTTAGCTTCCCCAAAAAGATCTGCTCTACCTTACGCAACATACTGTCTTTGATGTTCTGCGCACGCTTGTATGCGTTCATGCCTTCCCCTCTCAACTTATTATGTCTATTGATATTCTTCACTCTGCCCCTACATAAGCATAGCCAATGACAAGCAACCTACTTGAGTGAATTCTGACTTCAGCTCTGGCGGCATAATCTGCGAACTTTTTGGACTTTTCTCTGTCTGTTGCCCCTGTCCTGGTTTGGATACCGCTAAAAGGCCGGACTTTTCGGTTTCAGGTGGCATATAGACCATGAACACAATACAATTCGCGCCTCTTGGCGAGGTACCTCGGCACAGCCAACGTCGGCTAAACCTATCCGGTACAACAATTCGAACAATAGGAACTTGAAGGTATGAGCAGTTCACATGAGGCCGTTCTCGGCATTCGCGATTGGTTAAACAGTCAAATCGTAGGGCAACCCGGCTTAGTTGATCGACTTTTAATCGCCCTCATCGCAGATGGACACTTATTGGTTGAGGGCGCTCCCGGTTTGGCCAAGACCAAAGCCATTAAAAC
>JBNKFP010000082.1:0-11475 GCA_050289365.1 Cellvibrionaceae bacterium | reverse complement strand
CAGAGCCGAGCTGATAGAGTTGTTACAAGAGCATCCTTTAATTGTTGGAATGTTTTATTCTTTGCAACTCCTTAATATGAAAGGTGTGCATACAATAATTTGTTGGATTAGTGTTGACATATGGGCAAAGGATGCATTTCACCCAAAAAAAGCGGGATAACTTTTAACCATTTTGAATTACAACAAAACTGCATGTGAGTAGAGCAAAAGACCCTATGAAAATTCTGTTTATTGGCGGCACGGGTAACATAAGCCTATCCAGCTCCAAACGCCTTATTGAGCAAGGTCATGAGCTATGGCTGCTCAATCGAACTGGAAACCACCCGGAATTAACCGGTGCACATTTCATTCGCGGAGATATTCAAACCGCAACCGCACACTCAACAGTGCGACAGCATCAATGGGACTCAGTAGTGAATTGGATTGCATTTTCTCCGCAAGAGGTCGAGCGAGATATTCATTTGTTTAGCGGTATAACCAAACAGTACATTTTTATCAGCTCAGCATCATGCTATCAAAACCCAGGCCCCACACCGTTTATTACCGAAAAAACGCCGCTAAACAACCCTTTTTGGCAGTATTCGCGGGATAAAATTGCTTGCGAGAAACGACTTGAAGATGCCTACATGAAAAATGGCTTTCCCTCCACCATAGTCAGGCCATCTCATACCTATTCCACCGTAATACCCATTACCCTCGGCGGTTGGCAGGAATATACCACGGTAGCAAGACTGAAAGCGGGCAAGCCCGTGGTAGTGCAAGGTGACGGCACCTCGCTGTGGACATTAACTCACGCGGACGATTTTGCCAGGGGATTTGTGGGCCTCATTGGTCTAGCTCAGTCCATCGGTGAGGCGGTTCACATCACGTCTGACGAGTTTTTGAGCTGGAACGAAATCATGCAGCATCTGGCTGCAGCCGTGAATACAGTAGCCGAGATCGTACATGTTACCTCTGACACCATTTGCGCACTGGATCCGGAATACAGAGGGTCTCTTTTGGGTGACAAATCAACCAGTGCACTGTTCGACAATTCAAAAATCAAATCCTTAGTACCATCATTTTCCGCACAGATTCCTTTTGCCGAGGGGATTAAACAGACAATAGCCACTTTTGAAGCAGACCCACGACTCCAGCTCATTAACCAGAAAACAGACCGCTTTATCGATCGACTTGTGGAACTGGCCAGTGTTTACAACCATTAACCTTGAAAATGATGAGAGGAGAGAAATGCTTGAGCAGCCAAAATCAATGCGCTAACGTGACCAACATTGCAGCAGGCGACCCTTATTCCGCCTATACTCAGGCGATTAGGTCAACATTCATAACCGTTTTAGCCCAGTGTCATATTGGTGGCAATCACAATCCATAGCAGAGCGAGCATATTTCGGAATCAGAGGCAAACGATGCACAAAACATTGACAGATCAGATTCAAAGGTTCTTTTCAAACCGTTACCTGCGACCCAACTCCATCGTCGAAACTTGTACATATAAAACAAACTGTAAAACCCTCAAGCTGAGCTGTCTGTTGGCCACGGCCATGTTAGTCAGTGGGCCCGTCACTGCTGCTGAATTTTATAAATGGACAGACAGCAAGGGTATCACCCACTTCACCGATAAACCCCCCATGGGCATACCGGCAGAAAAAATAACAGGCAAACAGCGCCGTGGCGACCGCGCCAACGAAGAACAAGCATCATCCTCCAGCAGCGCTTCCATATCCCAGGACCAAGCCGCGGCCAGGGCCAAGCGCTGTGCCGCAGAACAGTCCCGGTTGAAATTACTCCAGAGCAATAGCCAAATTCGCATGAAAAAAGAAGATGGCACCACAAAGGACTTGTCGCCTGCGGAAATTGCTGAAGAAATTGGATTCGCCCAAAAAGCCATTGCCTACTATTGCGACTAACACGCTATAGGACTGCGGAGTATCAACGACCGCAGTCCTATTTGGGAGCTATTTAAAAACGACTTTTTGGCCCTCCAACACCGTTTCAATGGTATCACCAGGCCCGTATTTTCCAGCCAACACCTCCTGCGCCAAGGGATTTTCAATCAACTGCGTAATTGCCCGTTTTAAAGGACGTGCGCCATAGACAGGGTCGAATCCAGCCTCTGCCAATTTATCCATTACTTCATTATCGATATTCAATTGCAAATCGCGGTCGGCCAGACGTTTACGCAGGCTTGCCAGCTGAATGTCGGCGATACCGCGAATTTGTGCCGCTTCCAATGGGTGGAAAACAACAGCTTCGTCAATTCGATTAATAAATTCTGGGCGAAAATGTGCACCAACAACATTCATTACCGCCGCCTTCATTGCGTTATAGCGATGCTCGTTGATTTCATCTTGGGCGACTGAGCCATCAAAGTTAATCGAATCAAAAGAATGATTATTGGCGAGTTCCTGAATTTGGTCCGACCCCAAATTTGAGGTCATGACCAACACCGTATTGCGGAAGTCCACAGTGCGCCCTTGACCATCGGTCAGACGGCCATCGTCCATTACCTGCAACAGAATGTTAAACACGTCTGAATGTGCTTTTTCCACTTCGTCTAATAGAACGACTGAATAAGGTTTACGCCTTACCGACTCGGTCAAATAGCCACCCTCCTCGTAGCCCACATAACCTGGAGGTGCACCGATCAAACGAGCAACGGAATGTTTCTCCATAAATTCAGACATATCGATCCGCACCAGAGAATCTGGACTATCAAACAGAAATTCTGCAAGCGTTTTACACAGCTCTGTTTTACCCACCCCGGTGGGGCCCAAAAATAGAAATGATCCATTCGGGCGATTAGGGTCGGATAGACCTGCTCGAGAGCGGCGCACGGCATTGGAAACTGCTGCAACCGCTTCTCGTTGACCAATTACGCGCTGATGCAGATAATCCTCCATGCGCAACAACTTGTCACGCTCGCCTTCCAGCATTTTAGAAACAGGAATACCCGTCCATTTGGACACGACTTCAGCAATTTCTTCTTCGCTGACTCTATTACGCAATAATTTCATTTCCATCATTTCGGCGTGACTTGCCATATCTAACTGCTTTTCCAATTCCGGAATAATGCCGTACTGCAACTCGGACATACGAGCTAAGTCGCTTGCCCGCCGAGCACTTTCCAAGTCCAGACGCGCCTGTTCCAATTGGGTTTTTATCTCTTGGGAGCCTTGTAATGCGGCCTTTTCCGAGCGCCATATTTCATCCAGATCTGCATATTCTCGCTCCAGGTGATCAATATCCGAATTGATTTTTTCCAGACGTCGACGAGCTGCGTCATCTTCGTCTTTTTTGACCGCTTCTCGCTCAATTTTCAATTGAATTAATTTTCGCTCTAACCTGTCCATTTCCTCTGGCTTGGAATCGATTTCCATGCGTATACGGCTGGCCGCTTCATCAATCAGATCGATGGCTTTGTCCGGCAATTGGCGATCCGTAATATAACGCTGAGAGAGGCGTGCAGCAGCGATGATGGCGGAATCGGTGATATCGACGCCATGATGAACTTCGTAACGCTCTTTCAATCCTCTCAAGATGGCGATCGTGTCCTCTTCGTTCGGCTCATCAACCAAAACCTTTTGGAAACGACGCTCTAGAGCAGCATCCTTTTCAATGTATTTGCGATATTCGTCCAAGGTGGTCGCGCCGACGCAATGCAGTTCGCCGCGAGCCAAGGCTGGCTTAAGCATATTCCCCGCATCCAACGCACCATCGGCTTTACCAGCACCAACCATGGTGTGCAACTCGTCAATAAACAAAATAATTCGGCCTTCCTGCTTACCCAATTCATTGAGCACCGATTTTAGACGCTCTTCAAAATCCCCGCGAAATTTTGCACCAGCCAAAAGCGAACCCAAATCGAGAGACAACAAGCGTTTGTCTTTTAGACCTTCCGGCACTTCACCATTAATAATACGCTGGGCCAAACCCTCCACTATTGCCGTTTTACCCACTCCCGGCTCTCCAATTAACACCGGATTATTTTTGGTGCGACGCTGCAAAACCTGAATGGTGCGTCGTATTTCATCATCCCTTCCAATGACCGGGTCCAGCTTGCCCGCTTCCGCTCGGGCAGTTAAATCAACCGTAAACTTCTCCAGCGCCTGACGATTGCTTTCTGCATCGGGGTCATTAACAGATTCACCACCACGAACATTCTGAATGGCTTTTTTAAGGCTTTCCAACGCCCCAAAACCGGCCAGTAATTTACCCATTGCATTGTTTTTGTCTTCCATCGCCGCCAGTAATACGGCTTCGCTGGAAATAAATTTGTCACCCACGGATTGGGCTTGTTTGTCGGCCAAATTCAGCACCCGCCCAAGATCAGGTGACATATGAACGTCACCGGTTGGGTTTCTGATTTTGGCTAAATTTTCCAGTTCCTTTTTAAGCCCGTTGCGCAGCCCAGCAACATCAAATCCAGCGGCTGACAGCAGTGGACGAACAGCGCCACCCTGCTGATCCAACATCGCATGCAGCAAATGAACGCCTTCTATTTGGCTATGGTCACGGCCGACAGCCAGCGATTGAGCATCGGACAAGGCCATCTGTAATTGATTGGTTAAGCGATCTATTCTCATCGTAGTGACAACCCTAAATTTGGTTAAACTCGGCCTCACTCGGTTGGCCTGATGAGAACAAGATTGGGTTGTGAGAGGACTTTATCAAGAGTCATTGTTGTTTTGACCGATGAAACTTGACGTGCATCAATCACAGCAGTGATCACGATACCTAGATTTTTTACAATTTCATTGCGCGACAAAATGAAGCAAACCTTAAAGTTAGATGTCTAAAGCGAAGTTTTGCTACGATGTCAATCCAATTTGGAGGTAACCAACTATGCCGTGGCGTTATTTATTACTTTTTTGTGGTGTGCTCCTGTTGCCTATTGACGCGCTTGCAAGCAAACCCAAAGAGCTCGCAAACCACTTAGAACACGTTCAAATTACCCGGTACCAAGATTTTTATTTAGCGCCTATCTCAATCGAATTTGATGCTTACTGGCTTAAAAAAATTCGCTCGAACTCAAGCTCTCGCGATTTAGATCGAATGCGATCAGATTACCCGGCGTTGTTACGCAAACAGTTGGTGGCTATGCTAACCAAGCACCAAGGATTACCTGAAACCGCAAAGCCCCACCAAGGTACCCTAGTGATCCGAGCCAAACTCAGCCGATTCAAACTCACCGCTCCGGATTTATCCTACGCACCGAAGATGGACTCGTATGTGGACTACACCGGCGCAGCTGAGGTTGAC
This sequence comes from Cellvibrionaceae bacterium, assembly GCA_050289365.1. Taxonomy (GTDB): domain Bacteria; phylum Pseudomonadota; class Gammaproteobacteria; order Pseudomonadales; family Cellvibrionaceae; genus JBNKFP01. Next base: position 6,216 of record JBNKFP010000082.1, on the reverse strand, counting down.
ATTAGATTGTTTGAGTTTGAAGGCGAGTCCCCATTGTTGGAATTTAAGGAGTATCACAACACCCCTGAGTATGGTGGACTGGGCGACTTTAAAAAAACAGATCGAGCCCGCAACAAGCACGACTTTAAGTTACTGTGCAGCCGATGGGCTAAAAAGCTGGAAGCAATGATTGCAGGAGAGCCCTAAGGCTTGATCCAGATTGCACTGACGAAGCGACCGGTAACGCCCTCTTTGCGAAATGAATAGAATCGTTCGGTTTGCTGAGCGGTGCAGTGGTCACCGCCGTATATATCCACCACACCGCAGTGTTGCACATGCGACCGCGCCATCTGATTTAGGTCCGCCCAATATTTGCCTTTTACGTTGGGGATTGCGTTAAAACTCTGATGAATGGCATGTTGACGGTCGCTATATCCCACACCGAAGCGCTCAAGCGAATGCGCAAAAGCCAGCTTAACATCCTCCCCAACCTCAAACGCTGTGGCGCCGATTGCCGGCCCCAAGTAGATACAGAGGTCGTCTGGCGGACAATCAAAACGACTCACCACCTCTACCAAAATACCCGCACACAGTCCTCGCCAGCCAGCATGAACAGCCGCGACTTGATTCCCCGCTCGGTTGCACAATAAAACCGGAAGACAATCCGCGGTCAGCACTGCGCAGACGATTCCGGGTTGACGGGTAAAACTCCCATCAGCCTCGATCGCATCTCGACAACTCTGCCCGGTCGCTTCAATTATCTGGGTGCCGTGAACTTGAGATAGCCACTGCCAATTTGGGATCTGACTTTGAGAGCAGAGAAGCGAACGGTTACGTGCAACCGACCCGGCGTCATCACCCACATGCAGGGCCAAATTGCCACGGGCATAAACACCCTGTGAATCACCCAGGTTGCGTGTGCTTATCAGTGCTCCAACGCTGCTTGGTGCAGGCCATTCGGGAGAGAAACAGTCGATGACGTCACTCACGGAATTCTCACCCGTAATCGATCCAGAATATCAAGCAAGCTTTCAAAATCCTCAGGTAAGGGGGCTTCCCATGTCATCCGCTCACCGCTGTCTGGGTGATTGAGCGAAAGTGAGAATGCGTGCAATGCTTGCCGGGGAAACTCATTGACAAGCTGGCGCAACTCCGCCTCAGGTAGTAGGGATTTTGTCGCGCGACGACCGTAAAGCGAGTCGCCCACTAGAGGAAATCCAAGGTGAGCCATATGAACTCGAATTTGGTGGGTGCGTCCGGTCTGCAACTGCAGTTGCAAGTAGGCCGTATTACTAAAACGTTCCAAAACCCGGTAATGAGTGACCGCCTCCTTACCCTGAGTTGTTACCGCCATTTTTTTGCGATTCCCACAATCACGCCCTATTGGCGCGTCAACCGCTCCCTCAAATGGACAGGGGCCAAGGGCCAGCGCTCGATATAAACGTTTAACACTGCGGGCTTGCAGTTGGCTGACCAAATCCGTCTGAGCGGTTAGAGTTTTGGCAACCACCATAAGACCCGTTGTGTCTTTATCCAAGCGATGGACTATGCCGGCTCTCGGTACTTCCGCTAACGCAGGTAAGTAATGCAGTAGTCCATTGAGTAAGGTACCGTCATAATTACCCGCAGCGGGGTGGACAACGAGATTGGCCGGCTTGTTGATCACCAATATGGCGGAATCTTCATAAACTACATTGAGGTCCATGGGTTCAGCTTGCCACTCCCCAAACACTTCAGTTTGAGCCGTAATCTGAATAGCCTCTCCCCCTGCCACGCGCAGATTCGGCTTGACAATACGACCAGCTAGGGTCAATTCCCCTCGCTTAATCCACTCTTGGATTCGCGAACGAGAGTAATTGGGGAACAATTGCGCCGCTATCTGATCCAAGCGCTGCCCAGAGGCTTCTCTGGGCACCGTAGCCGCGAGTGAAATGGTTTGTGTCATTGAGTTCTTCTGCCTGACTGGCTACACTGCGCGGTCACTGGCGCCAGGGTGCCGGATTTATTGGGATTGCCATACAATTTTAAGATAGAGCAGTTTAAATGCGATTCAATACGCTTACCACACTTGTCATTGGTCTTGTATTAACGGTTATCGGCGGATGCGCTTCTCATGAGAAGCGTGAAAAAGGTGTAACCGAACAGGAAATATACGAATCAGCGCAAAAAAATCTGGATTCCCGTAGCTGGTTGGCGGCAATTCAGGCGCTGCAATTGCTCGAAGAAAACTTTCCATTCGGCGCCTATGCTGAGCAGTCTCAGTTGGAACTGATCTATGCTCACTATCAAGCGCAAGATTATGAGGATGTTGTCGCCAACAGCGACCGTTTTATCAGGCTTCATCCGCAGCATCGCAATGTTGACTACCCCTACTACATGCGTGGACTGGCGGCCTTTTATCAAGATATGGGGGCGTTTTCTATAGCCTTCGGAGGTGATGCGTCAGACAAAGATCGCGGTGCCATTCAAGAGTCATTCGATTACCTATCGCAATTTTTACGTAAATACCCAGATTCCAGTTACGCCAAAGACGCTCAACAGCGCTTAGTCTACTTGCGCAATTTGTTGGCTCGTTCAGAAATCCACATCGCAAATTATTATTTCAAACGCGGAGCCTATCTGGCAGCAGCCAAGCGCGGCAACTATGTGGTTGAAAATTTTCAAGGAACACCGGCTGTGCCCGACGGCTTGGCGGTTATGGCCCAAGCCTACTTTCTACTAGATCTGGACGAGCTGGCAAACCAAAGCGTCAAAATACTGGCCTACAACTTTCCAGATCACCCAGCGCTGAACAGCGATGGTAGTTTCAATCAAACCTATTTCGCCCGCCGCAACCCGCGCAATTGGTTTAGCTATCTTACATTTGGAATGTTTGAACGAGCTGAAATAAGCGGTTTTGACAGCCGTGAGAAATACAATAGCGTTTTTAAAGCTGAAGTGGCCCCTAAGCCCAACTGATCAACCGGGTGTTGACTTCTGTGTAGATTGCGCCACTATTGGCGTAATCTATAACAATAAACCCTACGCCCATGATACTGCAGCAAACCAACACCACGCTTTTTAGCATTTATTTGTATTTTCGCCTGCTGTTGGTGACGATCTTAACCATCACCTTCATATATAGCCCCGGAGAAAAATTTCTCGGCGCTTACAGCCCCTCCTTATTCATGGCTACCGCAATGAGTTACGGCACGATTTGTGTCGCAACCTTGATAGTTCCGCGCAATTATTTTCTCGATCGCCACAACTGGATCTTTGTCTCTCTCGGCTTGGATATGCTGGCCATGGTGGTGTTCTTGCATACCAGCGGTGGCATGGACAGCGGATTAAGCTACTTGTTACTCATCTTTGTAGCGATTTCCGGAATATTTGTCCGCGGCCGGCTGGGGTTTGCATTCGCCGCTATGGGCAGTATTTTGGTCATGGCGGAAAGTGTTTATCTACTGCAGATAGGCGACGGCAGTTCTCGAGGGGTCTTTTCCGCTGGTACCTTGGGAATCTTGATATTCGCCACTACTTATGTTTTTCAATTACTCACTCAAAAAATTCACACCAGCAATCTGGAAGCAATCAGACAGGCTGACTACGCCAAACACTTACAAAAATTGGCGCAAGCAATCATCACGCGCATGCGCACGGGTATTTTGGTGGTTGATGACAATGGCTCGATTGAACTGATTAATGATTCTGCCCTGCAACTTTTAGACCTCCCCCTAGACGTTGACTACCGAGACGTGCACATTCAAGAAATTAATGCGCTGCACGCGGTATTTGAACAGTGGCAGACGCAGTTATCGGGCGGACCACCCCAAGTGCTTGAAATCCGATCGGGCCAGCAAGCGCGTGTCAGCCTTTCGAATATTGATCTGGGAAGTCATTCACGAACGGTCATTTACTTAGAAGATCACCGAGTCATGACACAACAGGCTCAGCAGTTGAAGCTAGCATCCCTAGGGCGATTGACTGCGAGCATTGCCCATGAGGTTCGCAACCCCTTAGGCGCCATTTCTCACGCGGCCCAATTGCTAGCAGAGTCTCCAGACCTGGTAGCCCAAGATCAACGCCTATCGACCATAATCCAACAGCATTCACAAAGGGTTAACCAAATCGTAGAAAGCACCTTGGCGCTCTCTCGTCGCAAAGAACCACAGCCCGAAGCAATAGACTTAAATTTATGGATTCCGAGGTTCTTGACGCAATATCGAACAGGTCTAAAGATTGAGATCGACACCCAAATCGAGAGTCGAGCTCATATGGTCAAAATGGACCCTACTCATCTTTCTCAAGTACTGACAAATCTGCTCGATAATGGTTTACGCTATAGTGCGGCACACACCGGACAGGCAAAAGTTTCCGTTCGAGTGAATCAATCCCAGAACGACGAAACGCACTACATTGATATTATTGACTACGGCCAGGGCGTTTCGCCTGAGCAGTTATCTAATATTTTTGACCCCTTTTTCACGACAGATGAAAAAGGTTCCGGCTTGGGTTTGTATATTTCCCGCGAGCTATGTGAAATCAACCAAGCCACGTTACACTATCGACGCACCAGTGAAGGCAAAAGCTGCTTTCGTATCGACTTTTCTCACTATCAAAGAATGTTTTAATTATGATTGCACTTAAAGCACTAATTGTTGATGACGAACCGGATATCCGCGAATTATTGGAATTGACTTTAAACCGCATGGATATCAGTTGTGATTTGGCGGGCAACGTAGCGCAAGCCAGCCAATTGATTAACAGCAACACCTATCACCTCTGTTTGACCGATATGAAATTGCCTGATGGCAACGGTATTGATTTGGTCAAATTGATTCAAGTCCAGCAACCGAATACTCCGGTTGCGGTGATTACCGCTCATGGCAATCTTGATACTGCGGTGGAAGCAATGAAGGCTGGAGCATTTGATTTTATATCCAAGCCTGTCGATTTGGGATCACTGCGTAAATTGATTGCCGCAGCGATTCGCACGGCACAAGTGGAAGCCAATGCAGATTCGGCCAAATTGTCCAGCCGACTAATCGGGCAAAGTAAAGCCATTCAAAATTTAGAAACCAGCATTCGAAAATTGGCCCGCTCCCAGGCGCCGGTCTACATCAGCGGTGAATCTGGCAGTGGGAAGGAGCTGGTCGCCCGCTCCATTCACGAGTTGGGTCCTCGCGCAAAAGGTTCATTTATCCCGGTAAACTGCGGTGCAATCCCCAGTGAATTAATGGAAAGCGAGTTTTTTGGGCACAAAAAAGGCAGCTTCACAGGCGCCCATCAGGACAAACAGGGGCTATTTCAAGCGGCCGAAGGCGGCACTTTGTTCCTGGATGAGGTGGCAGATTTGCCTTTGGACATGCAAGTCAAACTGCTGCGTGCGATTCAGGAAAAAGCCATCCGCTCTGTTGGTGCCTCCTCCGAAATAAAAACCGATGTGCGCATTCTGTCAGCGACTCATAAAGATCTTGTGAATGAAGTCGAGCAAGGTAATTTTCGCCAGGATTTATTTTACCGACTCAATGTCATCCAGTTATCTGTGCCGCCACTAAGAGAGCGCAAAGAAGATTTACCCTTATTGGCAAAACACCTACTGAAAAAGCTGGCAAAAGAAGTCGATTTGCCACCACCAGAATTGAGCAAAGACGCTTTTGAACAACTGAAGAATTACGAATTTCCAGGCAACGTGCGCGAACTCGAAAATATATTAGAGCGCGCTTTCACTTTGTGCGAAGGCAACATAATTGATTTTGTGGATTTGCAGCTAAACGATAATTCCACGCTTAGCGCCAAAAAGTCCAGCAAAGATGGTCCAAAACAAAACCACTATGAACGCTGCAAAGAATACTCTTCAATGGATGAATACTTATCGGAAATTGAAAAAGACATCATATTAGGGGCTCTTGAATCTGTGCGCTGGAACAAAACACTGGCAGCCAAAGAATTGGGTGTGACGTTCCGCTCACTGCGTTATCGGCTACAAAAACTCGGGTTAGAATCCGACTAAAATTGCAGTGATTTTCCTACACCGTATTCACATCTTTTTTGGATAATAGAACTCACCAGCAGCGGCAAGGAAGCCCCTATACAAATTGAGTAGAATTAAACCTACGCCAAGGATGGACTTATGCAGAAGCAGCAAAATGGATTTAGCACAATTGAAATACTCGTAACCATTGCCATCAGTGCCATATTGACTGCTATGGCAGCCCCTTCATTTAGTGATTGGGCCTCAAACAATCAAACTGAAAC
>JBNKFP010000081.1:0-11570 GCA_050289365.1 Cellvibrionaceae bacterium | reverse complement strand
GCGGTGTCCGCGCGCGCTTGGGCCAATCTCAATCCTCGAGCAATGCGCAAAGGTCCTTTGACTGTCGATGACGTGCTGCAATCAAAAATGGTGTGTGATCCCTTAAGTGTTTTGGATTGCTGCTTGATTGCCGATGCCGGCGCCGCAGTCGTATTGGTCAGCGCCGAGCGCGCAAAAGACTTACGACAAAAACCCGTTTATTTACTCGGCGTGGGTGTCGCCATGACCCATTCGGGTATCGCCCAAATGCCGGATTTGACCACCACCGCAGCGGCACAGTCCAGTAAATTAGCCTATGCCATGGCGCAAGTTAAACCCTCTGACGTTGACTTGGTGCAGGTTTACGACGCCTTTACCATCAACACGATTTTATTTTTGGAAGACCTCGGCTTTTGCAAAAAAGGCGAAGGTGGCGATTTTGTTTCTGGAGGCCACATTGCACCCGGCGGAGGTCTTCCGGTGAACACCAACGGCGGCGGCTTAAGTTGTGTTCATCCGGGGATGTATGGCTTGATGCTGATTGTAGAAGCAATCGAACAATTGCGCGGAGCGGCCGGCGAGCGGCAAATAGACGATGCCAAAATCGCTTTGTGCAATGGCAATGGTGGCCACTTGTCCAGCGAAGCCACTGCAATTTTCGGCACCGAAGAAACACTTTAGAGAAACACTGTAAAAAGAAATACCCTAGCTCGGCAGAGCCGTATGCCAACGGCAAAACGGGCACGATGTAATTTTAAAATGCTTTTAACAAACGATAAACGAGCGAGAACCAACGATTGCTCGACAAAAAAGTGACATTAAGGAATCCCATGAGCGAAACAGCAATCAATCATTGCGTCCAATTGGCAGTTAAGCAGGATATTGCAATCATCACGGTCAATAGCCCTCCAGTGAACACGATAACCGCTGATGTTCGCGCAGGATTGAGCGGCGCTCTCGACAAGGTAGAAGCTCACCCGAAGCTGCGCGCTGTCATGCTGCTATGCGCCGGTAAAACGTATTTTTCCGGCGCCGATATTGGTGAGTTCTACGGGCCACCAAAAGAAGAAGAATACAAACGTCTTTTTTTGCGTTTTGAAAATCTTGGGATCCCAGTGGTGACCGCTATGTACGGCACGGTAATGGGTGGGGGCCTGGAGCTCGCACTAGCATGTCACTACCGAGTCGCCGCCCCATCTACCCGCTTTATGTTGCCAGAAGTGACACTTGGGATTATTCCTGGAGCCGGTGGCACTCAGCGCATGCCGCGCTTAATTGGTATTGAAAAAACTCTGGACATGGTGGTGAATGTCAAAATGGTCTTGGCTCAAGAAGCGATGGAAATGGGTTTTGTTGACCAAATCTGCGATGGCACACAAGCCGAGCAGACACTTGAATCTTGCGCATTAAATTATTTACAAGCTCAGCTTGATGCCAACAGTGGCCCACGACCAACCAGCGCCCAATCTTTCCCAGCGGTAGATGAAGAAATTATCGAAAACTATAAAATTACAGCGCGACGTAAATACCCACATCAAACGGCGGCACTCACTGCCATCGAAGCCATCGCTGCCAGCAGTAAACTCCCTTTTTTGGAGGGCTTGGACTACGAAACCCAGTTAGTAAACGGTGCCAAAAATTCGCCGGAGTGTGCTGGTTATGTACATCTGTTTTTTGCCGAACGCGACACCACTCGAATTCCAGAAATAACGGCGGATATCCAGGCGCGCACCATTAACAAGGTCGCTATTATCGGCGCCGGCACTATGGGCGGTGGTATTGCCATGTGTTTCGCCAATGCTGGTCTACCGGTGGTTCTTATTGATGCGAGTCAGGAAGGTTTGGATCGCGGCCTAGAAAAAATTGACAGTGTTTACGAAAGTCGAGTTAAGCGCGGCCGCATGAGCGCCGATCAAAAACTACAGTGCATGAAATTCATTCGCGGCGAGCTATCACTTCAAAGCGTAGCTGAGGCCGATTTAATCATTGAAGCCGTTTTTGAAGACATGGCTTTAAAGCAAGATTTAATTAAACAATCTGAAACCTACGCCAAAGAAAATACAATCATAGCGACCAATACCAGCACTTTAGATATCAATGAAATAGCTTCTGTTACACAGAGACCGCAAAATGTCATCGGTATGCATTTTTTCAGTCCGGCGAATGTTATGCCATTGCTTGAAGTGGTACGTACAGACTCAACTTCAGCAGAAACCATCAAAACCATTATGAGCTTAGCGAAACCGATTCGTAAAACACCGGTATTAGCTAAAGTCTGTTATGGATTTATCGGCAATCGCATGATGGAAGGCTATGCGCGGGAAGCCGAGTTGATGGCGCTGGAAGGGGCGACGCCGGAAAAAATAGACAATGCGTTGCAAAGTTTTGGTATGGCAATGGGGATTTTGGCCGTGTTTGATATGGCCGGAGTCGACGTAGGAGTCAACATCCATACCGTCAACGCACATCAATTTCCGCCCGACCCAAGCTACTACCAAGCGTCCAAGGCACTCTATGATGCGGGCAGACTAGGCCAAAAAAATGGCAAGGGGTTTTATCAGTATAAACCCGGTGACCGCACTCGCTACGTAGACGAAGAAGCCATCGCGCTGCTAAAGCAACGGGGTGAACAGCTGGGCATAACGCAGCGATCAGACCACACCGAAGAAGAAATCATAGAGCGATGCATCTTGCCTCTACTCAACGAAGCAATCAATATTTTGGACGAAGGCGTTGCCATTAAAGCCAGCGATATTGACGTGACCTGGGCAATGGGTTACGGATTCCCTCGGTTCCGCGGTGGTCCATTGTTTTACGCAGACAAATTAGGTTTGCAAACCATTTATGATGGCATCATGAAATACCAGAAAAAGTATGGCGATATGCATTGGCAACCGGCGCAGTTATTACAAAAATTGATCAAAGAAGAAAAAACCCTTACCCAGTGGGAACGTGAACGCTCTTAACTTTTGTGACTTTAATGCAATGAATGGCTCAGCAAAGAATTTAGGCAAATGACCTCAACCGTAGACAAATCCATTCTTGAAAATAAATTAGGCTATCGGCTTCGCATGCTTGATCGATGCATGAGCAAAGGTTTCAGCAAGTTTGTTGGCTTAACACAAGTTCAATTTTCGGTTTTTAGCCTCATTGCCACCAATCAAAAGCTATCACAGATTGCCATAGGCGAAGCACTGAATATGGATAAAGCTTCGACAATGGCCATTATTAATAAACTCGAAACCTTAGACTTAATTACAAAAGAAAAATCGGAATTCGATCGCAGAGTTCACGAGCTGCATCTTTCCAAAAAAGGGCTTAAAGAATTCCCAAAAATCAATAAGAGAGTCATGCAGCACGATGATAAGTTCAGCAAGGTTCTCAGTGCATCTGAACTAAAAGCGCTTGATGCCTCTATTAAGAAAATCATATCGAAACAACATGTTTAGATTGAATTTTCTAAAAAGTAGAGGCTATAAAAATACGAAAAAACTAATCTTTAGGTTAGTTTTTTAAAGACGCGCCATGTTGGGAAAAGCTATCGGCATTCTACAAGGTACGTTCTAACAACTAAGAAATTTGGGCAACGCCATAAACTAGAAACATTTAAAAATAAAAATAAAAATAGCATATAAACCATATCAGCACTCGACTTCAGTTGTTGTCAGGTATCCGATGCAGTTGGTTTGAACATTCTCATTCAAGTTGTTTATAAAAAGGCAGCAAACAAATATCCGTTTGGCGGATTCGGGCATTTGTACTGACTGTTCAAAAATTACTAGGGATATACCTTAACCTCTCGCGACCCAGTGGAGAATTTTATGACGACTTCAATTTTAGGCAGTAGCATTCAAAGAAAAAATGAAAAGAAATCCGCTATATCTTTTGCGCCAACACTCTTGGCGACAGCTATTGCGATTGCTTGCAGTAATACCCTTGCCGCATCCGATGCATTGGATGAAGTGTTTGTCACAGCGCGAAAAGTCACGGAGAATCTGCAAGACACGCCGGTGGCAGTAACCGCAATGACGGCAGAAAGTTTGGACCGCCGCATGATAATCGACACCACGGAATTAGCTAGTGTCACACCGAATTTGCAGTTCACCAGTTACAGCCCCCTATCAGGCAATAACAGCGCCGCACAGGTATTTATTCGCGGTATTGGTCAATCTGACGCCTCAGGCGGTGTCGATCCCGGCGTTGGAATTTACATTGACGACGTTTATATGGGCCGCTCAGTGGGTGGCGCCATGGAGTTTCGTGACATTGCCAATGTTCAGGTTTTACGAGGCCCACAAGGTACTCTCTTTGGCCGCAATACCATTGGCGGTGCAGTACTGATGACATCGAATGCTCCCGGCGATAAATTTGCAGGGAATGTAAAACTCGGAGTGGGTGATGAGGGCCTGAAAGAATTTTTCGGAGGTATTGATATTCCCTTAACCGACAATTTGGCCGCACGAGTATCCCTGGGCAGTCGCCAAAGAGATGGCTACGTCACGAGAATATACGATGGCCTGGATTTGGGAGATGAGAATACCTTTACCCTCAACGCCGGATTGCATTTTCATCCCTCCGAAGCCTTAAATATTGTGTTCAGAGCAGACTATTCGAAAGAAGATGAAAACGGTTCACCCTTTGTCTTTGCCGCCGTCAACGAAAATGGTGTGTTTCCCGCCGTAGCCAGTGTTGATGCGGGTTGTCCAGGAGCCACATTCCCACCACCGTCGGTACCAAGCGATGTGGTGGATTACAATTGCGCAAACAACGCAACCTATCAATTGGGAGAATTTACCAACGGTGGCAATTCGCGAGCTGAAAGTAACTCGGAGAACAGCGGCTTCTCTCTATCAGCTACCTACAATCTAAACGAATCGCTCTCAGTAAAATATGTCGGTGCCAGCCGAACCCTAGAATGGGATGGGTCGCGAGATGCAGACAATACTTATCTGACGATTCTCAGCACACAATATGACAGTAAAGCCGATCAAAGCAGCCATGAGATTCAATTGTTAGCGGACGGGGCTAAATACAATGGCGTCGTCGGATTGTTCTTTTTTGATGAAACTGTACAGGACTTCTTACAAGTCCCTTTTGCTGCTCCACCAGTGGTAGGTGCGCCGGGTCGGGCCGTCGCGCTGGACCATCAAGATGCCACTCTCGACAATAAGAACAGTGCCGCGTTTACCCAATGGACCTATGACCTAACAGAGGACTTAAGCATCAGCGCAGGTATCCGTTATACCACGGAAGAAAAAACCATTCGCATCATCGCCTTCAGTGCCGCCGACCCACTGCCGCTAATCGACAATGGCAATGGCGTTTTCGCACCTCAGGACCCACTGCCAACGTCTGCCATTCCCACTGACGTAAAAACCGATCCGGGCAGCACCGCTCCTGGAGGATTAAATATTGACCCAAAACCTTTCAAACAGGATTTTTCTGCCACCACTGGCTCGCTGAATGTTAAGTACCGATTTAATCATCGCTGGATGGGCTATGTGAGCTGGGCCGAAGGTTTTAAAAGCGGTGGCTTTAACCAGCGCTATAACGCAACACCGGCTGATGGACCCGTTCCTTTGGGGTTTGCTTCTGAAGAAGCGGTCACCATCGAAATGGGTTTTAAAGCGGATATCACCGATAATTTTCGCTTGAACGCGGCCATTTTCAATACCGACTACGACAACATGCAACTTACCTATCGAGTCGGCATAGTGCCGCTTTTGTTTAACGCGGGTAAGTCGTCAATTAAAGGGGCGGAACTGGAATTCACTTATATTCCAACGTCTCGTTTCATTCTCGATGGCAGTCTCGGTTACATGGAAAATCGTATTCACGAGGTGGCTGACATACCTGGTGCTACGGCCACCTTGGGGCCAGATAATGAATTACCATTTACACCAAAAGTGCAAGCGAGCCTCGGTGGTGGTTACGAATTTACGATGAAATCATTGACGGTTACGCCACGCTTAAATATTTCCTATACCGACAAACAATTCTTTGACGCAGCCAACAGTATTGAAGTTGCACAAAAAGATGCGGTAACCGTGGCCAATTTCTCCGTCAAAATCGATGACAACAACGATGTCTGGAATGTGACTTTGGGTGTAAACAATTTAACGGATGAAATCTATCCTGTGGCCGGTAACTCCTCGCTAACTACAAGCAGTGGCTATGCCGAAGTGATTTACGCTCGCCCCAGAAACTTTTATCTGTCAGCCAAATACAATTTCTAACATCCAAGTCGACTGATCATCGTTGATACCATTGCCAGGCAAAATTCCATTCGGCTCTCAACTGCGATGGATTTTGCCAATTCAACAGCTAAGGATTAACTCGCATAGTGACAAACCTATATCGCTATTTAGAACTTGGGGATTTAACTTCTCACGTCGAAGTGAAGGATAAGCAAACCCTATTGCTGCACCCTCAGCAGGCACTGGAACCCTACCCTGTCACCATTATTGAACGCCTCAAACAGTGGGCAGCAACTACTCCCGAACATACTTTTATAGCCCAAAGAGATCCATCAAATAACAATCATTGGCGAAAAGTGTCTTATAAAGAGGCTTGGCATAGTGTGCAACACCTGGCGGCGGGATTACATCAATTCCCTTTGTCGGTGGATCGACCACTGGTTATTCTTTCAGGCAACTCCATCCATCACGCTCTGGTCAGTCTTGCCGCAATGTACGTAGGAATTCCCTGCGCACCGATTTCCCCACAATATTCAGTATCATCAACAGATTTTAAAAAATTAAAGTACGTACTGGATTTGGTAACGCCTGGCATGGTCTTTGTGGAAGAGACTAAGGCATACAGTTGCGCCATCACTCGGGCATTAGCAAAGGATACTGTGCTGCTCTCCTGTGTTGGCACAATAGAAAATTATCCTTGCATTGCTTTTGACGATTTAGTCAATACACCTATAGACGCAGACCTTGATCGCAAGTATCGTACCCTTGTTGGGCCGGACACAATCGCGAAGTTTCTATTTTCTTCTGGCTCTACCGGGTCTCCCAAAGCCGTTATCAACACCCATAAAATGTTAACATCAAATTTACAAATGATGGCTCAGACCTATCCGTTTCTGAAGGATAATCCTGTATTAGTGGACTGGCTCCCCTGGAACCATACTTTTGGTGGCAATCACAATATCGGTATCGCGCTTTACAATGGTGGCTCCTATTACATTGACGACGGCAAACCCGTCAACGCTCTATTCCAACAAACCATTAACAATTTAAAAGAAATTGCACCTTCGGTCTATTTTAATGTGCCAAAAGGATTTGAATTGCTCGCCAAATATTTACGCAAAGACAGTCAGCTAAGGGATTTATTTTTTAGTCGTGTCAAAATGTTGTTTTATGCTGGTGCAGGTATTTCGCAACCCGTTTGGGATGAATTAGAAGAGTTGGCACTGCAATCCTGCGGCGAAAAAATAATGATTTTAACCGGCCTCGGTTGCACAGAAACTGCACCCGCTGCGTTATTTACCAATGCCCCCGGTGGCTTTGCAGGTTGGATTGGCCTGCCGCTGCCCGGTGTCGAAGTAAAATTGAAAACCATCGGTAACAAACAAGAAATTCGATTTCGCGGGGACAATGTTACCCCTGGTTATTGGCGCAACCCCGAATTAACCGCCAAATCATTTGACGAGGATGGCTTTTACTGCACCGGTGATGCGGTTAAGTTTGCAGATGAATCAGATCCCCAGAAAGGATTGGTATTTGATGGCAGAATCAGTGAGGATTTCAAACTCAACTCCGGCACCTGGGTCAGTTCTGGCCCGCTGCGCGCGTCTTTTCTTAACCACTTTGGTACCATTGTAAAAGACGTTGTAATCTGTGGTCGCGATCAACCTTTTATTACCGCACTGGTCTTTCCAGATTTCGAAAATTGTCGCCAACTCATATCCGATTCGGCTCAAGCCGCGCAATTGAATGAAGAGCAAGTCATAAACCACATCATCGTCAGGAGTGCGTTCCAACAATTGTTGGACAGTTTTGGCCATCTGGCCTATGGCAGTTCAAACCGAGTAGTCCGGATTTCATTGCAAACCCTTGCTCTCTCGCTGGATAAACATGAAATCACAGACAAAGGTTCATTGAATGCGAGAGCAATTCAGGACAACCGCAATGCGGACTTAAAGGCCCTCTATGCGAAGGAACTGCATTACGCAGTTCTAGAGATGAGCAATAAATAACGGTAATCCATTTTCATCGATTACCGTTATTTTATTCGTCGCCAGAAATATTCTGTTTCGGCGACAAGGTTAGAAACATCAGCGCTATTGCGGCAAGCAAAGAACCAACTCCCATTACGACAGCAACAATCGCTAGCACCACATTCGCATTAAACAAAAATCCTGCAATCATGGGTGAAATGACGGCACCTCCGCGGCCAATACCGATAGCAAATCCGGTACCAAAACCACGTACATGGGTTGGGAAAGCGTAAGCAAATATGGAATATAACCCGACTATACCGGCATTGGTAAAAAATCCGCCCATTGCGGCGAAAAGAGACAGTGCCAATATACTGTGAGGACTTTGACCAAAAACCGCTATGGCTCCAACAGACCCAAAGAGTATCGTTATGGTTAATTTCTTCAAATTAAACCGCGTTGCCAACAGGCCAAATAACACGCCACCAAGCGCACCGCCTACATTGGCCCAGGTCAAAACGACAGCAGCTGACGAAGGCGCAAAACCCATATCCACTACAATCTTGGGAACCCACTTTAGAATAAAATAAAACGTCGTTATATGGAAAAAATATGCCAGAGTCACGATGAGAGTGGCAACAATTAA
The DNA here is from genome assembly GCA_050289365.1 of Cellvibrionaceae bacterium. Taxonomy (GTDB): domain Bacteria; phylum Pseudomonadota; class Gammaproteobacteria; order Pseudomonadales; family Cellvibrionaceae; genus JBNKFP01. The sequence goes on along the minus strand of JBNKFP010000081.1, from coordinate 2,778 downwards.
TTTAGCACTGAAAATATCAAATAATGACGCGGACTTATTTTTACCTGCCATAGGATCTACCGCAGGCAAAGCCGTGACCGTGTCATGGCGCAAACTGTGCAACACATGATTAATACGTTCAAACGCATTATTTGGTCGTTTTTTTAATAGCCAGTGAATGGACTCGGGCATCCAAAAATAGACTAACGGAATAAATAGAAAGGTAAAGCCGGCCCCCAGATAAAACACCGAACGCCAGTCGTGATCCTTGAGCAAAGGCACTACAACCGTCCCACCAATAATACCCCCCAAAGGATAGCCTATAACAACCAGAGATAGTGCGATATTCCGACATTTTTTATTGCTAAATTCGGCGGCCATAGGGTTGATTGCAGCCAGCATACCGCCTATACCAAAACCCGTAATCACCCGCCACAGAGACAGATCATAAATTCCTTTTACTTCTGTCACCATAAACATTCCCAAACTCATCACCACCAGCGAGCCCAGTATCGTCCTTCGACGACCGATTTTATCGGCCAAGCCACCCAAGGCGATGGAACCAACACACATCCCAATCAATTCCATCGATAGAACAATACCAAGCTCAGCGCGATTGATTCCCCACTCTGCAGTAATTCCCGGCGATGCAAAACTGATCGACAGAATATCAAATCCATCGAGTGCGTTGAGTCCCACAGCTAATGCCACAACCAGGATCTGCAACCCAGTCATGGGCCTTTTTTCGAGTATTTCAATTGGACTGTTCAAATGCGGCTCTCACTGAGTATGGGTTGTTTTGAAAAATACGGTGAGCTAATAAAAGTTGTTTTTTAAGATTCGCCCCACACCTCTTGTGCAACCTCAACAATAAGACGCAATTTTGCCACTTGATCATCAACCGTTATGTCATTGCCATAGGCAGAGCTCGCAAAACCACATTGAGGGCTCAAACAAAGTTGATCAATATCGACATATTTCGCCGCCTCTTCAATACGCGTTATCAACTCCGCTTTGGTTTCCAATTTTGCCTGTTTACTGCTGACCAATCCCAGCACGACCTTTTTATTTTTTGGCACAAAGCGCAAGGGAGCAAAATCACCAGAACGCTCATCGTCATATTCCAGGAAAAAAGCGTTGACATTGATATTGTTAAACAGCACTTCAGCGATCGGGTCATAGCCACCTTCCGCAATCCAGGCACTGCGAAAATTACCGCGACAAAGATGAATCCCCAAGGTCATATCATCCGGACAGTCACGAATGGCATCGTTAATTAACTGTGAATAGGTGACGGGCAAAAGCGATGGATCTTCGCCACGCTCGCGCGCAGCCTGTTGCTGGGCTGGATCACACAAATAAGCGAGATTGGTATCGTCCAATTGCAGGTAGCGACAACCCGCTTGGTACAAGCCGGCGATTTCGGTCCTATAGCACTGAGCTAAATCCTGAAAAAAATCGTCCATGTTAGGGTAGGCTATTTCACTAATCCCTTTGCGTCCACCACGAAAATGCACCATGGTAGGAGAAGGTATACTCACTTTTGGCGTCTGAGTCGTTACCGACTGCAGAAAATTAAAATCATCCCATTGAATACCTCGAACGTGTTGCAACTTGCCCACCACCTCAAGCCGGGGTGGCGCATAATCCACTTCCGCACCGTCCTTTTTGTGAAATTTTGTGGCAATGCCACCACGTTCTTCTACCCCTTGTAATTTGGATAAAAAATCCATGTGAAAAATGAAACGACGATACTCGCCATCTGTGATGGATTTTAGGCCCACATCTTCCTGTAATTTAACAACTTGGCGTATGGCACTATCTTCAACGTCGTGCAGTGCCTCTACGGAAAGCTTGCCTTGACTGTATTGTTCACGGGCGGCGAGTAACTCAGGAGGGCGTAATAAACTACCGACATGGTCGGCGCGGAACGGAGCTTTGCTTGTTTGCACAACGGGTTTAGTGTCCATATGTCGCTCACCTTTTAGAGAGTAAAAATTATTAGTATGTAACACATACTATCTTGTTTGGTAGATGAATAACAGTGACAAATTCCACACTTAAAAATGCTCCACAGAAAATGATAAGGAGAGTGTTTTACTCAATTAGAAAATATCTAAATTGGCGAGTCGGAACTTAAACCCGATTGCAAGTAAGTGTTATTTAAAATGACTTTAAGTATCAATATTGTGATGGGTAAAAGATTTTTCTGACACGCAGAATGAAAATAATCGCGCCAAAAAATGGTGGATTTCCCCATCTGTACGCGTGAATTTTACGTCGATGTAAGGCAATGTAAGTTTGTTTAAAACGCAGCAATTGCAATACTGTAACAAGCTAATGGTTTTCGCGACTAGCTATTAATAACCAATGATTCCGTTACTTTTTTTAGGTACTGTATAAACAATTCTGCAGCCGGAGAGGATGGCGTATTCACTCGAAGAGTATAGCCAATGGGTCGATATGAACCCTTTAGTTCCAGCGGCAAAGCAATTAACAAACCATGTTTTTTTTCATAGAGAATTTGGTGTTCAGACAACAGTGCTAAACGATCACTTTCTAACAATAAACCTCGAACATTGGACAGCGAACTGGTTTCCACAATGTTACCGGAAAGCTGTATTTGCTCCCGTTCGAGAAGCTGGTCAAATATGTGCCGCGAAGGGCTGTTGGTTGCAGGCAGGACCCAAGGAAAAGCCATCAATTGGGAGATATTCAGTTCAGCTTTACCTTGCAGCGGATGCCCGTTGCGGGCAATAACCGCCAATCGGTCGTCAAACAGACGAGTCGCCATTAAAT
>JBNKFP010000080.1:0-11587 GCA_050289365.1 Cellvibrionaceae bacterium | reverse complement strand
ACATCCAACATTTTTATGTTATTTCTATGAATGTTTAATGTAGTCAAATTCTGGTTGGCACTGGTATCAATTTCGGCGAGCAAGCCAAAGGATACATCTAAGCTCTCCAGCCCTGGATTATGGGAAAGATCAATAGAGTTTAATGGGTTATTATGCAAGCTCACGCGCTTCAAATAGTGAGACATCGGCATTTCGATGTTTGCAATGCGCGCATTGTTGGCGGTCAAGTCCCACAAATGTTCGTTTGCACTCAAATCTAAAGTCGTCATCTGGCTAAAATTATTGTTTGATAAGTTCAAATTAGCCAGAGAAGTCAACAGCTGTAACCCAGCAACATCGGTGATTGCGTCTGCCTGACTAGAACAATCGAGAGATGTTAAATCTTCAATCATCAATTGATTGCTATTCAAAATGCAGTGCGACAAGGCATAGTCTGGAATTCGGACATCGCTTAGACGACCGGAGCGTTCTTTCAAGCAGCCAGGTTCTTGAAAATCCATTAGATTAGGATGTTCTTTTTTAATCCACTCTACATCCGCACACAGTAATGAATTGCCGGTTATCCCCAACCATTGCAAATTGGTAGCAGCCGCCAAGTTAACGTTCATTAAGCCATTATTTTTCAAATCCAATTTGCTGATCATGTTATTACTGGGAAAACTGATCGTCTGAATTTTGTTATTCGCCAAATTAACATCATTTAAATAGCCATTGCCGGATAAGTTCATTGTGGTTAACTGATTGCCTTTAACATTCAAGTTGTCAAGGTAATTTAAGCCGGTCAATGACAACGACTTAAGACTGCTGTTTGCAATCGTTAAGGACTGTAAGGCTTTACTTTTAGAAACATCCAAACTCGACAGCTTGCTCTTGTCGATCTCCAAATTCGTCACTGAATTGGTCACGCTGTCCCAGGGCAACATCAATTCCCACACTGGGTTGTTGATTAATTTGATGTTAGTGAGGGCTATATTCTTCGTCAGGTCTAATACACCAATTTGAGAATTTTCAATATCCAATTTAGACAACAATATATTATTGCTCAAATCCAGATCCATTAATTCGCTGGATAGAATACCTAAATCACTTAACCAAGTATTTGAAGACAGATCCAATGATTCAATGGCACTGTAGCCAATCAACAGTGAACTCAAATACTTATTGGACGACAGATCTAAACTGGTTAACTGGGGTGCGTCTAAGTAGAGGGATTTCAATGCGGTATTGGCCGACAAATCAATCATTGTTGCTTTGCTGTTATGAATTTCAAGATCGGTTAAAGCGGGAAGCTTTTCCAGCCCAGAAAACTCCGTTACATCCGCACAGGTCAACTTGGTTATGCTCGCTAAATCTTGGCCCCTGTCTTCGACGCACATGCGCAGACTTTCGTCTCTAAAGTCCTTAGTCAAACAACTCGGCAAATTCTGATCAATGATCAAAGTGACTAGGTCTGGAGATTGCTGGCGAACTTGTGCGCTGATGTCACAGTCCAGGTCATTCGAGTACAGGCTTAACTCTGTCAATTTCGTATTGTTTGCTAGGTTCACATCGGTAAGTTCGTTGTAACTCAAATCCAATACGCTTAAATCCGGATTATTGCTCACATTGATGCTGGTCAGCTGATTACTGTGAAGACCCAAATGGGTAAGCGAAGTCGCAGCACTCAAATCCACCCAAGTCAATAAATTTTCATTCAGATTCGCCTGCAAGAGCGCCGTATTTTGAGACAGATCCAAATCCATTATTGGATTGCCGTTCAATTGCAATTTGGCAAGATCGTGATTGGCGGTCAAATCCAGGGTTTCAATGTTGCTATTGACGATGCTCAACAACGCCAATCTTGGATTACCAGACAAATCCAGAACCCCCAACTGATTGTCGTGAATGATCAAGTGAGTCAAATATTGATTATTGGTTAAATCCAATTGGCTAAGCCACCCATTAGATATTGTAAGCTCACTTAACTGCTTGTTTTGCCATAGATTGAGTTCTTCCAACAAGGGGAAAGCCAAGGTCAGTTCTTTGAGCGCAGTGTTGGCAGAAAGGTCCACGGTTGCTAGAGAGGGTGAACTTAGCTGCAACGATGTCAGTGCGGTTAGCATCTCGAGCCCAGTGGTGTTGGTCACACCGGGACATACCAATTCCGTTACCTCTGCCACGGTTTTTTTCCAGGTCTCTGTAACACATTGCTCTAGCATTGGGTCTTTAAAATGAATATCGGATACGGGCATAGACCCGTCTATTGGATTGCCGGCGCCACCACAGGCGCCCAAGGCGCTGGAGACCAAACCGAGTAGCGCCCATTTTCGAAATTTGAGCCCCACTGTTGCACGGGTATAGGTATGAGAGTTATAGATCTTATTCATAGGAATGTCCTTTGTTATGGTCCAGGCAACTCGTCTTATTGTTTGCGAATATGCAAGTTACACAGGTAAGACACATATGGGATAAGATCCATCATCGATATGTTTTGAGATTGAGATTGATGCTTGTAGCTTATTCTTCCGAGTCTTGGGGCCCAGGATTGGCTTTGGGACGCGGGGCTTATTCTTGCGTGGCTTTGTGCCAGGGGGGTTGCATTTGAACGCGTGGCTTATTCTTGCGTGGCTTTGTGCTGGGGGGTTTGCATTTGAACGCGTGGCTTGTTCTTGCGTGGCTTTGTGCCAGGGGGTTTGTATTTGAACGCGTGGGAGGCGCCTATCGGCTTACCCACCCTACGTGTCTGCGACGTGTAACCCCGACATGGATGTCGGGGATGGGCAATGCAGGAGCAATTGCCGAGCCGATAGGCGACTCACCGCGTTACATTGCCAAATTTAACCCAAAATTCCTCAAATACGCCTGATCATACTGATTAAAAAGCTCTCAGATCACCTGATATATACACAAATACGATTTAAGGCGTTACGCTTCCCGTAAAACGACAGGTTCCAGCTCAAAATGATGTGTGCCCGTATCCACATAAATGGAGCCTTCAGACAGAGTAACGGCCAGCGACATGGTGCGCTCGATGGATTTCGTCATGTCCACCAGAACAGCCCAAGGCAGCTGTATAACCTGTAATCGCAATGACTTCCATTTGTTCTGCTCGAGCCCCCACCATACGTCAGATTTACCGCTATAGCTGTATACCTTGACGGATTGTGCCTGACGCGTGGCCTTTTTCACTTTATCGAAAGCGGGTTCACCCAGTTCGATCCACTGCAATATTTGACCATCTAAACTTTTCTGCCAAATATCGGGAGTTTCTGGCGTTGACAAACCTTTGGTAAACTCCAAGTCCGATGAATAGTGGCAGCAGTAGGCAATAATCCTGGCCAACATGCGCTCGTGGGTTTCTGATGGATGTTGCGCCACGGTCAGAGCGAAGGACTCATACAAATTTCTATTGAGATCCGATAAGGCTATAGTGAATTTGTAAATCGTCGCGTTAAGTGCCACAGAAATCTCCGTAAATTGCGCATTGTACATTAGCTTGACCAGAGTAAGCACAAAGGGTAAAACCCTTGCCAGACACGCATTGTTTAAGCCACTGGAAATTGCGGTATGGGATATTTGACTTTTATTTTCATTTCAGCGGGTCTGATTGTGATACCCGGCCCCAATGTACTGGTCATCGTTTCCACCAGTATCGCCCACGGCAGAAAACGCGGTTTACAAACCGTTGCCGGCACCAGTTGCGCAATGGCAGTACAATTATTAATCGCAGCCCTGGGCACCGGTTACTTGGTTACCCTTTTAAGTTCTGGTTTTATTTGGCTAAAATGGCTTGGTGTAACCTATCTTGTATACCTGGGTTGCAAACATTGGCTAGCCATAGGTGGCACAAAACCCAGGGATATAAGCGCGACAGGGTCGTTTCAGAGAGGCTTTTGGGTATCTCTCACTAACCCGAAGACCATTTTATTTTTTAGTGCTTTTTTACCACAATTCGCCAGCCCTGCCACTGCATTCATGCCACAGATTATCTTGCTTTCCATCACCTTTTGGCTATTGGCTATATTGTTCGATTCAGCCTATGCATGCCTTAGCCACACAGCTGCCGCTCTCTTAAAAATGGATAGACTCGAGGTCTATCAAAACGGTGTCGTCGGAGCTCTTTATATGGGTGCGGGAACCGCTTTGGCGCTAACCAATAAAAGCTAATTCAAACATCAATAAATAATTTTCGACATGGACACCCATTGTACCCAAAAAACTTAGCCGCGGTCTTGGCCACATTGCCAGCAAACTTCAAACGAAGGCTCATTCTGTTCACCACAAACAGAGCAAATCCATAGCTCACCTTCCAAACTGTCCATTAATTTGGCGATAATCTCTTTCGCTCGACTAACATCTTCATCGTGTTGCACCCAAAGTTCAGGCCAGGTATCCACCGCAGAAAGCTCGCCAATGCCGGCCTCCAAAAATTCATTTTTTAAAAAAACATTAATTCCATTTTGCTCAAGGACATTTTTTGCATTTTCAACCAAAATGCGATTGTCATGGGTATAGACTAGTTTCATTGCTTCACTCTTTATTATCCGCTCAATTTGTTAAGTTTGATTTAGCGCATTTCGAAAAACCGGGACGCCCTACTCCACAAACGATTTTATTGTCGCGTCCTGGCTACTGAACCTATTGCAGCATAAAATTGAACAGCGACTGCAGGATATGTGATATTCGCCAGTTTCGCTGATATGATTTATTGGGCATTACCGTTGGGCAATCGGCAATTACATTAAAGCCATCCTGCTCAAAATACTTGTTTTTAAAATCGGTATACTGAACTAAGCTACCTCTTTGAATGCATTGATCCCTAGGACTTGAGATATGACCAAAAATTCGTTTACGCCCTTCAGCGTGTTTGAAATTGGCAATGCACTTTCGAAGGATGAATACGAAAAGCAAGTTGAAGGCATTCGTGTTGACTTAGTCAATGGCCAATATAATTTGCGCTCCTCGAATACATCCGTACTGATTCTTTTAACCGGGAATGATCGCAAAAGCGTAAACGAAACCTTAGACATGCTGCACGAGTGGATGGATGCTCGTTACTTGCATACACAAGTATTTTTACCACGCACAAAATACGAGAAAGAGTATCCATCTTATTGGCGATACTGGCAATGCTTGCCGCCAAAGGGGCGTATAGGCTGCTTTTTGGGAGCGTGGCCTATGCAAGCTCTGCGTGAACGCCTATCCTCCGAAGGAACTGCAGAAATCTTTTCCCGAAGAATTCGCCATATCCAAGCATTAGAAAAAACTTTGACTGACAACGGCACCACAGTGCTTAAATTCTGGCTTCATGTCCCTCGATCCGAAGTCAAAAAACAACTCAAAAAAGCCAAAAAACATCCGCACAGTGAACCCTATATACGCCAGGAAGACTGGGAAATATATGAACACTACGATGACACACTAACTGCGGCGGAACGGCTGGTGAAAGAAACCAGTACTGCGACGTGCCCATGGCATATAGTGGAAGCTACGGATAAAAACTTCCGCAATATCTCCATTACACAGCAAATTCTCACAACACTAAAGGCGTGCACCCCGAGGGTCACGGATAGCAAACCCGAATCTCCTCCACACGCCTTTAGTAGCCCAGCGATGGGTGCGTTAGATGCTATGGATTTATCGGTGAAACTCGACAAATCTGATTACAAGCTTCAACTTGCCAAGTTGCAGGCAGAGTTAAATGAATTAGCGATAGAAGCGCGCGATCAATTTTCCACTGTATTAGTGTTTGAAGGCGCCGATGCGGCAGGCAAAGGTGGCGCAATTCGCCGCATTACCAGAGCTTTATTTGCTGAAGATTACCGAGTCATACCGATTGCAGCACCCACCCAGGAAGAAAAGAAATACCATTACCTTTGGCGCTTCTGGCGGAACTTACCGCGCTTTGGCCGTATCACGATTTTTGATCGATCCTGGTATGGCCGCGTCTTAGTTGAGCGTGTAGAAGGGTTGGCTGCAGATAGGGAGTGGCAAAGGGCCTATTACGAGATTAACGACTTTGAAGATCAGTTGGTCGGCCACAAAATGGTTATCTGCAAATTCTGGCTGCAAATTGATCCGGACGAACAGATGAAGCGCTTCCAAGAGCGAGAACGATTACCCTACAAAAATCATAAAATTACCGAGGAAGATTATCGCAATCGAGAAAAATGGCCCGCCTACACTCAGGCCGCCAATGAGATGATCTCTCGCACCAGCACTTCTTCAGCACCATGGCACCTGATCGCGGCAACGGATAAACGCTGGGCGCGTATCGCAATATTGCAAACTGTAGTAGACGCGCTAAAGTCCCAATTACACCGGCTGAAGTAGGCTGGGAAAGGCTTTGCAGGCTCTTATGTTGTCGGGCCGTGCTTGCGCTTAGCCGACCTACGGACAAATAAAAAACCCCCGCTCTGACGAGCGAGGGTTCTTTATTTGGTGGAGCTTAGCGGGATCGAACCGCTGACCTCAACACTGCCAGTGTTGCGCTCTCCCAGCTGAGCTAAAGCCCCAAAATCTGCCTTTGGTGAACTGGGTCATTCACAAGGAGCGCGCATTTTAGGGAGATGCGCTGCTCCTGTCAACTGTGTTTGATGGTTGGATTTGACGAATCCGCCGTGCGCTTTCCTGGGCGCCCGCTGCCATCGCCAAAAGCCACTCATATTCACTTTATGCCTCGGTTGACTCTGCGGCACAGCGCGCAAGCGCTTGGTACTCTTTTTCTAGCCGCTTGGCGACTTTTTTACCAACACCACCAAGCACATCAATGGCTTGGCGTATACGCACCTTAGACAGATCTGGCCCAATCAATCCCATGGAATCTGTTACTGAAATGGATGAGGTAGTGCCGGCAATCGCAATAAATACCGGGGCGATAAAGTCTTTCATTTTTATACCCATAGCATCAGCTATGGCTTTCAGCTCACTGAAAATCAGATCTTTGTTCCACTCACTGAGACTTTCCAACTTCCAGGAGATAAACTGCAGCACTTTTAACGTATCTTCCTCACCCAATTTCCCACCGGCAAAGGACTCTTTGGTGATGGGCAATGCCCCGCACAACATGAACCCGACCAAAGGCATAAAATCACTCAAGGTGTTCATTCTACGCTGCACATGGGGGATAACGGCCAACAGGTTTTCTTGATTTAAAGCCCAGTTGTGCAGGCGCTGGGCAAGCCCCGCAGCATCAAGATCCTCTCTAATCCAAAGTCCGTTAAGCCAATTTAATTTCTCCACGTCGAAAATGGGACCGCCCAAGGAGACTCGCTGAATATCAAAATTATTTTGCATCGTCGTCAGACTGAATTTTTCACTTTCATCTGGCATGGACCAACCCATGCGACCAAGGTAATTCAACAGGGCTTCTGGCAAGTAGCCCATGCGCTGATAATAGAGAATGCTGGTGGGATTTTTGCGTTTACTGAGCTTGGTCTTATCCGGGTTGCGCAGCAGCGGCAAATGACACAGTACCGGGGCTTGCCAACCAAAGTATTGGTAAAGTAATAGATGCTTAGGAGCTGAATTAATCCACTCCTCTCCGCGGATTACATGGGTAATTGCCATCAGATGATCATCGACCACATTGGCCAAGTGGTACGTAGGCATGCCGTCTGATTTCAGCAAAATTTGGGCATCAACTTGACTCCAGTCCAGCTCGATTGGACCGCGCAGCAGGTCATTCACTGGGCAGGGCCCCGCTTCTTCAGGTACCACCATGCGCACAACATAGGGCTCTCCTGCCGCTGCCCGCCGGGCTTGCTCATCATCAGGCAATCGTAAATCCGATGGCTTGAGAGCCGTATGCAAGCCTTGCTCCTTACGCTCAGCCCGCAGCTGATCCAACTCCTCCGCTGTTCGATAACATCGAAATGCAAAGCCTGAATCCAGCAGGAGCTGTACATGCTGAGCGTAAATCTCTCTGCGCTCACTTTGGCGATAAGGCCCATAAGTCCCACCAACATCAGGCCCTTCCGCCCAATCGAGCCCCAACCAGCGCAAGGAATCCAAAATAGCCTGCTCCGACTTAGCAGTAGAGCGAGCTTGATCCGTATCTTCTATGCGCAATATAAATTCACCACCGTGTTGTTTGGCAAAACAGTAATTAAATAGCGCGATGTAAGCGGTACCAACGTGAGGGTCGCCTGTGGGGGATGGTGCAATGCGGGTGCGGACGGTCATTCTCTCTCCTAAATTGCCACGCCAAAGATAAAAGAGCGGCATTATAACCTAAGCTCAGGCTCAACTCTCCCGGCAGGTGAAGTCGCGCGCAATAAAAGGTATGCTTTGCGACATTCCCATTGCACCCAGGATGTCACTTATGAGTTTTGTTGACCTGATATTGAGCCGTCGCTCGGTTATGGCGAAAGATATGGTCGAACCCGGCCCCAGTGAAGAGCAATTGCAATTGATACTGCGCGCCGCCCATCGCGTTCCCGATCACGGCAAGTTGGGCCCCTGGCGATTCGTGATTTTTCAGGGCGATCGCAGGCAAACGTTTGGCGAGCAATTAGCAGAAGTGTTCCTACAGGAAAACCCCAATGCATCGGACGCTATGCTGGAATTTCAACGCGGGCTACTGATGCGTGCCCCGCTGGTAATTGCGGTCATATCCACGGCCTCTGAACACATCAAAATCCCCGTTTGGGAGCAGGTCATGTCCGTCGGCGCAGCCTGTCAGAATATGCTGCTGGCAGGCACCGCCATGGGATTCGGTGGCCAGTGGTTAACCGAGTGGTACAGCTACAGCGAAGGGGTCAAAAAACTATTGGCCATGGATCCTGCGCACAATGTAGCCGGATTTTTATATTTTGGCAGCTTTACAACCCCACCCGAGGAACGCAAAAGACCTGAGCTGGATGAGCGCGTGAGCTACTGGTAGCGACCGTAAGGAACCCACGACAGAAGCGAAATCCCAGAGCGGCGAGATCATGCTAGTATTCGCGCCTCCATTAACATCTGCGCAAGCCATTGATTATGATTGATTCTGAGGTGCTGGATACCGACTCCCCCAACATTGGGGATCCAGAATTTATCGCTCGCTTAAAGCGCCAGGACCACGCTGCCTTCTCAGCTCTGGTTAAACTGCAACACACTACCCTGGTCACCGTTGCGCGATCCATTGTTGGAGAAAGCATTGCGGAAGAAGTGGTACAGGAAAGCTGGCTGTCGGCCTACAAAGCCCTGCCGAACTTTGAGCAGCGTAGCGCATTAAAAACCTGGCTCTACTCCATTGTCAGTAACTTGGCAAAGACCCGGTTAAAAAAAGAGTCCCGCACTGTATCCCTGGAGCGAGATGACGGCGGTGCCGACCCTTTGGAGCGCTACCAGTTTGACGACAGCGGCCACTGGCGCTTTCCCGTCACCAGCTGGCACAATGACAGCCCAGATGAACTGCTGTCTCAAACCCAACTGCAACATTGCATCAATAAAACCCTATCCCTGCTACCCGACCAGCAACGGGCTGTTTTCTGTTTACGCGACATAGAACAAGCCAGCCTCGACGCCATTTGTAACATTTTGATGCTATCTGACTCTAATACTCGAGTTCTACTGCATCGAGCCAGGGTCAAACTAATGCAAGTCATAGCACACTACGAGGAGACGGGCACATGTTGAAATGCAAAGACATCGCCCACCATGCAAGTGAGCTGGTAGACAACAGATTGCGTTGGTACCAAAAGCTCCCCTGGTATCTGCACCTCATGCTGTGCTCTAACTGCCGCAGATTTGTTCACCAATTGCGCCTCACTGTGACGACCATGCAGCGCTTGGCCCGTCGCAGGCCTAGGGATGAAGATATAAAGCAAGTTATGGATTCTATTAAGAAAACGCAAGGCTCAACGGACGATCACTAACCTAGGTGCAAAACGGGCGCCAGCTTGAAGACACCTTTAACCTAAGCGATCAATGCAGGATGGATATCAAAATTTTGAGCGGCTAAGGAGAATAGAAGGAGTGCAAAGTAAAAAACGCTGCGCCAATAGCAGACGCAGCGGGCAAATTGCTAACAAGAGAGGGATATTAAAATTTCATTTCCATGCCAACGCCGAGGTAATCATCGTCGATTGCATCGTTATCAGCACTATTCATGGTGTAGTACACAAAAGACTTAACATTTTTGGTGTATTTGAAATCCGCACCCACACTGATGGTCTCGCCGCCTTCCTTAACCTGATCAGAAGTGCCGAATTGCGCCTTAAGAGTCGCCTTATCACTAACTTTAAATGCAGCGGACACTAACATGCCATCTTTTGCTTCCCCAGCCGAATCCGCATCAAATGATTCATACATAGCACCGATTTGCGCTGGACCGAAAGTGCCGACGAAAACAGCACGAACATTGGTTGAATCAATTTCTTCAACGTCCTGGTCATAGGCAACAGCTGCATACAAGGTGTCGTTAGAAAAGGTGACAGAAGTTGAAATGCCTGCATCTACTCCGTCTTCTTCTGAAGCAATATAAGCCAAATTAAAGCCTACTGGGGCGGAACTTGGCGCAGAGTACATTACAGAATTTGCTTCGCGGTTGTCGTTCTTAGAAATCACTTTCTTTAAATCACCGCTCAGATCATTGAATTGATCTACTTTACCTTGCGCAGACTTGGTTGGTGTATCGAAGTTACCGGCGATAACTTGACCAAATCCACCTTTCACACCCAGGTATATGTTACGTTGTGAAAACGTTGTTCCGTCATCAACGGTGACTTCATATTCCATTTTATAGATAGCACTTAAGCCATCAGAAAGTTCTTCACTGCCTTTCAAACCAACACGAGATGCATTGCTCAACAAACGGATAACTGAATCATCACCCATGTTTGCGTTTTCCAAAGTAACACTCGCTTTCCCGTACCAATTGACTTCAGAAAAGGCCACCGCAGGCGCCAAAGTTGCCAAAGCAATAGCAATACTTAATTTACGTTTCATGGTTTCTCCTAAGGTAAATCTGGCGTCAATTTAAAACATATGACGCCATTATTGAATACCGACACGACCGTGACAGGTATGTTTTAAATTGCTGGCCACTATATTTCTGCTTTGTGACAGTTATATGACAGCAAAAAAGAATTTTATACACATATGCCTAGGAAGCAAATAGATAATTAACCTGTCGCTTCCTGCCACAACTTTTCTAAACGTTTAGCCGATACCGGCATCAGGGTTTTAAGCGTTTGCGCGAACAAAGAGACGCGATATTCCTCTATCATCCAACGATACTGCCGCCAAAGCCTATTGATCTGATAATTCTGAATACCCTCTTTTTCAAGTCGATCCACGTGACGCTGCCAAACCACCCTCACCATATCCATATGAATCTTATCCTTTCGAACATCCAAGGGGGCTTTTTCCATACGCGCAATGAGGGCTTTCAGATAGCGAGGATAATGCTCAAACCAAACGCCGCGACTCTCATATAAAAAACCGGGGTAAAACAGCTCATCCAATTGCGACTTCACATCCGCCAGAGTAAAGGCCAGCGCCAAATTGGTGCGGTTACCTTTTAACATATTCCGCAACTGGACCACCAATGTGAGACTTTCAAGCAACACTGACTCGTAATTTTGTGCGGTAGCCATAACCTCTGCACGGACTCGGTTAACGC
>JBNKFP010000079.1:0-11699 GCA_050289365.1 Cellvibrionaceae bacterium | reverse complement strand
TGGAAATATCAGTCATGGAGTCAGGCCGGGCAAGAATGGTGTCCAAATAGTATATGGTAAAATTTCCGATCATTGGGTTGTGAATGACGTTAATTCGCCCCTGCCGAAAAAAATAGTAGGAATTTATGAAATGTATAGACTTGAGGGACGCAGATGTTAATTGATATAGGAGCAAATTTAACCAATCACCGGTTTAAATCGGATCTGGATGCCGTAATGGCTCGAGCTCAGCAAGCCGATGTTGCGCACATTATGGTGACTGGCACATCGATTCATGCCAGTACAGAGGCGTTACGACTCGCAAGGCAATACCCCAATTTTTTAAGTGCCACGGCGGGTGTGCACCCTCATGATGCAAAAACGTGGAGCGAGCACAGTCGAGCCGAAATGATTTCGCTCCTGGGGGATCCGCTCGTCATTGCTGTGGGGGAATGCGGGTTGGATTACAACCGCGATTTTTCTCCGCGAGACCAGCAGCGTCATTGTTTTGAAGCTCAACTGCAGCTCGCCCAAGATGTTCAAAAGCCACTTTTTCTGCATCAGCGTGACGCTCATCAGGATTTTTCTAGCATACTGCAGGATTATATAAGCCGTGTGGCTGGTGCTGTGGTGCACTGCTTCACCGGTACTCGCGACGAAATGGAGGCCTATGTGGAATTGGGTTGCTACATTGGTATAACCGGCTGGCTGTGCGATAGCAAACGAGGCCAGCAGCTGCGCGAACTGGTACGTCATATCCCGCAAGAGCGTTTGCTCATTGAAACCGATGCCCCGTTTTTAACCCCCCATAATCTGCCGAGTCGAGCTAAGCACAATCGCAATGAGCCTGCATTTCTACCCTTTGTGTTGGATACCTTAGCGGAGTTGTTGCAAGTCGATCGCACAGTACTTGCTGAACAGATTCAGCAAAATTCACTGCGCTTGTTTGGTCTATTGACGCAACGCGTTTGAACAGCATCCCGATTTGACTTTGACAGGGTATCCATACGTGAGTGAAATAAAAACGCCCGTAGACCATGAATTTAACATAACGGCAATCGGAGTTGTTGAATCCAACTTTAAAGAAAAGTTTGGGACACCGAGGCAGGGAAATTTGGTGTCAGCGGCGCGAGGCAGAGTCCGGTTATTGCCTCCCTGTAATGTGGAAGACGCCTTTATCGGCTTGGAGGGATGCACCCATATTTGGCTGCAATTTATTTTCCATCAAAACCGCGATAAGCGTTGGCGCCCTAAAATCCGGCCGCCGCGATTGGGGGGCAATGCACGCATTGGGGTATTTGCCAGCCGCTCGCCCTACCGCCCCAATGCCCTGGGCTTGTCTGCCGTCCGTCTTTTGGGGGTAAGGCGAATTGGCGGCCATTTATATGTGGAGTATCAAGGCGGTGATCTTGTAGAGGGAACACCCGTTGTCGATATAAAACCCTATGTGCCTTACGCGGATGCATTGCCGGACGCGAAAAACTCATTTGCTGAGACTTTGCCTGGCAAAGTGCCTGTGATTTTTAATGAGCAGGCCTTGGCGACGTGTTTAACGTTTGGTGGGGAAGATTTACGTCTTCTGGTGGAGCAAATGTTGGAACAAGATCCGCGGCCACAGTATCAAGTGGATGTCGATGGTCGCGTGTACATCATGGCGGTAAATCAATGGCAAGTGCGGTGGTCCGTTGAAAAAAATATGGTCGGAGATCTTGTTATTAATGTCATTGGTATAGGGAGCGGAGGCAGTGATAACAGCGCTTAGCGTTTAGTGGAATTTCAATTATCCGTTCTTATGATAAAACGAATTTTGACAAAAGTGTGTTGGTGGTCAAATATTAATCATAGGAGTAGTCCTAGCAGAGGTTTCCGTCATGTTAATGCAGACTGTTGAAATGGCCGATATTGAAGACATAGATGACCAAGCCTACGAAAATCTTGATAAGCGCGGCACTCAAGAACCCATCCCAGATAATCTCGACTACTACCTGACAACCCCCCAACTCGAATCGATCTACCATCTCGAGGAATTTGGATGGCAGTTGGCTTTTGTGCGTAGACCTTTGTTTAGTGTTCCCACTGTGGTGTTGGCGAGTCCTGAAGGTCGCCAATATGCTGTCATAGACGAGGATGGATCGCTCGATCTCGAACCCAACTTGCAATTGCGCTGCGCCTAAACAATTCAACCCTAAACATGAATTACGGGTGTAAAAATCCGGACACACTCCACTATTTTGTCTAATCAATTGGTAAATACGACGTCACTGCTTGATTCGTGCTCATTTGCAGATAGAATGAGGCTGTGGCGCGGTATTGTTAACGCTGGCGGGCTCACTCGAGTACTCGTCTTTTCATCCACCCTGCACAAGCATGACCCCTTGGCGAGGAAGAATTGAATGTTGTCACCCTGGATGCGAATAGGTCTAGCGGCATTATTGCTACTGACCCTTGCCAATGCGCATTCGGCGGATTTATTCGACTGGCGAGAATACCGCTCCGACCATTTCTTACTCTATTCTGATCGCAACCCCAAAGACGCAAAAACCGTATTGCGAGATTTCGAGCGGTTTCGACTCGCGGCGCTTACAGTGCTCGGCTTGCCTGATACGGCAGAAAGTGAGCACACACAAATTTACCTCTTCAAAAATGCTGAACATTATCGTCTCATTCAGCCTGATATGAGCATTGCTGGGTTTTATCGTGACACCATGCAAGGGCCGCGCATGGTAGTAGGAGCCGAAGCGAATCTGGCGGATATCAGCTTGGTCCTATTTCACGAATACAGCCATCACCTCATCCGCTCTCGCAACAAAATACATTATCCCCTCTGGTACGATGAAGGCTTTGCGGATTTATTGGCCTCTGCAGAAATTCATCCGCATCACGTGATCATTGGGCTGAGCAATAGCTGGCGTGAGCCGCTGGTGAGCAAGCAAAGGTTATTGCCTTTGGCTGAGTTGTTTAAGCCGCTTCCTGGAAAGGCCTCGAATTATTGGGAGCGTTACTACGCCAGTGCGTGGATGCTCATGCATTACCTGCAAATGGAATACACTGCAAACGACCAACGCAAAGCCGAGGATCTACGCCGATTTATACTCGCGCTTAACAGTGGCGCAGACCCTATTGCCGAATTTGCGGTTCAGTTCGATATCAGCCTGGCGCAATTGCAGAAACAGCTAGAGCAATACTCCACACGTCGCTATTGGAAAGGCATCAAAATTGACGTAGCCCGTTACCGCGGACCTATGACAAGCCGATTATTAACTCGGAATGAGGCGGCTTATTTAATCGGCGATTTGGCGTACCGTGCAGGGCAGGTCAATGCCGCAGGTCAAATTCTGCAATACATCGACGCATCCAATGCCAGTGTTGCTCCAGCCCTTTCCTTGCGCGCTGTAGTCGAAAGTCATAAACACAACTTACCCGTTGCCCAGCATTTTTTAAAAATGGCCACAGGAATGGATGCTGATCAGCCCACTGTGGCGACAAATGCCGCGCATTTCTATTGGGATAAATATTTATTGCATGGCGCCGGCAAAACCCAGCAAGAAGAAAATCAATTGTTGGCTAAGGTATCCGAATATGCGCAACGCGCTTTAGCGCTTGACCCCAATAATTTGGAGGCGGGCCGTTTCCTGGCAAATGCGATGGAAAAGCGCGGCGATTTGAGTGGAGCCATCGCCATCTTGCGCAGTATTTACCAGTATCGGCCAACCGATATTCAGCTCAATTTAGATTTAGGTAAAATATTAGTGCAAGCGAATAGGGCTAATGATGCTCGGCCTTATTTGAAAAACGTTATCGCGTGGGATCACTCCTTGCTACGACGACATCAAGCTCAGACACTACTATCCCATGCCCAAAATTCAGACACCATGGTTGTTTCTCATTTAGATCAATCTCATCGCGATGACTAGCGCTTTCCCGACCGTTGATTCCTAAATCGGTTGACAATACACACCATTGCTCTTATCGTGCCCCGCTGCTTTAGGTGCCCCTGTTTAATCAGTGGGATAATTGGGAAGCTGGTGTAAATCCAGCGCTGCCCCCGCAACGGTCATTTGGCTCAGCCAATCAGCCCGACACCAGCCTTTCGCAGATTCATTGGTGGAGCGGAGGGCTACCATCCAGGAATGATCTCTGCAGTGTTAATTTCGGCGCATTATTTGATCTAAGCGTCCATTCCTCTGTGCAATCATAATCCTGATGCCTCCCTCAATTTCGAGTCCATGCCATTTGGCACAATCGTTTTGAGGAATTTATGAATCCTGCTGTTATACGCGCTTGTCTGAGCGCGCTATGTTTAATTGCTGAATCTGCACATGCTGATTTATTGTTGGAGGAGGTCATTGTCACCTCGTCACGCACAAGCTTATCAAGCGTCGAAGTCGGATCTGCCGTCAGTGTTATCAACAGAGAAAATATTGAGTCAAGTGGGTATTTATCCGCAGCAGAACTCTTGCGTGCACAACCTGGCATCGCGGTCACCAATACCGGTGGTTTAGGTAAAGCCAGTAGCCTGCGGGTTCGCGGCGAAGAGGGCTATCGCACTACCGTATTAATTGACGGGGTTGAAGTCAGCGATCCCAGCGGTACCCAAATTGGTCCACGGATTGAACATCTTGCCATCGGCAGCGAAATCGAGCGCATCGAGATTTTGCGGGGGCCTCAGGGATTTATTTTTGGTGCTGACGCGGGCGGAGTGATTAATTTTATTACACGCACCGGATCCTCATTTGCGGCGGAAGCGCGTGTAGAAGGGGGTAGTGATAACCGTCACACAGGCCAAGCTTATATTGCCGGCGGCAATGCCTATGCCAATGCGTTTGTTTCGCTACTGGATTCGCGCACGGGAGGTTTTAACGCGACCAGTGCAGACGCAACCGGGGAAGCCGACGGTTATGAAAATACCACCTTACACGGTAAATTCACTGTCAATTTCAATCATCAGTGGCGTGCACAATGGGTGGTTCGCGATACGCAATCTATTGCGGACTATGATAACTGTTGGTATTCCGATGCCGATGGAAATTATTTAACGACGCATTTATGTCAGGCAAATTTTGATCAGAGAATTGTCAAGGCGTCAGCGGATTACCAATCCGAATCCGTCAGCCATCATTTTGCAGCGGCAAAATCCGAAGTGGACAATGAGCGTTTTTCACAGTTTGAATCGCAGGGCGTCTCCCAGGGCAGTGTTGAAAAACTGGAATATGTTTCCCGCTACAAATTGGGCGATGGTTTGCAGTGGCTGGCGGGTTTGGACTACAAAAAAGAAGCGATGAGTACACCCTATGTCGCAGAAAATGATAGGGAAGCCTATGCTGGTTTCTCAGAGCTGCATGTGAACTATCATCAGCGCTATTTTTTGTCTTTGGGTTTAAGGTATGACGATCATCAGGTATTTGGATCGTTTCTCAGCAGTCGTGTAACCGGTGCATGGATAAAGACTTTTGCGGGTGGCAATTTTATAAAAAGTCGTTTTAGCTATGGCACTGGTTTTCGTGTGCCGAGCTTATATGAGCAAGATTACAATGTGAATAGCTTTCAACCTCTACCACCCCTGTCTGAAGAATTAAGCCAAGGTGGTGATGTGGGTTTGGAATATCATTTAGCCAATGGTGCGGAATTCATCTTGGGCCTATTCGAGCAGCATATTACCGATGAAATTGAATTTGATTTGGTAAATTCCAGCGGCTACCTGCAGGAAGATGGCGTCAGCCACTCTCGCGGTGTGGAGCTGTCTTTGGGCTATCCGTTAAGCCGCTTTTTGCGTTTTGATTTGAATTACACCTACAATGATACGCTTTCCGCTGCGGATCAGCCGCGGATACGGCGACCGAAGAATCTGGCGAACCTAGCAGTCAATGCCACATTGCTCCAGGAAAAATTGCAACTGTATTTAAACGCCCGTTATTCAGGTGATGCTGTAGATCTTTATGATCAAACATTAAATCAATATACCGTGGTGGATTTTAATGGTCGCTTTACCGTAACGGAACAAATGAGTTTCTATTTGCGAGTCGACAATCTTTTTGATGAAAAGTATGTTGAAGCCCATGGGTATAACAGCGCACGACAAAAAATCGCCATGGGCCTGCAGTATTGTTTTTAACAAAGGATAACTATGACCGAGCAAGACAAAAATCAACGCAGAGAGCAAAAACACCAAGCCACTATGGTGAAACAGAAAGCCAAGGTTGATGCACATATCGCCGGTGCCAATGTGGAGCGCGGAGTAGCCGTGTTGCTTACCGGCAATGGTAAAGGCAAGTCCAGTTCGGCATTTGGCATGGTCATGCGCGCTCTGGGTTATGGGCAAAAAGTCGCCGTAGTGCAATTTATCAAAGGTCAGCAATTGTCGGGAGAGGAAATCTACATTCGTGATCACTGTCCACAGGTGACCTTTTATCAAATGGGCACGGGTTTTACCTGGGATACGCAAAATCGCGCCAGTGATATCGCCGCGGCTGAACGCACCTGGGCCATCGCTGAACCACTTTTAAGAGATGGCAGTTATGATCTGGTGGTGCTGGACGAGCTCACTTATATGCTGGCATATGATTACTTGGCAGAAGATAAAATTTTGGTCGCAATTGCACAGCGGCCACGAGAACAAAGTGTTGTGGTCACGGGACGCGGTGGGGGTTCTGCATTGCGCGAAGTCATGGACACCGTATCGGAAATTAAAGATATCAAACACGCTTTTTCTGTGGGCATTAAAGCACGCAAAGGTGTGGATTATTAATGCCCAGCTTAATGGTTTTAGGGACGACTTCCGATGCCGGTAAAAGTACTCTCGTTGCTGGTTTGGGGCGGCTGTTGGCGCGTCAAAAATATTCCGTTGCGCCCTTTAAACCGCAAAATATGGCGCTGAACAGTGCTGTTACCCAGGACGGCGGTGAAATTGGCCGCGCGCAAGCACTGCAGGCGCAGGCCTGTTACCTTGAACCCCATACGGATATGAATCCCGTATTAATTAAGCCCTCATCGGATACCCAGGCGCAAATTATCATTCAAGGTACAGCTCTGGCGAATATGGATGCCGTGCAATTTCACGGCTATAAAAAAGTGGCTATGCCCGCCGTATTGGAGTCTTTTAATAGGTTGCAACGGCAATACCACACCGTTTTGGTGGAGGGCGCCGGCAGTCCCGTGGAAATCAATTTGCGCTCTGGCGATATTGCGAATATGGGGTTTGCCGAGGAAGTCGACTGCCCGTGCATTTTAATCGCCGATATCGACAAAGGTGGGGTCTTTGCACATATTGTCGGAACCTTAC
Organism: Cellvibrionaceae bacterium; assembly: GCA_050289365.1. GTDB lineage: Bacteria > Pseudomonadota > Gammaproteobacteria > Pseudomonadales > Cellvibrionaceae > JBNKFP01. The sequence continues at coordinate 4,441 of JBNKFP010000079.1, read as the reverse complement.
AATTACTCAGTGAACGTGAACAGCGGCGAATTGTGGGGTTTGTGATTAATCGTTTTCGCGGCGATATAAAACTGTTGGAATCCGGTTTGCAATGGTTAGAGGAGACAACAAAAAAGCCGGTGCTGGCGGTATTGCCCTATTTGAACAATTTTTATTTGGATGCAGAAGATGCGATTCCTGCAAATGCGCAAAGTCAAGGAAATAAAGCCTTAAATATCCTTGTCCCGGTATTACCGCGAATCAGTAATCACACCGATTTTGATAATCTGCGCCTGCACCCAGAGGTCAACTTGCGTTTTGTTGATGTACAAAAGCCGCTGCCTGCCTGCGATTTGGTCATTCTACCCGGCAGTAAAAATGTGTTAGCAGACCTTGAATATTTACGCTCACATCAATGGCCCGAGCAATTGCAGCGGCATTTGCGCTATGGCGGCAAGCTATTGGGAATTTGTGGCGGATTTCAAATGCTGGGCATCAGTATTGAGGATCCAGAGCAGGTGGAATCAAATACAGCATTCTGCCAAGGCTTGGGTTGGATTCCAATGCATACCACCATGGCAAAAGAAAAAAAGCTGCAGCGGGTTCAAGGACAATTTCTCTGGTCGTCACAATCTGTGCCCATGGAAGGCTACGAAATTCACCACGGTGTAAGTCAATTCAATGCAGCGGTTGAGCACCTCATTCGCTTTGAGGACGGTCGACAAGAGGGGTATATTCACCCGGATAACACTATAGCGGGGAGTTATTGTCACGGACTATTTGATACGGCTGAAGCCTGCCAGAGTCTATTGCAATGGTGTGGTATTGCACCGACCGTGCAAATCGGGTTGGCAGAATATCGCGAATCCCAATTAAATCGTTTGGCGGATGTGCTTGCGGTGGAATTTTCATGGAGTAAATTGAATCACGCGTTAACGCAAAGCGGCTTCGCGGCCATTACTTAGGTAAAAATCATGCAACAACACCGAGTGCTGATGTTTAATGGGTTGCTGTTGCTGGCATGTTTATTTTTTGTTATTCATCTCGCTGTGGGGCCAATCCATATTTCTTGGAAGGAGTTGTTGCGCTGGCCTTTGGGCGCTGCCAATGACCAAACTCAAATTATCTTAACGCAATTGCGTTTGCCTCGAACGCTGTTGGCCGCCAGTGTCGGTGCTTGTCTCGCTGTGTGCGGCTGCGCAACTCAGGGATTATTTCGCAATGCGCTGGCAGATCCCTCCCTTATCGGTGTCAGTGCTGGCGCGAGTGCGGGCGCCAGTTTGGTGATTGTTTTTTTCTCGGCATCCCAATGGAATCTATTGGGACTTTCCCTGGTATCACTGGGGGCCTTTGGTGGTGCCATTTTCATTGTCTACTGCGTCTATCGCATTTCATCCGGTGTTGGCAGTACTTCCGTTAGTACAATGTTATTGGCGGGGTTAGCTTTTTCCTATTTGGCTGGCAGTCTTTCCAGTGTGTTGGAATACATGGCCGACAGTGAAATGTTGAAGCGCATCAGCTTGTGGAGCATGGGTGGTCTAGAAGGTGCAGATGCCCTGCGTGCGTCATTAATGTTGTCAATTTGGGTTCTGGTGTATGGGGCCTTATGGCGTTTAGCCAACCCTCTCAATGTTTTATTGCTCGGTGAATCTGAAGCGCGCCACCTGGGTTATGATGTGGAACGCTTGCGCTGGCAAATTGTTTTGTGCGTTGCATTGGGGGTGGGTTGCGCTGTTGCTTTGGCCGGGACTATCGCTTTTGTCGGTCTGGTGGTGCCCCATATGGCCCGCTTTTTAGTGGGACCAAATCATCGCTATTTATTGCCATTTAGTGCTGCTCTGGGCGCCTGTCTGTTGTTGATTGCCGACACCATTGCCCGAACCATTATGGCTCCGGCAGAATTGCCAGTGGGGTTGTTAATTGCTTTTATCGGGGCACCGTTGTTTATCTCGCTGATTCGTCAACAGCAGTGGCGTGGTGTAAGGTAAATTGACCATGACCCTATTGAATCTTGCCAACATTAAAGTCCATAAAAATAACAACCTATTGCTCGACGGCGTGTCCTGTTCGGCGGCATCGGGAGAGATTCTTGCTGTTATAGGCGCAAACGGCGCCGGCAAAAGCACTTTGGTGAATGTCATCAGCGGCGAGCTAAGTCCCCGTTCGGGAAAATTACAGCTTAATGGACAAAATTTTGAGTCGCTGACCAGCCAAGCGCGAGCGCAACAGATAGGAATTATGCCGCAGTACAGCCCGTTGAATTTTCCCTTTCGAGTTGCTGAGGTTGTCGCGCTCGGACGCACCCCCCATACCTCTGGTGCCGAGCGCGATAAATTTATCGTTGAGCAAGCGATAGCGGAGTTGGACTTAAATCATTTACGCGATAGACGCTACACCGAATTATCCGGCGGCGAAAAACAGCGCACGCAATTGGCTCGAGTATTCAGTCAGGTTTGGCCGGAACCCAATATAGCTGGATTGCTTATTTTAGATGAACCCAGTGCGTCCCTGGATATAGGCCATAAACAATTATTAATGCACAGTTTGCGCAATATGGCGCAGCGCGGATTGGCAATTTTATGGATAGAGCACGACTTAAATTTAGTTGCGCAATTTGCCGATCGAATTCTGGCTTTAAGTGAAGGTAAAACTGTCGCCTATGGCGCCACAGAAACTTGCCTTAACGCCGAATTAATTAAAGAGATGTATGCAGCGGATGTGGAATTTATTACTGCACCACCGGGGAAAAAAAGGGTATTGGTTTTATGAAAATGCTCATTCTTGGCGGTGCTCGCAGTGGTAAAAGTCGGTATGCTGAAGAATGCGTAAAAACGCAGGACATAAAAACAAAAATATATATTGCCACCGCTCTAGCCGGCGATACGGAGATGCAACAGCGCATTGATCAACACCAAAGCCAGCGTGATTCAACTTGGCATTTGGCTGAAGAGCCTCTGTTGCTGGCCGATTGCATCAAGCAATGGGATGACCCGAACCACGTCATATTGGTGGATTGTTTAACCTTGTGGTTGTGTCAGACATTAGAGCGCAATATTTTTATCGAGCAGCGTGAAAAATTATTCGCGACACTGAACACCGTACAGGCGGATGTGGTTTTGGTGAGTAATGAAGTGGGCTCTGGTATCGTTCCGTTAGGGCAATTGAGTCGTCAATTTGTCGATGAGGCGGGCCGATTAAATCAATCCCTCGCACAGATGTGTGAAAAGGTTAGCTTGGTTGTCGCTGGTTTACCTCTCCCGTTAAAAACAGGTATTTAATTCCATGGCCGATAAAAATAATTGGCTAGTTGCACCAGTATCCGCTCCCGATATGACATTTTATCGGCAGGCCCAACAGCATCAGTCTCAGCTTACTAAGCCCGAGGGTTCCCTGGGTAGGTTAGAAGACTTGGCCATCGATTTTGCATCCTTTCAAGGTTGTGTGATTCCCACTTTGCAGCGGGTCAGAATTGTTGTCTTTGCCGCGGATCATGGAGTGACCGCTCAAGGGGTTTCGGCTTTTCCTGCACAAGTCACTCAGCAGATGTTGAATAATTTCGCCGCTGGCGGTGCCGCAATCAATGTATTGAGCCGTGCGCTTGATGCGGAATTAAATGTGGTCAATCTAGGTTTAATGGATAACCAAAGTATTCCAGAGTCGGTTTACAATCGCGTGATCGCAGAGGGCACACAGAATTTTGTATTACAGCCGGCTATGACGCCGGAGCAGTGCTCAAAAGCTCTCTTGGTTGGTCGTGAATTTGCCCAACAAAAACAGGATCACCTGCTGATTGGCGGTGATATGGGTATCGGGAATACTACAGCTGCAGCGGCGCTCTATAGCGTGATTTTGGATCTTCCGCCACAGCAATGCGTAGGACCCGGTACAGGCGTTGATGCGCAAGGTCTGGCCAATAAAGCCCATGCGATCGAGCAAGCGCTAGTGCGTCACAGTGATAATTTATCGGATACCTTATCCCTATTGCAGTGTTTCGGCGGTTTTGAAATTGCGGCACTCACGGGTTTTTATATAGCGGCTGCGCAAAAGCAAATTCCGGTATTGGTAGATGGCTTTATTTGTACTGCGGCGGCTTTAGTCGCCGTACAGTTAAATCCGAGTGTGCGAGAATGGTTGCTGTTCGCTCATCAATCTGCCGAGCCTGCCCACGCCGCGGCGCTCCAGTATTTAAAAGCCAAACCCCTGGTGGATTTGCAAATGAGGTTAGGCGAAGGCAGTGGTGCCGCTGTGGTTGTTCCTATAATAAAATTAGCTTTGTCGCTGCATGAACACATGGCGACATTTACCAGCGCTGGGGTGGCAGATGGAAAAACGCTTTAATGTACAACATCACAGTCAGTTTATTTTGCTGCGTCATGGGGAGTGTCAAGGCGGGCGTATTTTCCGCGGCCATACGGATGTGGATTTAAGTGAGCACGGCAATGATCAGATGCAACAAGCCACT
>JBNKFP010000078.1:0-11792 GCA_050289365.1 Cellvibrionaceae bacterium | reverse complement strand
TACCTTAAATATGACGACTATTTAGCAGCCGGCTACCCGATTGCCAGTGGAGTGATAGAAGGCGCGTGTCGGCATTTGATCAACGACCGCCTGGGCATTACCGGATCTCGTTGGGGGTTAAAAAGCGCGGAAGCCATATTGAAGTTGCGTTCTTTGAGATCGAGTGGGGATTTTGATGATTACTGGAAATTTCACAAAAAACAGGAAAGAGAGCGGAATCATGCAGCCAACTATAAAGCACCGGAGTTGTTGGCTGCTTAAAAAAGCGTTGTTAAGAAAGAGCCGCACCCTTCTTCTTTAGAGATGAATACACCTTCCCAAATGGCATCAAATGAAAACGCTAATAAAAAAGTTGCTCAACTGGAGAGTTATCGTTGGGAAACACACTGTAATGGATTGTACCAATATCCGGTTGCCGCATAAAATTAGCATTTCGCACACTACAGGCATCCACGATTTCTTTCTTATCAATGACAATTTCGCCCGATTGGTGCCGCGCTATAAAACCGTGTTTAAGATTGCCGTATTGTGAGTACAGGAGCAGTGCCAAACGTTAAACCCAGATTATGCATTAGGAACGGAAAAAATGCGTACTCGATAATTGATCCTTCATTATCGATGTACCCTCCGTCCATGGAGGTCAAGATATTGATGTGAATAGTGAATGTGAAAAAAGCGTGGCTACCTTATTGGTCGTGAGCGATGTTCAAATTTGCTAGACGCGTCAAGAGCTTGCGTAGACTTCCGTGGTCTAATGCATAATCTGGGTTAAACGGTTACAATAATTTCCTCTTCTTCACCCCCAAATGTCTCTAGTAGGAAAGTCTTAATATCATCCCAGTAATAGGTGAACACCAAATGATTTACTGAACCCAGGCTGGCAAAGGTAATGGGATGAGCTAAGGCACCCACCAATTGTGTGGTAAAGTTCCCTGCTACTTCACCAATAGGTGCTAAGCCGGTGTTATAGGTCTGTGAAGTAACCGCACCCGTCACTGGGTCAGTTGCACTGGCACTACCAGTGGATATGGCTTCATTGACAGCATTACCGGCAACGCTGGGGTCATAACTTAAGTAACCGGCTAACCCTCCCAGAACAGCTCCGACCAAAAATCCAACCCCCATATGGATAAAAATATCTTCAACACTACCGGTTCCACCCGCATAGCCAATGATTGCACCATTGCCTGCACCGATCAGTGCTCCCTGCGCAGCCCCAGCAAGAATACTTCCCCATACACCGGAAATGCCAATGGCACCCACGGCGGCACCTGCGGCATAACCTGCAGCACCGGCTGCACCACCAACAATGGCACCAAACAGAAAACCATTGGCCATATCATCAGCGGTCCCGCCCGCCATGGCGGCAGAAGCCACACCCATACCCGCTCCTAATGCTGAACCGATACTGGCGGCCAGTAAAATACCAAAGGCAAAACCAGCACCCCCGGTGGCAACACCAACTATCACCGTCGCCACTACCAGTGCAACGATAATCAATGCGCCCACCAACCACTTCCAAAAAGTACCTTGGTTATCAACCTGCCGCATGGGGTTATTGGCCGCATACACGTAAAGATTCAGATTGGCGGGTAAGATGAGTGATTTCTCCGGTGCATACAAGAGATAGGGATCGGGACTAATAAAGCGACCGATACCCGGGTCGTAATAACGCGCTGCACAGTAAACCAAGCCCGTATGATCATCCCGCTCACAGCCAATAAAACCTCGGTGGCTTATATCATCTCCTCCAGCGCTAAATAAGACCCCACCAAATGGTCGGTAACCGACTTCCCGCACTTTATTGCCAAGCTGATCCGTTACCAGGACAATATTTCCCAAATGATCCCCGTGGAGGTAATGGGTCGTCACGGCTGCCGGACCCGCAAGTAAGGTTTGTGCAGCTACCCGCCGACCTTCAACCACGACAAAACGAACATTAGCGCCCTCTAAACGTTCAAAATATTCACTGATGTACAGGTTTTCCTGATTGGGCTGACCCGGTTGTGTGATTTGCTTTCGTACTCTGGCACCATCGTAAGCATAGCGATAATTGACGACGACACCACTTGCCATGAAGGTACGCACTAAACGTCCACGGGCATCAAATTCACAAGTGCGATTGGGCGAACTCACCATGGCGCCATTGGCATCATAAGTAAACAAGGTCGTGTCGCCACCCATCGCTTTCACTCCCGCAAGCCGGTTGGCACTGCCCACTTCCAAAAACAAATCCTCATTGGCCAAGCTGTCATTATGGGTAAAGTTACCTGCGGCGTCATACGTGTACCCCACGCTCACCGCGGTGCCAGCATGATCACCCGTCATAGCAGTTAAACGGGATAAGGCATCATAGTTAAATTGACGATTATAAGTGACATGTCCTGCCGTTGAGATATGATCTTTTATGGTTAGAGGATTACCAGCAGCGTCATACTGATAACTGACATTAAATAAAGCGCCACCACCACTGGGATTAATACTCATATTATCAAGATAAAAACTGTCGGCATCGAAGTTATAATGCTCTGTCACACCATTCGCCAAGCTTAGTTGCGTCAATTGACCCAGTGCGTTGCGCTGCATGCCATTGATTATTTCTGGAATCTGTGCAACTCCGCGCTCGTTGTAGTGATACTGCATCTGGCTACCATCGGGGCGAGTCACCTGTGTAACGCGCTCCAAGGCATCATAGGTAAACTGTTCAATAAAGGTTTCACTCCCGCCTAAGGTTGTCATATGGCGGGCTTTAGTTGTCAGTAGCCCTCTTGCCGTATAAGAAAAATCAACCGTGCCACCCGCATCACTGACCTGGGATAGCCTACCCAGTAAATGAGTACCCGTGCCAGTGTCATAGTGATAACTTTCTTCAACAAGCCCTTCCACTCTTACTTCGGTTTTACGCCTAGCGGCATCGTAAACCATGCTCACAGGACGGTTCAGGCCATCGTAATGGTGAGCGAGATCACCGCGAGCATCAAATAGGCGCCGACGTGTGCCCGCATCCATGTGCGCTACCTGAATTTTGCGACCCAATAAATCGTAATGATAGTCGACTACTTGTAAACCACGGGGATCCATTACGCTAATCAGTTGCCCCATGGGATCGCGTTGATACTGTGTACGGACGGTTGAGCGATCTGCATTCATCTCTGTCACAGCGATTAGATTGCCTTTGGCATCGATGGACTCCACCCTCGGGGTATCAAAATGACCACGGGCAACATTCTCTACACTATTGTCCATATCCGTGACATCGAAGCGAGTCACTTGCAAGGGCGCAAATTCGGTTTTGGATTGATGGCCGTCTGGTGTCAGGGTAGCAACAATACGCCCCAACGCATCGTATTGAAAACAAGATTGCTGGGCAACGTCCATACCTTCATTAGGGATATAATGCATACCCACTGAAAAGAACGGTGTTGAACGCTTTGACTCCCAGCCACGGTGGTTATAGGCGCGCCAACCATCAACCAGCACTTGACCATCCTCAGCCTGGGAGCGGCGCTGAAATACCTGACCCTTACCATCCACGTATTCAATAGAATCCACCGTCGCCGCGACACCCGCCTCTGGTCGTGACTGGATAAGGATTGACACGGGCAACAGGGCACTTTGATAGTTCATGATCTGCGTCGGGTAATTTGAACTATCCCCTGGTTTGATCACCGCGTTTAAGCGGCCCAGTGGATCAAATTGGTACTGGGTACTCTGCCCATTGGGGTCAGTCACTTGTGACAAGCGTGCCGCACGATAGTGGTAGCTGCCTTGGTAGTGCAGGCCCATAGGGTCAATAATTGCCACGGGCGCAATACCTTGAGGATCATAACCAATGGTTCCCACATGGCCAAAAGCATCTTGGCGGGCAATTGGGTTGCCTTGGCTGTTATGGCGCTGACGCAAGGTATTGGTCGCCCACCCCTGCGTGCCATCCGGCAGACTGACCCCATGATAACCCATATCTTTGGCATTTAACCCCAAACCGCTGTATATGTTGTTGAACAGCGATTGCGTAAAGACTAACTGCTCAACGCGGGATAAGTTACCTTCTACCACCTGTCCTAGTGGTAAACCGGCAAACGCGGGGCCATCGTAGTAGTAGCGTCGCAAGCGTAAAAGCTGGCCGGCAGTGTCGTACTCTCTATATTCCAATGGTAAATTTTTAATGACATTGGTACTTAACTCTGCGCTATAGCGGAACTCACCGACACGCTGCTGCATACCCGCACCATCATCCCACTGCTCCTCACGGCGTGTAATGTTGCCGGCATTGTCATACTGAAAGTGCGTCTGTACCGTAGCACCACTCGCCTGTCCTTCCAAATTATCGACTTGGGTTCTACTAAGGTGAGCAAACAAAATGGGCTTATTGTGCGCCGAAAGGGCTAACTGCTTCACTTGATAGTCATTCTGCTCTTGACGCATTAACCGGGGCTTATATGTGCTTATACCCACTCTACCCCTATCCCAAACTTCAACTCGAAACAAACGACCGGCCAACGTAGCGAGTTCTTGTACCGTAGCACCAGTAGATAAACCGTTGCGCCCCTGGTAAAACCAGGAAATGGTCTCTGATGACGGCGTATTGGCATCACCTCGCTCGAACACAGCCACTTGTTCAAAACCCAGAAATTGACGCCGGCGACCATCAAATAAACCATTACGATAGCGAATGGAACGCTCGGTGTGAGCACCACTCACCTCATCGATTTCTTCTATTCGACTAACCGTCTGCAAAGGAAAAGGCAAATGGCTGTCCCAGGCTCGATTCTCAGTGAGTGCTTGCTGGGCCTGCTGGGCCGAGCTTTGGTAGTGAATATGCGTGCTTAGCCCCATCCCATTATCAATTCGGCTCATCAAATACGGCTTGTGGTCTCCACTAAAAGCCAGGTATTTATAGTTGCCCCCCGCAACTTGTCCCGGCGAGTAAGACCACAGGAGGCCAGCAACACCCCGACCTTCCATATCCGCAATTCGAAGCGATGTACCATCGGTTAATGGGGTATGCTCTACTACGCCGACATAGGCCAGAGCATTGCCACTTTGATTGATCCACACCTGCACCTGATTGTGTTTTACATAAACCACATCACTAACGCCATCGCCATTAATATCTGCCAGAAACAAGCGTGAGATTTCAAAACCCGCCGCGATATTGGGGCTAATGGTGAGCTGACGACGGGGAGCAAACTGTCCATTACCCAATCCTGGCCAATAATCAATGCGGGAACCGTGAATCCACACCAAATCCATCAAGCCATCACCACTCATATCGGCAAACTGTACCCGTGAATCAGAAAAAAACACATCGGGAAATTGCGCAAGATCATGAATACGCGGTACTGGCACTGGCTCAGACCAGCCCTCTTGTTGATTGAGATAGACATAAAAATAGTGTTCTGAGCTTCGAATAACATCGACACGCCCATCGCCATTTAAATCCACCAAGCGCACGTTAGTATCGCTAACATCAAATGTGGGCGCTTGTGTAAAGGGTTGGCGCCGACTGCTCCATCCTTGCCCTGCCTCATTGCGCAAATAGCCCAGCGGCGATTCAGCCAACATGAGTACATCAGCAGTACCTGTCCCATCCATATCGGCAAAAGCGACCGGCTGATCAGCTAGATTCAGCCCATTGGGCAAATGATCAATACGTCTGGGCCGACCCAATTGTCCTTGCGTGCGACTGGGCCAAAAGCGCCGCACGGGTCCATCAACTTCAATGACACCAGGTAGCCCCTGAGCCAGAAGGTCAACCAGATTCGTATTGATATTTTGCTGAGCGGGAGGGTCGGCCACATTGTCATCCGTTTTGTAGGGCCGATAATAAGGCTTAAATTCAAAGGTTTGATAATGAAACTGTACACTCGGTAGTTGTGCGGTAGTGATACTACTCCCCTCTACCTGTTCTCCCACCACATCAATCTGATTCAACAACGATAAACGACTGTGATGATCCTGTTGGTATTGAATATCATAATGCCGAAACAGCACATTCCCTTCGGTCACCAATCGGTATTCAATCGTGTTACAGCGCAGTGCTGTGCTAATGATGTAACCACTGCGGGCACTGTGCTGTACATCTTCCCGTGGACTGTAAAGAAAACGAATGTCATAGGGACCATAGCTAATAGACTGCAAATACAAGCGTCCTTGATCGCGAAACCATTGATAATGAACACTATTGCCGTGAGTATCAGTGGCTTTTTCCAGCACCCAGGTGGACGTCATCATGCTACCAGAGACATTCTGCTCTTCCCTACCCGTTGACAACAGGCCCAGCTCAAAGGTTCGCCCTCCCCTGTCTTGTACAATAAAACCAGCGCCACTGGGTTCAATGCGGTTAAAACGAGTTTCCTGTTGGGCGCGATAACTGCCATCGGCCATTAGGACAATTTCTTCGCCATTAAAAATTAACGGATCGTCACTCCCGTATTGAGGCACTCCCCGATCCGTTTGGCGCCATAGTTTCAGGATGGATAATTGCCAACCCAAGCCAAAGGGACCATTCCCCGCTGTTGTGCTGTAGTTCAGGCTTAATTCAGGTGTAAAACCACCGGGACCCGCAGGAAACCACAAAGGTACCGCATAGCTGCCTGTCCCTGTATATAAATCGGTATGAAAAGCCTCACCAATAGATGACACCCCCCCTCCGCCACTAGGCAGAGGTAAAATATCCGGCGACACGCCTGTTTGTGCAGACATTACACACCCTCCCAAAGTGTTTCTAATTCTAAGCGATGGAAACGAGCCCCCGTATTTGCCCAGCTATAGAACCCAACACGCCCTGGTGCACTGATGTCCTTGTCTTTGCCGGTTAATACCACCGTGCCATCTATAGACACCACCATTGCATCATTGACGGCAGCAACGGCAACTTGATAGAGGGTTCCCGGCGTATAAGGCGCAAGAGTGGTATTCACCGCCGCTTGCGCCAACTCAGCAAAGGTGCCTGCCACTTTTTTACCCAGACGCAACACACTCCGTTGCGAATCCATCAAGAAGTAGTAGAAATTATTGGCATCCTGGTAACGAAACAATAAGCCAATGCCATCATTATCCATGCTTTGCAAGGTTGTTCTTACACACATATCCCGACTGTTCACCCAATCCACACTCTCCTTGCGCAATAAGTAGGTACCTGGGCGATTAGGTGAGATACTACTGGCACCCGCAGGCCCGCCATAAATATTGGCGAGCTGTTGAATAAACCCAGTGGCATCATAGCTCCACTGCGAAGGTGCAGAGTTGGTTGCCGCCACATCATCCACGACATCAAACTGGGCCATTGGGTCAATCGTCAATTCATCATTGACGATATGATGGCCGCGGGGGGTATAGTGATACTCAACAAACAGATAGATATCACTCACTTTATCCCAATTAAAACCCGCCGCTATTGCCGCCGCATTTTTATTGGGATCAAAATAAACTGTCCATGTATCCTCCAGTGTATTGCCACGCATCATATTCAAGGGAGCAATCCCTGTATCGGTCGCGATCATACCATCAGCGTCAGTGGTCTGATCCACAGTGACTCCCTGCACCTGTGCACTCAGTGTTATTACAATGTTTGCTGCACTGACACCCGTTTCAGTTTGTATGACTATCCGACACTCTTTAATCCTGGATTGTGTTTGATGGTAAGGCAAATACCCACTATTAAAAGCGAACTGCACCGAACCACTGTCTTGCAAAGCAAAAAATTCATCGGGAAAATGCGAGCTGAGCCTAAAGCCCAATTGGTGCTCATACAATGCTGCCGCTGCTAATTCAGCTCGCACTCGATGCTCAATCGCTTTGCTGTGAAAAGCATCGTAATAAAATGTCAGATGAATATTGGAAATAGCCGCATAATTAAGGTCATTGCTGTCGGGTGGAATTTCTACAGTCCAACCACTGGCCACGCCACTATTTTCAAACAATTTCAATACGGAATCTTCCAGGATAAACACAAAACCATCACGGCGTAGATCGTATAGAGATAGCATTTGCGCCTCTGGTTTTTGCTGGCGTATTTTGATATCACCATTGCGATCCCGAAAACGAGAAATACCTGAATTGGATAGTAAACCCCGTAAACCTTCGCGACCAATGGCGCCTTCCACCACGATTTCGACACGTCTCAGCTTGCGTATATGGCCCCCGGGCTGCACTTTGTCAAAATCCTCCAGTAAGGTTTCAAACTCCAACTTGCCAGTGCGCATAAATTCATTAAAGAACTGGTAGGGATAACGATCTGCAAGTGATATAGTTGTTTTTACCGGAATTTGTTTTTCCGTTTGCATCACGCGGTCATAACTGAATTGATCAATATCCTGTAATAAAAAATCAGCTGACAACAAGCCCTGCAGCTCACTTCTGGCATAATCGAAACGAATCCGGTTAATATCGAGATCGTATTCAAATTCAAAAGCCCGCTCCATTAAAAAAGCAATATTAATCGCCTGATCGAGATAGTGATCACTGATGTCCCGCTGAGCATCCGCCAGTGCATGCCATAGCTCAGGAGTAAATTCCTGATCTTCAAAAGCGTCCAGTTGCTCTTTGGCGTGATCGACTCTTAATTGCGCCAATTCCAATTGTGCCTGGGCCATCGCCACCATTTTATCAGCAACCCCCACCTGTGCATCAGCAAGGGCTTTACTAGCCTCAAGCTCTTCAATTTGCCGTTGCTTGTCCCGCAATTCATAAGCGTGACTGATTTGTGACCGCAACGCGGCGACTCGGCGCACGACTTGATACGTATCATAGGTCCCAGGAGCCATACCCAGTACTTCCGCCCAGGCGCCCTCCACTTTTGCTTTGTCCATGGGACCGGTCGCCCAACCATTGATTTCATCCAACACGGCTAATTCTGCACTTGTGGCTTCAAAATCAGTTTTTCTGTCTTTGGCATTTTCTAAACGCACATCTGCCACATGAGCGCCCAACTCCGCAACTTTACGCTGCTCGGTAGAGGCATCTACCCGACGCTCCTCCACGTCGACTGCCGCTTCCTGGGCTTGCACCGACTGCTCCAATAGTAAACGAGTCACCTCTTCCTTTTCTGCCGTATCTCGAAAGCTGATATAAGCACGTTCTGCAGAAATAGCCTGTTTGGCAAAATAACGCGCCAGATTTTGCAGATAGTGCCAACTGTGAATAGGCACAATATCTTCAGGCAAACCCAAATAATTAAAGCCGGCCTGTATTTGATTCACCCGGGCAAAGGCATCCAGCAAGACAAGACGCCGCTCAAAACTGATGGCGCTAAACCCCCGTTTATCAGCGGACTCTAAAAAGTTAGTATGTACTGTTTTAAAGGCAGTAAAAGTTCCTGTATATAGTGGTCCTTCAAGTTGTACATTACCATTAACAATGTTGACAATTTTTTCAAAGCTGGCTTGTGCGCCCGCATTGTCGCGATTGCGGTATTGACGCATACCTTTACGTAAATAAGCCTTTGCTATACGAATCCACACGACAGGCCGCTCAATTGCCAAGTTCAAGTATTTATAATTTCGTGCCTTTGTGTAATAAGAAATAGCGGTATCATAATCACCTAACGCGGCATAACAATCGCCTAGTGCCATTGGCAAAACAAAACCACCCACATGGGATAAATAACTGATAAATTGCGGCATGATTTCAAAGAGAATAGCAAGCTCAGATAACAAAGTTGCGTTGATGCGAGGTTGTAATAGCTTGTTTTCAACTTCAGTGGTCAAATTTGCATTCAAATCCAGCACAACAGCATCATTGCCCCGATAGCTGACAAAAGTATCCTCTGATGACTTAGGGTTCGTTGTGCTAACCGCTTTCCACGTGTTACCCACCTGCAGCATTAAAGAGAGTGCTTGTTTACCTGCTGGTCGTTGTACCGATGCAATGCCGGGATTCATTGTGTGAGTCACCTGCCAATCTAACGGTGCCTCCATCTGACTAACAGACTGGGTAAAAAACTGACCTGCATCGGCCTCTTTGCCTGACAAGGTCAGCGCAATGCCAATATTGTGATCTAGAGAAGCTGCTATTTGCTGATCGCCCACCTCCAAGGCTTTATTTTTAAGTTGACTAAACTGCTTGACAGCCTTACCCACTTCACCTGCCTGCAATTCAGCAGCAGCCAACCCTACTTCTGCCTGCAACATCATGTGCTGATTTTCACCAGCATATTTAATTGCTGACTCAAATGCTCGCGCAGATTCTTTTAATGCCCCCTGTTCTAATTGATAGATACCCTGTTGTAAAAATACATCCGCTTTATCGATTGGGGAAATATTCAATTGCTCCATCACGGAAAGAATCTCAGGCGGTGGATCAATCGGAATTGGAGGAATGGGCCCTTCAGGTACACCTCCGTGAATATTTTTCAATGCCATGGCAGCCTTCTCCAACAAGCCACCTGTTATATCAGCGGCCAATAATGCGTCTAGTAAACCAGCTGTGATGACACCAGGAAATTGTGGCCAAATGGATATAGGCAACAATTGCCATGCCTGAAGATAATAGTCCAATGCCGGCGCATAACGACCCAGTTGATATTCAAAATTCCCCATTGCCACAAAACGCTGAATTTTAATTTCCGTTTCTGTTTGCGCAGGATTGATTGTCGGGCCCGTTGCTACAATGGACGCTCCTATGGCACTGATTTCACCATTGACCAACGCCACCTGCCGGGGCATGAATTTATATGAGTAATAAGTTTCCGGGTAGAGTGTTGGCATTTGGCGTCCCCCTATATAGTAGTAAAAGATCATTTTGCATCAGCGGAAAATCAAAAAGCATTGACACAAGTCAGTAGCTTTTGATTTTGCCGCCTCTGTATACAATAAAATGTTACTTAATGATTACCACCAATGTGCTTAGATGGTAGCTCTTTGAGTTCTTTGTAATGCCACCATAGTCACTATGGTATTTTCTGTAGGCAGCAAAAAAACCGGTCAATACTAAGCCTTGGCAGAATTCTGGGCTAAGCTATTGATTTAAGCGAAAGCGAATAGTTTTTTGCACCATATCGATATCTAAAATGGAAACTGCATGAAAATCGAAGTAATGTCCAACTCGAGGAAACACAGCTTTAAAGAAACTTTCCTTTAGTGAGAAGCACAAGATGTTAATGACGGCTCCAAAGCGCGAATATTTGCCGCATATCTAACGACACATCAATATACACTTAGCTGCCACCCCTGTTCTTGATGCGATTTTTTAATGCCAGGCCGAATGAAAAAAATATTACTTAACTGCAATAACAATTGGAGAGGAAATAAGGTAGATAAAGCGCGCCGTAGAGAACCGCATGGCACCGGCTTTGATTTCGCCGTCACCGCCAGTGCCATGCGTATACCGTGCTTTCGCACAACCTTGAGTATCGCAATTCTCAAGGCATAAATCCAGCCTTATCTCTGTTCTCATCGGCGTTGGAGCCGATGAGAAGACAAGCCCGCATATACAACTGTGCCCGATGTCATTGCCAGGTTTTTATCTGTAGTGATTGTGATTACGGCAATACCTATTGCAATTGCGAATGTGCACAACAAGCTCGCCGGGAATCCCTCCGTCGCGCCGGACGAAAATACCAAAGTACCTACCGCGGCCGATTAGCTAATGCCATCCGACAGAGACGCTTCCGAGAGCGCCGCAAGAAAAAAGTAACGCATCAGGGTTCCGCTTCACAGACCAATACTGATTTACCCCACGCCGACCCGAAAACGTTGAGAAAAAATCGCTCGTCTCAAAATGACCAAATCAGAAAGTCCAAAAAACATTCGATTTATTGTCATTTCTGTGATGTTGAATGCGATCCGCTA
>JBNKFP010000077.1:0-11815 GCA_050289365.1 Cellvibrionaceae bacterium | reverse complement strand
CAGGAATCCCATGCGGACTACAGCTACAAGGAGGCCACTTTAAACCCGACCAACCCTGCGAATCGTGCGACGGAATGGGAGGCGGATATCGTCAATTGGTTCCGTAATCACACCTCTGAACGGGAAATTACTGGTGAGCGGGATACGCCAACCGGGCCACAGCTCTATATGGGGCGCCCCATTACCATCAGCAATTCGGCCTGCCTGGGGTGCCACAGCACGCCATCTGAAGCCCCGAAAACCCTGATCAATCATTATGGATCGAGCAATGGTTTTGGTTGGAAACTGAATGAAACCGTTGGTGCGCAGATTGTATCCGTACCTATGTCGTTGCCACTGGCGCGGGCGAAAGATACCTACATCACCTTTATGCTGGCGTTGTTGGGCATATTTGTTTTAATTGCCGTTATCCTCAATTTGTTATTGCACTATATTGTGATAAAGCCGGTGCGTGCTATGTCCACTAAGGCGGATGAAATTAGCATGGGGAATTTAACAGTGGAGGAGTTAGCGGTTACCGGGAAAGATGAAATTTCATCCCTGGGGCGATCTTTCAATCGAATGCACCGCAGCCTAACCAATGCTGTGCAAATGCTGGATGAGACAATGGATTCATGAGTACCGGTTTGAGTGCTTATAAACAGATTGCTAAATATGCAATTGAGTGTGTGCTCGGCAGCGGTGCCATGGGGGTCGTCTATAAGGGCTACGACAGTCAAATTGAGCGCCATGTGGCGATAAAAGTGCTGCATGACCATCTGCGTCAGGGGGATGCCGGTGAGGAGCTGGGTGTCCGATTTGTACAGGAGGCCAAAGCCGCTGCGAGGTGTTTACATCCCAATATTGTTACCGTTTTTGATTTTGGTTTCGACGAAGTGCCCTACATTGTTATGGAGTTTGTCGAAGGCATAGAGCTGCGTGCCCATATACGAAGTAAAACCGAAATTCCTCTGCCATCCGCCACGGATATTGTTATTCAAGTGTTGGACGCACTGGGGTATGCCCACGAGAAAGGGGTCGTGCACCGCGATATCAAACCCGAAAATATTATTTTGCTGGAAAACGGCTCTATCAAGATTTCGGATTTTGGTGTCGCGCGCCTGGACTGTTCTGATTTAACCGGAACCGGTTATATGATTGGCACGCCTAACTATATGTCTCCGGAAGCCTTAGCCGGAGAGCATGTTGACGCTCGATCCGATATTTACAGTGTGGGTGTGGTGTTTTTTGAGTTGGTCAGTCGCGAACGATTTAACCGAGAGCTCAATACCAAAGAAAATCTGGCCCGTCTTGCTGAGAGCGAGCATTTAACCGAAAAAAATAGGCGCAGTATTACCAAGCTCTTATCCCGGGCTTTGCATGTTTATCCCAATAGCCGCTATCAAACCTGCGCAGACTTTATACAAGACTTAAAGGCCATTGATGATTTGGATTTGACACTTGCGACGCAAGTGACTTTCCCACGGCCACCCGATCTCGTTGCCACGGTGGGGCGGCATAGCAGCAGTCACACGGGCAGTCAGTGGAGTGAGCAAACGCTTGACGCTATGGAACAATCATTGGCGCGCTATGTGGGACCAATGGCTAAATTGCTGATTAAAAAAGCGAGTCGCAGTGCTCAAAGTTTGGCGGAGTTGGTGGCGCAAATGGCGGAACACATTCCGAATGCTTCGGAGCGCGGCCAATTTCTGAAAGCCATGGATAAGTCCGGTATTCATGCATCGTTAACCAGTGCCGTGGATGTGTCATCTACAGCAAACGCTGAGTCATCAACGCGTTTGGCTACACCGACTCTCAGTGCGGACCAACTTGGCCTAGTGGCGGGCATATTGACATTCTATGCCGGCCCCATCGCCCACCGTCTAGTGCAAAAGCTTGCGCAAAAACACACCGATTTTGCTGCCCTGATCGATGCTTGCGGAGTTCATATCCCGGATGAATATGAACGTAAGGAATTTGTGCGCAAGGCCAGAGCGATCGTATCTGCGGCAACTCAGCGACCAGACCCTTAGTTTTGAAATGGTTATCGGTACTCCTTTGCCCCAGGTTTTTTCAAGGCTTCTACCTGTCCACTCAAAGCGGGTTGCCCTAAAGTCGCCAGTGGTAGTCAGGAACCTTGGCTTAATTCGGGCAAGGTGAGTCTCAGAGGCTTCGACTTTTGGGCTAGGGCAACACTGGGTATGAGACTAGGCGACATCGCGATAAACAAAAAGCCCGTACATCTGTTGTTAACTGATGCATCAAACCGGGCAAAAATGTTGTTGCAGCAAAATGATAATGTCCTGAGCCGGTCCTGGGGATACAGAATAATAAATTGTTTGTGCTTCTCGACGGGTTACCACTAAATTGTCGGAGCGAAGTTTCGCAAGGTGTTGGCTCAAGGCGGATTGGGACAGCTCTAATGACTTGTTTAAATCACCAACAGATAATTCAGACTCTCCTAATATGCACAGTATCTGTAAGCGATATGGGTTGGCGAGCGCTTTGAGAAGTTGGGCGGCAGCACTGGCGTGTTGAGTCATAGCGCGTGCGTCGAGTTGAACTGTTTGAGGCTGGCTTGCAAGGGTCATATGAATTCTTCATCTAGTTACACGACAGATCCTCTGCCGCCGGATTACCAGGACGCTAGCGCCCTTATCTAACGTGTTATTGTCCCGCGATGAAACCCATATCCTTTATAAGCCAGAAAAATCTGTGGCCAAGCCGCATATATTAATCTGAATGATCCCACATTAAATGTTTTGGATTTTGTCTGAGCTTTTAAACCGAGAATGCGAAAAACCAGATGCCGAACTTCTGGAATACCCCATTTGCCTAGACAAAAATCCATAAGCCAACTCCCATTCGGCTTCTGGCGTGGGGTGCAATTCCTTAGCGAGCAGAGTGCTTATAATGGGGCCTCAATTTAGGGCAATACAGTCTAAGTAAGCTTGCCTTCCGTGTGACCGTCGATAAAGTCCACCCTATTCCGGTTACGGTATTGACTGTTTGGCATAGGCGCTCTGTAAAAGCTTGGGATAATAACATCCTAATGCAATGGCTCTATAGACAACGAAAGCGATAAAGCTAAGCCAAAGACCATCGCGTGCGTAAATATACGTGAGCGGGTAATAACTTGCAATAAAACAGACGAAAGAAACGATCGATGCATTGCGCATGGATTTAGCCGCTGTGGCGCCAATAAAGATGCCATCTAACTGAAATGCGGCAAATGACAATGCGACATAAATTGCAACGTAGGTGCTGTAGCGGCAAACCTCCGCAATGACATCGGCTTTATTGGTAAAGAGCATGACGAGCTTATGATCGAACAAGTAGATGCAGACACTTAGAGTCAGGGCGCATACCGCGGCTGCTTCGGTTGTAATTTTAACGGATTGTTTTAATTTAAACGACTGTTTGAGGCCGTAAGCGCGACCGACCTCAGCCTCGGCGACATAGGCGAAACCATCAAGAAAAAATGCGCTAAAGGAAATGACCGTCAATAGGATTTGGTTGCCTGCCAAAGTCAATTCACCGTAATGTGCACTGGCGTTGGTGAACCAGAAAAAACCCAGCAATAAGAAGAGCGTGCGAATAAAAATATCGCGATTGGTGGTGAAGAATCGAAGCCATTCGGCATAGGTAAAAATGCTCAGCCATAGGTTGCCAGAGCGATTTTTCAAAATAGGAAAAAAGGCTCGGTCTATCAGCAGAAGGCCAGAGATAAGCGTCAAATACTCTGCGATTATCGTACCCAATGCGAGGCCCTTAAGCCCAAGTTGAAAGTAGAGTACTAAGACCAGATTGAGAGTAATATTAATAACGTTGAGCAGTGTTTGTAAGAACAGCAACCATTTTGATTTGCCCAGTCCAATCAGGGTGCCGTGAACACAGTAGAGCATCAATGTTGCCGGTGCGCCAAGTATTCTCACCCAAAAATAGTCGCTAATGAGACTGTTCATGCTGTCGTTGGTGTGAAATAAGTTCAACGCGAAAAATAAAATAGGTGTCTGCAGCAACCATAAGGTCAATGCGCCAACGGCCGCAATAAAAAGCGCACGCAACAATAGTATTTGCAATTTTTCTGTTTCTTTCTCGCCGCTGGCTTGAGCGATAAAGCCCGTGGTGCTCATCCGCAAAAATCCGAAGCCCCAAAACATCATGTTAAAAAGGGTGTTGATCAGTGCCAGTGCCGCCAATTCTTGAGTTGTGCCAAAGTACCCCATAACGGCCGTATCGGCGACCGCTAGTAGTGGGACCGTAGCGTTTGCCAAAATGATTGGTGCAGCACGTTTATAGACGTCGATTCGTGTCAGCGGCATAAATCATATTTTTTTAGGTTCGTAAGTTGGAGTTCATGGAAAGATGGCGGTATATATGCAGTAGGCGAACATGATTCGCCACTCTAGGCAGTAATTCGTGCTTGGATACCGGTTTTGTCAAAAATTCGTTGGCGCCAACAGCAAAACCTTGTGAGACGTCTTGGTCTACCTTTTTTGCTGTTAAGAACAGTATGGGGAGCATGTGAATTGGATAAGACTTTCGCAGAATTTGACAGACTTCAAAACCAGACATTTTCGGCATCATCACGTCCAGTATTACTAAGTCAATCGATTGTTGTTCGACAATAGCCAATGCGGCCAAGCCATCGTTGGCTTCTATAACCTTATAGTGGTGAAGTTGCAGCATGGAGCTCAATACAAGGCGATTCACTGGGTCGTCATCCACGATAAGTATGGTTGTATTCTCGGCATTTCGAGGGGGATCGCAAATGGGAGCGGATCGTGTGGCGTGCCCGGGCGACCCGGTGGTTTGAATCGCCGTTTCGATCGGCGCCGAGGGGGGCTTAGGCGTTGCCGAAACCGATGTGCTCACCGCATGAATCGGAATTAAAAATCCAAAATCCGCACCCGAATATTTTTGTGAATTCACCCATATGCGACCACCATGGAGTTCGACCAGTTCTTTGGTCACGGCTAGGCCCAACCCGGTTCCACCTTTGCTGTGACTGACATCGTCCTCTTGATGAAATGCATCAAATATTTTTTCCTGATGGGATCGTTCGATTCCTACGCCAGTATCGACGACGTGAATTTCCATAAAATTCAAATTTCGCTGGGCGTTGACTGTAACGGAGCCAGATTCGGTATATTTTATACCATTGCCCACGAGGTTCAGCAGAATCTGCTGTAGTCGATTCTCATCAGCGTAAATCTGGCACGGACCGCTAACGTTATTGACCAGTTGCAGCTTTTTTTCTGCCGCTAAAGGCTGTAGTAAAGTGATAACCGCTTCGATTACGTGTGCCAAATCCAACGACTGTGGAAAAATGTTCAATTTATTTTGGCCTAACTTGGTGTAATCCAATATGTCGTTAATCAAGTTGGATAAGCGTTTCCCGCTTGCGGCTATCAAGTTTAATTTGTTGAGTAAGTGCTCTTGGATGGTACCCTGTGCCTCTTCGTAAACAGATTCTGCAATGCCAATAATGCCATTTAACGGCGTACGCAATTCATGCGAGGTGTTGGCGAGGAAAGCATCTTTTACACGGTTTAGCCGGATCAATTCGGAGTTTAAGGACTTTTCGGAAAGTAATTCAAGTCGTTTCGTTTGAATTCGTATGCCGAAAAAAACTAGACCAATAATCGCGAGCGCATAAATGCCATAGGCCCAGTAAGTTAGCCAAAAGGGGGGTAATACGGTGATGTGCAGGCGTGTTTCTTGTTCGGGCCAGGTTCCATTTTCGGGCTTTGCCTTGACTCGAAAGGTGTATTCACCTTGATTTAAGTTGGTATAGGTTGCAAAGCGTTTATTATCCACATAATTCCAATCTTCATCGAAACCATCGAGTTTGTAGGCGTACTCAAATGAATTGGGTGCAGAATAATTGATGGCAATATATTCAAGGGTGATCATCGACTGATGGTGCTTGATGGTAAGTGCATTCGTATCGATAATGGATTTTTTGAGTGGTGAGCCTAAGTCACCGGGCCGGATTGACTGGTTTAAAATGCGGAAATCAAAAATTCGTACAGGGGAATATCCAGCGGAATTATTGATGTCATTGGGATAAAAGCGCGATACACCATCAATGCCGCCGAGATAGACCATGCCATTGTGGTCGACTAAACTTGCGTCACGGTTGTAATGATTGCCACTGAGGCCGTCGCGACGATCAAAAACACTGATCTCATGTAAATCCTTAACGGAAATGCGAGCAACACCCGAAGGTGTGGTCACCCACATCTGCTGATTGTGATCCATTACCATGCTGGAAATAAAATTGGATGGCAAGCCGCTGTTTAAATCAATTTTCTGAGTGGCCAGAGTTGATGGATCAAAAATAAAAATACCATTGTTCTGACTGCCAATCCACATGCGATGAAGGTTGTCTGTGGTCAGGCTGCGAAACCGAACTTTATGCAATAAATTCGGTTTAAGGTTTGTTTGTGTTAAACGATTTTTATAATGTACAAAACTTTGACTCTTAGGGTCGTAGCGGTCTAAATCATCGGTGGTTGCAATCCAAATATTACCCAAATGATCTTGTAAAAGGTTAAGGACAAAATTGGAGGAAATGGTACTGTCGTCTTTGGGATCGTGCGTGAAATGTTTGAACTCACCGCTGTCTGGATTGTAAATGTTGACGCCATCGCCTTCGGTTGCCAAAAACAGTTGCTGGTGATGTTTGTCCCACAACAAATCCCAAATGTATTGATCGTACAGCGCATTGGGGGTGTCACTATTGGTAGGAATATGCTCAATCTCTTTGGTCTGAAGATTCATCTTATGCAATCCGCCAGACCAAGTCCCTATCCAAAGGTTATTCATTGAATCTTGCTCAAGCGTTAATATTGGCCCCGCTTGCAAATAACCTTGAACACCCTTTTTCGGTAAATATTGGGTGAAATTCGATGTTTCGGGATCGAATTCGTTTAGTCCGTTTTCTGTGCCGACCCAGATGTGGCCCTGTTGATCTTCTTGAAAACTTAAAATAGCTGAACTGCTTATGTTTTTGGGAGCGTTGGCGTGGTGTGTCCAGTGCTCAATATATTGCGCACTGCGATTGATGTAGTCGACACCCTGTGGAAAAGCGCCTATCCACAAATTACCAGAACGGTCCTCATACAAACTTTTCACTTGATCGGAGGAAATGCTGTATTGATCGTTTGGATCGTGTCGATAGTTAATAAAATGGTCGTGCTCTTGTTGGTAGAGGGATAGTCCACCATGATCCGTAGCAAACCAAATGGCTCCGGCGGAATCTTGAAATCCCTGCCAAATCACATCGCTGCCAATGGACGTTGGATCGTTAGGTTCGTTGCGATAGATTTTTATTTGATGTCGGTCTGCGGACATACGACTCAGACCGCCACCATAGGTTGAAATCCACACGCGATTTTGGTCGTCTTTGACAAAATTGCGGACACTGGGAAAGCTGATGCTCTTGGATGAACCGCTGACAAATGGGTAGTGTTGGTATTCGTTTGTCGACAGATTAAAGATTCCGAAGCCGTTGTCAGCGGTTCCGATCCAAAGCTCTTGGCCGTCCAGCAACAAGCTGGATACATTACTCAATGGATGATTCGAATCACCATCAGCATCGTAAAATAATTTTTTGAACTCAGTGCGCTCCGGGTTGAGAATATTTAAGCCGTTGCCAGTGCCCACATACAACGTATTGTCGGCAGCCAGGGCTAAAGAAAAAACAGTCTCATCGGTCAATCCAAGCGGATCGTTGGTGTTTTTTCCAAAACAGCGAAAATTATCGATGCGGTAATCGAGATAACAGACTCCGAGATCGGTGCCGACCCAAATTACGCCATCATGATCAGCCAAGATGGAACGTGCGTAGTTACTGGCTAAGCTGGTTTGTGTGGGGTCGTGAAAAAAATAGCGGGTGGTGAGGCCGTCGTATTTAAGAACACCATTTTCACCGGCGATCCAAATAAACCCGTGATTGTCCTGCGTAATGCCCACGGTGGCGCCAATGCCGTCGCCATTTTGGTTCGCTTCTTTAAGGAGGTGAGTAAAACGTACGTCGGCGCTGACCTTGGTGGTCAAAGTTAGCAGGGTAAGGGCGAGGGCGACAATCCAAACTTGTTGCCATTTATGCTTGGTCAAACTCTATACCTTCCGTTTCAAGCCTAGCCTGGATCGTGTCTTTGCCTGGAAATTATTGTGTTACCCGGACAAGTACACCACATCCGTTGGAATGATTCTCTAACGCCGGTCTCGAATTAAGGGTAACCTCGTTTGCTTAAGTGTAACGAATTTTGCGGGTGAGGTCATTGCACCTTCTGCATTGTGATCGTGTGGTAATTAACAATAAAGTCAATTAATGGCTCCGCTGGACTGTAAATAAATTCAAAATCCGCTTCGCTGCCGCACAACCCATCTTCCTTCACCAGAAAAATCAGAAATCGATCATTATAGGGTTCAAATTTACAGGAATGCTGTTTGGGATTTGCTAAAGCCCGTTCTACAGTAATTGCACAAAGCCCTTCTGGCTTTAGCGCGAGGGTAACTCTGTCTCCGTGTTCCAGATTTTCCCAGGTGCCAAGCATCGGATCTTGCGGTTGTTTTAGGTTGGCACAGGAACACAATGCCCCCAAAATTAATCCTATCGGTAAGGATTTGGCCAAACCTACTAGGGCGAATCCCACCCTGCGAGATATTGTTTCATAACACATCGAACTAAGTACCTGCTTTGATCTTTTAGTAAAAGAAATATTAAAAATAGGCTCCCTGCTTTTTTAAATTCCATTTGTTATATCTCGCCCAGGTTCTCAATTGTCGCTTTCCCACATTTTTTTGCGCCGCTAAAAGTGCTGGTTTAAGTTGTGGGCAGTGAAACATCAATGGCTGAGCCGCTCTATCAAAAAGTCCCTGTAGCCAAGGCCCAGAAATATGTGACCTAATGCTCGAATTTGGTACTTGGGTTCCGGTCCTAATACATTTGTGTGATGCAATTTTCTTCTGGTGAACAAGACTTATTTAAGATTTGCGATTGACAATAATAAACCTATGTCGCGTCTTCAAGGCAATAAGTTCCAAATTAGTGCCGTTTACAATACCAGGTCGCAAAAATAACTTTAAATGAATCGAATATCGGCTGCTGAGAAAGCTGAACCGACATTATATTAGCGGGGGTGTTAATCCTATGTTGTATCCGTCATTGCACTGTTTCAAAGTGAATGCTTTGCGTGCGTTTGTAATAGGGTCTGTTGCGGCGGCCATGTCCTGTGGGACCGGCGACGGCAAAGGTTCCTCTTCGACGGCCGGCAATTCCAGTGCGGCCACTTCCTCTTCAAGTGGAACTCATTCCAGTTCCGCCAGTTCGGTGGCGGTAAAGGGTTTACCACTGATTGTTCAGTCTGAAGAGTTTGCCCGTTTTAAAGACACCACCGATGAACAACTCGGCGATTGTGTCAGTGATTCCCCCGTTGACATGGCGCAAAGTGCCATGGGTGAAGGCTGTGATGTAGGTTGGACAGCGACCGGTGAATGGTTGGAATACGACATAGAAATGCCCACTTCTGGACGCTTTGATTTGGCGCTGTCGGTTGGCTCGGGTATCTCTGATGGTGCGATTCGAGTGCTCGTCAATGATCAGGTAGT
The DNA here is from genome assembly GCA_050289365.1 of Cellvibrionaceae bacterium. Taxonomy (GTDB): domain Bacteria; phylum Pseudomonadota; class Gammaproteobacteria; order Pseudomonadales; family Cellvibrionaceae; genus JBNKFP01. Next base: position 2,212 of record JBNKFP010000077.1, on the reverse strand, counting down.
CGGAAAGGTTGATGTCCCCAATGTCGGGTGGTCAGCATTCAATGAGCGCGTTTTGCCTAAAGTCGATTTTGGTGCTGGGTTTAATACCGTGCGAGTGGAATTCATGGAGGCGGTGAATTTGGACTATTTGCGCATTGGTGATTTAGTGCAAGTGGGACCATCGGACAAACCCGAGGGCATCGTCTTTGCGATGCGAGCTGGGTACAGCTCCCTAGATGATGGTGCCGGTCTGGTTTACCAAGCAGATATGCCCTACGCCAATGCGGGTAGTGTGCGCATGGCAAATGCACCTATAGGTGGAACCGATGAGCCTCAGCTCTACCAATATGAGCGTTTTGGCAATTTCACCTACGAGTTGCCCATCGCTAATGGCACCTACAATGTCACCTTAAAAATGGTTGAAATGTATTGGTCCGACGTGGGGCAAAGGGTATTTGATATCACCGCAGAAGGGCAGCCGGTGATCAATGATTTAGATCTGTATTTTATGGTTGGTCAAAATCAGGCTTTTGATCTCACCGCGTCCAATATTGAGGTCAAAGACGGTGGCTTAACCATCGATTTTAATGCCAGCGCCAACTATGCCACGATTTCCGCTGTGGTGATTGAGCGTTTGGGGAGTGGTGTCAGCTCCAGTTCGGTCAGTTCTTCGAGCTCCTCTTCGGTCGAAGCGAGTTCCTCCAGTATTGAGCCTTCTTCCAGTTCAATCAGTTCCTCAAGCGAATCCAGTTCCTCCAGTGAGTCGGTTTCGTCTTCCAGTGAAAGCAGTTCATCTTCCGCTGAATCCAGCTCATCTTCCAGCGAAGCCGAATCTTCCTCCAGCGAAGTGAGTTCCTCTTCCAGTATAGAGAGTTCGTCCTCCAGTTCAGCGCCAGCGGATTCCGATAATGATGGCGTGATAGATGAACAAGACAGCTGTCCAAACACGGCGGCGGGTGCCACTGTTGACGCTAACGGCTGTGAAGGTGATGCCGATGGTGATGGCGTGCTGGACAGTGCCGACCAGTGTGCCAATACCAGTGCTGGTGTTGTGGTTGACGCCAACGGCTGTGAGTTGGATACCGATAGTGATGGCGTACTCGACAGCGCGGATCTGTGCCCCGGTACACTAACCGGCGATCAAGTGAACCTTGATGGTTGTTCGACCAGTCAGCTCGATACAGACGGGGATGGCGTCAAAGATGACCTCGATCAATGTCCTGCAACCCCAGCGCAAGCGACAGTTGACGCTGAAGGGTGTTCGGCCAGTCAAAAGGATAGCGACAACGACGGGGTGATGGATTCACTGGATCAGTGCCCAGGTACCCCAAGTGACGCAACTGTTGATGGACAGGGCTGTGGTCCAACGCAAACCGACGGTGACAATGATGGTGTCAATAACGCAGCAGACTTGTGTCCAGCGACGCCAAGCGGCGAAACGGTGGACGGCGATGGTTGCTCGTCTAGCCAGAAAGACGCTGACAGCGATGGCATAAAAGACAATGCAGATGCTTGCCCGGCTACCCCAGCCGGAGAGACCGCAGATAGCAGCGGTTGCTCGGCCAGTCAGAAAGACAGTGACAGCGATGGTGTGAAAGACAATGTCGACACTTGTCCTGCCACGCCTGCGGGTCAAACCGTGGATACCAGCGGTTGTTCATCAAGCCAAAAAGATGCGGACAGTGATGGTGTCAGCGACGACGTGGATCAATGTGCAGCAACGCCAGCCAATGAATCTGCCGACAGCAGCGGCTGTTCTCCAAGCCAAAAAGACAGCGACGGCGATGGCGTCAATGACGCTCAAGATCAATGCCCGTCAACGCCTGCTGGTGCCTCGGTAAACGATCAAGGATGTGGTCCTACCGAAACCGATGGTGACAATGACGGCGTGAACAATGCGGCAGATTTATGCCCTGCTACACCAGACGGCGAAGCGGTTGACGGCAACGGCTGTTCTTCCAGCCAGAAAGATTCTGATAATGATGGCGTGAACGACAGTGCGGATATGTGCCCATCCACTCCAGCGGGTGAATCTGTTGATGGCAGCGGTTGTTCCTCAAGCCAGAAAGATTCTGATAGTGATGGGGTGAACGACAGTGCGGATATGTGTCCATCGACTCCAGCGGGTGAATCTGTTGATGGCAACGGTTGTTCTTCCAGCCAGAAAGATTCTGATAATGATGGTGTGAACGACAGCGCGGATATGTGTCCATCGACTCCAGCGGGTGAATCT
>JBNKFP010000076.1:0-11906 GCA_050289365.1 Cellvibrionaceae bacterium | reverse complement strand
TTGATGAGTTACAGCGGCCCTGTGCTGACCGGCTGGCGTGCTCTGTTTGGCCGGGATGCCTGGTACCCAGAGATTCGCAGTGCCACTGGGGTGGTGCTGGTCATGAGTGCGGTGCTCTATCCCTACGTCTATATGCTCGCCCGCAGTGCGTTTTTACAGCAGGGGCGCGTCCTGACCGATGCCGCGCGATCCTTGGGGTTGAATCATTGGCAGAGTTTTGTGCAGGTGGTTTTGCCAATGGCACGGCCCGCCATAGTGGCGGGAATGGCGCTGGCTTTGATGGAGGCCCTGGCCGATTTTGGTGCTGTCGCCGTGTTTAATTACGATACTTTCACCACTGCCATTTATAAATCCTGGTTTGGCTTTTTTAATTTACAAGCGGCGGCGCAGCTGGCCAGCCTACTGCTACTGTTTGTCACTCTGGCGCTGCTGGCTGAGCAGCGCGCGCGCGGGCGCCGCCGTATTCACTCCACGTCAATCAAGAATTTTGAGCGCATACACCTGCGGGGGGCGCGTGCGCTTTTGGCCAGTTTGGCCTGTTTCCTGGTATTGAGTTTTGCGTTTTTGGTTCCCGTCAGTCAACTGCTGGTTTGGGTTTGGCAGACCAAGCTGGCGGGCATAGACGCGCGCTATTTTCAATTAATTGAGCACACTTTTATTTTGGGGCTGCTCAGTGCCGTGCTGGTGGCAATCTGGGCGTTGTTGGTGGCGTTTTCACAGCGGCTGTCGCAAGCCCCCTGGCTCGATAATATTGTGCGCTTAACGGCGCTCGGCTATGCCCTTCCGGGTTCGGTATTGGCCGTGGGAGTGATCATGGCGTTTACTTTTTTGGACCGCTCTGTGTTATGGGCCTTGTTTGGCGATGGCAGTCCGGCGGGACAGGTTCTGGTGGGCAGCTTAGTGGCCCTGATTTTGGCTTACGGGATTCGTTATTTTTCTGTGGGCTTGGGGCCTGTGCAGGCTGGCCTGGAGCGTATTCGACCGCAAATTCAGGAGGTGGCACAGACCTTGGGGTGCAATCAGTGGCTGGTGCTCAAGCGGATCTATCTACCCTTATTAACGCCGGGAATTATGACGGCCTTGGTGCTGGTCTTGGTTGACGTTATGAAAGAGATGCCGGCAACTTTATTGCTGCGTCCGTTCGGCTGGGATACGCTGGCGGTGAGGGTTTATGAGATGACCAGTGAGGGGGAGTGGCAGCGTGCGGCACTGCCCGCTTTGACTCTGGTCTGCATTTCCATTCTGCCGGTGATTATGATGATTCGCCGCAGTCGACAATGAGTCTGTACCGGGCAGTAGGCTGCAGATTTGGGAATAGCACCCCCTGATCTCATTTGCAAAGCGAATTTAAAAGTTGAAATTTGAAAATTAGGGCGCATAATCAGTTAAAAGGTCGGCTAAATTTGCTGGCTTGATCCATGGGATGTTGGAATATGCGCTTTTTTCTCATCTTCAGTCTGGTATTCACTTTAGTTTCTGGCAAATTGCCCGATGTTGTGGGCATTGATTGTAAATCATTTGCCGGTGCGTCCTTATATATACTCGACGGTGATTCGACCGGGACCGATGTCGATGCGCTGTTGCCGCAAGTGCAATTGCGCTCCGTTGAAGCCAGTGAATTAAAATCCCATGTGGCGACACGCGTATTGCTCGTTCACGACAGCGCGGTTCATTCTCCCCATTCGCCTCGCGCACCACCCTTTACAGCCTAAATCACACCTTCCTTATTGATTTACTGAGCAGCATTAGCTGCGAGGGGCTGTTATGCAAAATTTAGAACTCAAAAGTGCCGCAGGCTTATCGGCCGTGGTGCTACCCGTTGAATTAGCCAGTGTTAGTTTGGATGCGCCGGCCGTTGAAGTTATGGCAGATTTTACCCATCAACCGCCGGCGTTAATTCCTGCTGCGACTACAGCAGACGAAGCCTTGCGCTGGTTAAATGCTGAAAAATTTCCCTGGCATCTGGTCACCGGTATAGAACAGGAAATTGTCGGACTGTTGGTGCGTGGTGGCGGTGCCGAACAGTCGATGATGAGCTGTATTGCTGCGGGACAAGATCGGCGCATGTTAACGGCGCAGGATTTGATGATTCCTCTACTGCAGCTGCACACCTTAAATTTCAAACAATTGGCCAACGCCAAAGTGGGTGATTTGTTGGTGAGCCTTAAGCAGCAAGGGGTACGCTTTTGTTTGATTTTGCAGGGGGATGAACATCATGTCCGCGGTCTGATCTGTGCTCAGGATATTGCCAAACGCATTGGCATGGATTGGGATTTTCAGCGTACGGCCCCTACTTTTGTGGACATATTTACCGCCATACACCCTTAGCTTCAGTTGGAGCGGCCGGCGGGAGGTCCTGCCGGTTTTTTTCAAAATAGAATCCATGCGACTGCTGTGTTGCCATTCCTATGCGCGTTTTTGCTGGGCGCAGTCTCCGTCCGAAAAAGGAAAAATTAAAACGTTGTTATCTAAATGAGACTTGAGCGGGATAATTGGCTTGAGCTGTCTTAGAGTTCAATGCTAACCTCGCCACTTATTACTCATAAGTAAGGACGCTGGTGTGTCACAGCATGATTGTTTTTGCCATAGGTTTGCCCGTCAGCTTGGTGCCTTTTTTCTGCGAAATACGGCTAATAAAGCCGTCGTTAAATTCCATCTCTCTTCCAAATTTTATGGTCGAGTGTCCACCCTTTCGGTAGTTCATCGAATTGTAAAAAAATGTAGGCTCAGGCTAAGATGGGTTGCAATCCCTGTTTGGTGTTCGGTGATCAGTGCCCAGGCCTTCGCTGATCCTCAATCGCTCGACTCATTAACTGGTCAATGGTTAGAGCTCGAAAAGCAAAAAGGGAAGATGCAGCAGCAGTGGGGTGAACGTAAGTCCTATTTGCAGCAGCGAATCGAATTATTGGACGTTGAGCGTAACTCCCTGCAAGAGGTGAAGCAATCCGCCAATGAATCTATTGCAAAAATCGATAAAGAGCGCAGCGAATTACTTGAAGGTCAGTTGCGCTTGGAACGTGAAAGTGAACTTCTAGCCAATTCCATAGCGTATTCTCTCACTCATCTCAATCAGCTCTCCTCTAAATTTCCCCCACCTCTCTCTGATCAGTGGCAAAAAAAAATAGCGAATATTGAACTTAAAAAAAGTTTAAGCGAAAAACTTGAGTTTATTCTGTCGGTTTTTAAGTCGATTGGGGAATTTAATCAGCGTATCGTTTTGCATAGGGGAACCATCAATCTGACCGATGCCGATGGAGCGGTTAAAACCATTATGGCGAATCAGGTTTATATGGGGGTTGGCCATGGTTGGTATGTCAGCGACGATCAAATCTATTATGGCTATGGAAATGCAGACTCTGGAACATGGCGTTGGTGGCACGGAGTGGACGCGGCTGCCAAGTTAAAAGTCGACTTTACTGCGGATATGGTTGTTGATGTCGTCAAAATACTGCAAGAGCCCACTCAAGCGAGATATGTCCCTCTGCCGATCAGTTTTACCAAGCTGGGCGAGGATAAGCCATGAGGGATGGTCAATTTATGAAGTCCGTTGCCTTTTCATTCGCAATGATTCTGTGTGGTTTGAGTGTAAGCGCAACTGCGCAAGAAAAAGCCGAACAGCAATTGCTATCGCGAATCGATAAATCACAGCGAGATCTAGTCTCTGTTCAAGCAAAAATCCTTGCTGAAAATACGGCGCTATCCAAAAAGTTAAATAAGCTCAGCGTCGAAGTGAAAGAGTTGCGCATTCAAGGCGAAAAAGAACAGCGCAAATCCGATGAAAAACTCTTAGGGCTCGAAGAACTCAAAAAGCGCTTACAGGATTGGGAGCTGCAAAGCAGTTATCAGCAAAATATTCTGCAGAGTTACGCCACCCAGTTTAATCAAGCCTTTACCCCTGACCAAACCAAGCCTGAATTGATGGCCGCGGCCTTGACACAATTTGCACAGAACTTGGAGGCCACGTTTGAGACGCGTGTTGTCGCGCAGTCGTTACTGTCCAGTACTGGAAGTTTTGATCAGGTCAGCGTTTTACGTGCCGGACCTGTGGCGTTCGCGGTAAATGCGACATCGGGCGTGAGTGGACCCGTGGTGCAAGACGTGAACGGCGAAGAAAAATACTTGCAAGAATTTTCCGCCGATACCACAGAAGCGCTGTTGAATTTACAAACAAACGGTGTTGGGGCCGTTATGTTTGATCCCACCTTAGGGAACGCTCAGCGTTTACATCAGCAAGATCAAAGTATTCTGCAGCACCTTAATCTCGGTGGAATATGGGTACTTCCCATCCTGTTTTTTGGCTGCATAGCCTTGCTGATTGCTCTTCTAAAAGCGATTCAATTACTGCGCTTGAAAAACATCGACTTTACCGTGCTGACCCAGGGTGATTCCAGCGCAAACAGCAATGCATTGGCGCGGATAGGCGAGTTTCAGCGCAAACTTTGTCTGGTGGTTATGCGCACGCCGGTTTCTCAGGAGCGCGATGATCTGTTAGTGGCTGGCTTAATGGAGTCCAAGCACAAGCTGGAAAGTTTTATGGGGGTGATCGCTATGAGCGCCGCGGTCGCGCCGCTATTGGGGCTGCTGGGTACCGTTTCTGGCATGATCAACACGTTTAAAATGATGAATATATTTGGAGTAAGTGATGCCGCCACTGTGTCTGGTGGTATTTCAGAGGCTTTGATTACCACCGAGTTGGGTTTAATTGTGGCAATACCATCTATCGTTGTTGGGGCTCTGCTGAATCGGCGTGTAAAAAACTACGTTCAAAATTTGGAAGTGTTTGCCATCAACATCAGTCAGTTGGATGTTGATGCAAATGGGCGCGCTCAGTAATGAATGTCGATTTCAATTTGCTACTCCTCTATTCAAAAAATCTGGTTGTTGTGGCGATTTTGTTGTTAGCGGTGTTTGCTTATGCGGTGTTGCTGGAATTTGCCATTTTGAGAAAAATGAATGCCGCGTGGTTTAGTGATGCCTTTGAATGGTCAGCCTTGTCAAAACGAGTGTTATCGGTTCTTCCCCTACTCGGTTTACTGGGAACAATTGTGGGTTTGATGTCGACTTTTGTTGATATGTCTGAAGAGCGATCTGCGCTTGAGGATATTGTCACCGGGGGAATTGGTAGTGCCATGTTTACCACTCAGCTCGGCCTGTTATTGGTGATTCCCGGGCTGCTATTACACGGGCTATTAGGGTACAAATTGAAACGCTGGCAAATTAAAAATGCCATTCAGAAGACGGAAAATCCGGTTTGATCAAGTGAGAGATCAGCGCTTTTACCGATATTGCGGGCCTAGGTAACTATCCATGAAGTCGAGAATTGAATACAAAATCGAAGAGGCTCAGCAGCAGGAGTTGGATTTAGCGCCCTTGTTGGATGTTGTATTTATTCTGTTGATATTTTTTATTGTAACCACTGTGTTTGTGCGTGAGACCGGTGTGGAAGTCGATAAGCCTCAAGCCCTGTCCTCAGAAAAAATTCAAAAATCCATTTTGTTGATTGCCATAACCCAAAAGGGAGAAGTCGTATATGGTGGAACCAATATTGGTGTCAAAGGCGTTAAAAGCACCTTGATGCAGGCCAGTAGAAAAGAGAAGAAACCCTTGGTCATTCAGGCGGATAAAACCGTGCAAACGGATCTATTGGTACGGGTTATCGATGAAGCCAAGTTAGCGGGGATAACCAGTGTTAGTATTGCAACTTTGGCGCAGTGATCGAGTGCCGGGCCAATTATGATGCTGCGAGTTACCTCCGTATTCATGAGTATCGCGGTCGTATTCATTCTTTTTGTATTTTTGGTGTTTTGGGAGCAGATCAAGCCGGACAGCGGGAAGCAATTGGAAGTGCGTAAAATCGAAGTGGCTCTGCCTTTACCGCCACCGCCCGAGCCACCCAAACAAATTCAAAAGCAGGATATGCATGTGCAGCAGATGTCCTTCGCGCTGCAGAGCGCTGTGGATTCCCAGGGCCCAGCCATGAGATTTGAACGCAATGCCAAAACCGATTTAGAGAAGATGATGGTGGTGGAAAAACCCGACAATAAGATTGGGAAATTGGATTTAATGGGCGCTTTGGCGGTGGATTTTCCGGTTTTCAAAGTTGAGGAATTGGATTCGTATCCACGTCTTATTTCCAGTAACCGGATTACCTTGCCAAGGGCGTTGCGCCGACGTGGTATTAAAAATGTCGAAACCGTAGTCGAAATCATAATTGACCAAAGTGGCAATGCTTTTGTGAAAAGTATTATCGATCCAGTCTATCCGGAGATGATCGAGGTGATCCGCAAAGCCATTAACCATTCTCGGTTTACTATACCCAAAAAAGAGGGTCGGCCAGTGCAGGCGATCTACGTCTATACTTTGAAGTTTATCGATAGGACATGAATTCAATGTTGGTACCATGGAAATCCCAGTTTTTTACGGTTGTTGCAGTATGCTTATTGGGATTTAGCGCTCAAGATGGTTTTGCTGAGCAGGATATGGATATTGAAATCGTTTTAGACAAACCCACTTTTGTACTGCCTCGTTTTACCGGTGCCTATCAAGAGCGGGAGGCCTCTATCGCGCCCAGCGAATATGAGACCGCAGATCGTTTGCAGAAATTATTGGAGTCGGGCCAGGAGCAACAAGTCTTAGATGAATTGAAAAATCTGTACGACATTGAAATGAGCCCGGCGATGCTTTCGTTGAAAGCACAGTTGTATTTTTCCTTAGGTAAATTGGACGAAGCGGAAAAAAACTATTTGGCGGTATTGCGACGTATGCCCCAGCTCATACGCGTGCACAGTGATTTAGGCAAATTGTATTTCGCCAAAGAAGATTTTGATAAAGCCCGAATGTATTTTTCTAATGCGGTTAATTATGGTGCAACCGATGCTTCAGTCTACGGCCAGTTAGCTTATTTGAATTTATTGAAGTTTGGCCCTTTTAGTGCCTTAGAGGGGTTTAAAAAAGCGTTCTTTCTAGAACCTACGAATCCTCAGTGGCAGCAGGGGTTGTTGGCGGCTTTGATGAAAGCCAAATTATACAATGCGGCCGACGCGCTCATTCAAGATCTCACTGTGCAGTATCCGCAAGAAGCGAGGCTTTGGCTCAATCGTGCGGCCATAGCCATACAGCGCGATGATGTGAATCTGGCGTTGCAGAGCATGGAGATAGCACTATTATTGGGTGAAAAAGACAGCAAGAATGTGCAATCAACGGCTTTTCTCCATTTGCAATTGGGCAGTTACGATCGCGCAATCAACCTACTTGACCGTCTCGCCCAATCCAATGACCTGAACATCAGTACCATGGATGAGGCCGTGCAGTGGCTTGTGCAAAATCGATTGTACGACAAGGCCGAGCAGTTTCTAAATCGGGTGTTGAGTGGCAATAAAGAAATGTCCGACGTGGACAGAAGTAAGGTCATGCTGCACAAGGCGATATTTGCAGAGCATCGCCAAGATTATAAAGCGGCGGAATCCGCCTATCGCAAGGCATTAGAACTTGATCCGCTCAGTGGCAAGGTGTTGCTGAGACTTGCCGATTATCTACTGACGAATGAAAAGTTTTCTGAGGCCGAAATGTTTTACGTTCGCGCAGAATCTCTAAGCGGTTTTGAAAAATCCGCACTGTTTGGACGATCCAGGCTCTATATTGTAAAAAAGGATTATGTGTCTGCTTTAAAGGTTCTGCTCAATCTTCGGTTAAAGTTTCCTGATACGATTGAAATTGAGAAAAACATTGAAATATTGGAGCATATCGTTCAGGTGGAGCGTTAGACGTGAGGCAATTTGGTTTCTGATACAAATTTAACGAGGAATAGAATAATGAAGAAGATAGTATCGACCCTTTTTTTGGTAACACTTTTCAGTGGCTGTGCAGGGCAAAGCAAAGAGCTGAATTGTGGCAGTGAAGACTGGACGCAACTTGGCTATAAAACGGCTACTGACGGAGACAGTGTGCGCACGTTTGAAAAATATAAGCAGCAATGTGCCAGTACCATCAGCGATGTTGAAAAACAATTATTCTTGGACGGTTTTACCAAAGGTATCATTGAATATTGTACTTTTGATAATGGCTATAAAATTGGTGCGAGCAATCGGGCTATGACGAAAACCTGTCCCCCAGAGTTGGTCGGTATTTTTACGAGAGGCTATAAATCCGGTCGCCTGGAATTGGCTGAGAAAAAGCGCAGGCTTGATCGTTTGTCTGAGGCGCAAGAAGATTTGACGGCCGGTGGAAATGAACCTATGGTCCCACCAAGTGAATAGCGCACAATGACCGTGAATGGGCCCTGACATCTTAAATTATTCTGCCACGACAAAGCGCCATCGGGGTGAATAAAGGCGCTTTTGTTGTAATCGATGGTTACTTGTGCCGTGCGTAGGTGATTGATTTATATTTTCTATTGTCGCGCGGTACATCAAAAATCAGTGCTCTCCCGCCTCATTCCCGTTAAAATGCCTCCTGTGTAAACCCTTTCACCTATTCTAGGACTATTTTTCATGCTTAAAGAGACCGCGCTCGCCGATTGTCACCGACAGCTAGGAGGCAAATTGGTGGATTTTTCAGGATGGTCAATGCCTGTTAACTACGGCTCGCAGATCGAAGAACACCACGCCGTGCGCACCGACGCCGGCATGTTTGATGTTTCCCATATGACCATCGTCGATGTGCTCGGCAGTGATGCTCAAGCCTATTTACAATATCTGCTTGCCAACGACGTTGCCAAGTTGCAGGCACCGGGAAAGGCGTTGTACAGCGCCATGCTCAATGAGCAGGGCGGTGTTATCGATGATTTGATTGTGTATCTCACGGATTTTGGCTATCGCTTGGTCGTCAACTGCGGTACTCGCGAAAAAGATCTATTGTGGCTGCAGCAGTGTGCGTCTGAATTTTCGGTAACCTTACAAGAGCGTCCAGAACTGGCTATGATCGCGGTGCAGGGACCCAATGGACGGGCCAAGGTGGATGGGCTGTTAGGCGCCGAGGATCAGCAAGTCGTTCAAGCTTTGAGCGCTTTCAGTGGCTGCCCTTTGGTTGCAGAACGATGTGATTGGTTTGTTGCGCGCACCGGATACACCGGCGAAGAGGGTTACGAAATCATGCTGCCGGAAGCGGAGGCTGTGAGCTTTTGGCAAGCGTTGGCGGACGCCGGAGTGAAACCCTGTGGCCTTGGCGCCCGCGATACGCTGCGATTAGAAGCGGGAATGAACCTTTATGGTCACGAAATGGACGATACAGTGTCACCTTTACAAGCCAATATGGGCTGGACCATTGCCTGGCAGCCGGAGCGCCCCTTTATCGGTCGAGCCGAATTGGAACAGGAGCGAGAGCAGGGCGTCGCCAATAAACTGGTCGGTCTCGTAATGCGCTCGCGTGGGGTATTGCGAGAAGGTTATACTGTGCGCGTCGACGGGTCAGTGCGCGAAGGGGTTATCACCAGCGGCACCTTTTCTCCCACCCTGGGCTTCTCCATTGCCCTGGCACGAGTCCCTGTAGAAACCGGAACAGAAGCACAAGTGATAATTCGTGGTAAAGCCGTTGAGGTTGAAGTCGTACGCCCGTGTTTTGTTCGCAATGGCCACTCTGTGCTGTAAATTGATTTAGACCAAGAGGAATCTTTATGAGTGAAGAAGTACGCTCAGAATTAAAATATCTCGCCAGTCATGAATGGGCTCGTGTGGAGGATGATGGCACCGTCACCATCGGTATTACGGACCATGCCCAAGTCGCCTTAGGTGATGTGGTGTATGTGGAATTGCCGGAAGTGGGCAGCACCGTGACCGCAGGTGTAGAGGCCGGAGTGGTGGAATCCGTCAAAGCCGCTTCAGATATATTTTCACCCGTGTCTGGCGAAGTTATTGCCATCAATGAAAGCCTGGAAGATGAGCCGGAAACGGTCAATGCATCACCCTATGATGACGGTTGGTTCTTCAAGGTTCAGCCGAGTGCTTTAGAAGAGCTTGATGACGCCCTTGACGCCGAGTCCTATCAAAACAGCATCAGTGATTAAGTGGGACCGCAACACCTCTCCAGACCACGTGTGCAGAGGTGTTGATGTCGTTGATGCGCATGTTCGGTGGCTTCGAAAACCATCAGCGGTAGTATGAATTACTGCCAATTCCCTGCTCGTCAATGTGTGCGATCAAGGCTTCAAAGTCGTATTCGGTCATACCCACATAGATCAAAATAGTGTCCTTTAGGCGCAGCCACTCGTAGTCCGTGTCATGGTCTCCCAGTATTCGATGTGTCCCACAAATGTGTTCTGACATTTTTAATATGGCGAGCAGCGTTTTCTTGCGGGGATCCGCAGAGTCATCCGCAAATGTTTTGTCCACACGATGATGCTCGTGAATGGCCTCGCACAGATATCTCGGCAAATTCCAGCTCTTGCCCACGTAATATCCGACCACGGCGTGATTGGTGTTTAGCAGGGCATTTTCGGTGGCGGTGACTCTGGCGTCGGGGCGGGCATAGGCTTCTTTGAGGAGATCGGCGTAATCCTTGAGACGGCCCATGAGCAGCGCCACTCCGCAGTCGTGAAACAATCCTAGAGTGTAAGCCTCGTCTGGTGTGGTGAAGCCAATTTGTTTCGCTATCACCGCAGCGACCATGGCGACGTCCATGGCGCAGTCCCAAAATCGGCCCAGTGCGATGATGTCGTCGTCGGACAGTGCGCCTTTGATGGAGAGGGCGTTGACCAAGTTAACGACGCTGTTCACGCCCAGAATGTTGACTGCTTGGGTAATTGAGGTGATTTGGTTGTGCTGCTTGAATAGCGGTGAATTTACGGTTTTAAGAATCGAACCCGAGAGCCCGACATCTTGGCTGATCAATTTCGCTATGCTGGCGACGCTGCAGTTCGGAGACAGCTGTTCCATCTGCAAATCCACCATCACCTGGGGCTGCGGTGGAATGGCGATGCCCTGCATAATATGCTGAATTTGTTCCGGCGTGAGATCGGCACTCATAGAAATCCAAGTCCCCAGGATGCAATTGTCCTTTAATTCTAGTCGTTAAATTGCTGGGTAAAGGACAAATCGCTGACAATTTCACTCAAAATGGGAGATTTTGTGGGTGTTAGCCAGCATTTTTACTGGGGCATTGATGTAACCTCAATTGCCGTATAATGGCGCGCTTTCATTCTTACGACTTTCAATCATCCCACAACCGAGAACGCTTCATGTCCGATTTGCCACAAATCATGCTCAATCCCCAAGCTGACCGCCGTTTAAAAAAAGGCCATTTGTGGATCTATTCGAACGAAATTGATATTAAAAAAACACCGTTAAAAGGCTTGCTCGCTGGACAATTGGTGGTTGTGTTAAACGCTAAGGGGCAGGTTTTAGGGCAGGCCTTCATCAATCCCAACGCGCTTATTTGTGGTCGACTGATCACCCGTCAAGCGGATTTGTCCATCAACAAAGGCTTTTTCAAGTATTTGATTGGCAGTGCGCTGCAGTTGCGCGAACAATGTTTTCACCAGCCTTATTATCGCTTGGTTTACGGTGATGCGGATTTCTTGCCCGGCTTGGTGATTGACCGCTACGGCGATCATTTGGTGATTCAAATCAGCGTTGCCGGCTTGGATTTCCTCATGGAGCCACTTTTGGAGGCCTGTCAGGAGCTGATGCGACCCAAAGGTATCGTGGTTAAAAACAATCACAGCGCCCGCGAGCTGGAGGAATTAGACGGTCAGTTACAGGTCATCGGCGATGTGCCCGAATTCCTGTCGCTGATCGAAAACGATACACATTTCCAAGTGTCGGCCACCACTGGGCAAAAGACCGGATGGTTTTATGACCACCGTTATAATCGCCGCTTTTTGCAAGGTTTGGTACAGGGTAAAAGTGTATTGGATGTGTTTTCCTATGTCGGTGGCTGGGGGGTGCAGGCGGCACAAGCGGGTGCCGCGAGCG
>JBNKFP010000075.1:0-11924 GCA_050289365.1 Cellvibrionaceae bacterium | reverse complement strand
AAAGCCCGTACCAAACAAACGATGCGTGTACAAAAGCCAGAAGATGTATTGGTTGAGCAGTCCACGGTGACTTTAAGTTTGGAGAGAAGAGAAGCCCTTGGTGATTTTTAGGCCTTTTCCAAATCTCTCTTATATACAAAAGTGTGTGTATCGCCTCGTGCACCAAAGTGGATAAAACATTGTATTCATTAGCCAAACCATTTTGAGGATTAATAATATTTACCCTCCCCATATATTCCCTAGTTGAACCTCCCTGAAAGCCCTCGATACTCGAATCTGCCCTTGGAAAAATTGTATAGATCAGTCCGTCGTAAAGCTCAAAGGCTGATGGACTGTTTTTAAGGAGTACGCGTTGCGCGATATTGATCTTTTCATAAACATCATTTTTTTGTTTTGTCGTCAGCTCAACAACTGGGCTAAATGATGGGCGAAAATTGCTTGAATATATTTCTCTGCGCGCCATTGGACTAGTCGTATCAACCACAATGTTATTGTCAGTACGATATGCTTGAAAAAACTTTGAATGATCATTTAACCAATCCAAACCTAGCCATGGGTCAACGTATTCGACAGAATTGGGAATGAACTTATCTCCCAATGGAGACCAAAGGCCAAAGCGTTCATTCCCCATTTTGCGGTCATTAAAGTTTTTAAATGATATAAATCGATCGAGTAAAAAAGAAACAGGAGCAACGCCATTGTCCCTAGACAAGGATATTCTATGGAACATTTCTGGACAAAGAAGAAGATTGATTAGCTCGTTAGAGCTAACATTGTCTACTATGGAATGGACTTTGTCCGAAAATGCTCTAGTCCGGTCTAGAGCACTTATTGCGTTTAATCTCTCGACCTGAAACCCTAATAGGCGTGATCGCAAGTTAGTGAGTAACTTGGCCACATTCAAGGATCCATCCCAACTTAATAGATCTAGAACATCAAACATTTATTGAATTTCCTGTTAAAATAGGAATTTATACCGATGAGGCTCACTATACTATGGTCCGCCAACGACCAACCGATGATCTTCGTGCTGAACTTACCAATCACTACAGACTGATAACTCTATTTCTCTTTCTCCTTCTATAGTTAATATCTCCCACCCATACTCTGTAGGTGCTCATTTAATAGCGAGATGTTACGCTGGCCAATTGATTTACGGTCCTACTTGATTCGAAGATCGAACACAGAATCTAGACCCTATATCTTCTTGCTCGTCCTCCAAGGCCGCCAACCTATGAAAATAGTCAGGCGTTGTGGATCATCCCTCGGTAAAACCTAGTCACCCTATTTGTCATGGCTCTCAGCCTATGATAACAGTGTGAGGAAATTGTCTTAGCTGATATTCAACAAAAAATGGCGTAGAAACCGCCGACTACCGGCGGTGTCAACTTGCACACTAAATTATATTTATAAAAATCAATTGGTTATGAAAATTTGTGTGATATGTCCGTTGAGGCGCGAAGAACCCCTTCCTTAAAGTTTTGGGCTTATTATCAACCTTTTTTTATCAGAAAAGGCCGCTATTATCACAGTCATCACACTATTATCGACCTTTTTTTATTGTCTACAACAAATTTAACTTTCTGAGATTTACTCCACCGTCACTGATTTAGCCAAATTCCGTGGTTGATCCACATCGGTACCCTTTAAAATCGCTACATAATAAGACAACAATTGCAGCGGTACGGTGTATACGATGGGCGCTAACCAGGGATTGATATGGGGCAGGTTAATGACGCGCATGGTTTGGTCGGATTCGAAATGGGCGTTTTTATCGGCGAAGACGTAAAGGATTCCGCCGCGGGCGCGGACCTCTTCGACGTTGGATTTTAATTTTTCCAATAATTCATTATTGGGTGCGACTACTATGATGGGCATTTCCGCATCAATTAACGCTAACGGTCCATGTTTGAGTTCGCCCGCGGCGTAGGCTTCGGCATGGATGTAGGAAATTTCTTTTAATTTCAATGCGCCTTCCATAGCGATGGGATATTCTTCACCGCGGCCTAAAAATAAGGCGTGATTTTTATCGGCAAATTCTTCGGCTAGTTCTTCAATTTCATCGGCCAGTTGCAATACGGCTTCGATTTCAGCGGGAAGCGCATTTAAGGCTTGTACCATTTCTGCTTGCGCGGATTCGCTCATCTCTCGGTTTTTACCTAGGGCTAATACCAACATGGCTAAACCGACCAGCTGCGTGGTAAAGGCTTTGGTAGACGCCACGCCAATTTCAATTCCTGCGCGGGTCATAAAAGCCAGATCCGATTCTCTAACCAGAGAAGAACCAGCCACATTACAAATCGCTAAACTGGCTACATAACCTAAGGTTTTAGCTAAGCGCAGAGCCGCTAAGGTATCTGCCGTTTCACCGGATTGAGAGATGGTGACCAATAGGCTATTGGGTTGGACAAACGATTTGCGGTAGCGGAATTCCGAGGCGATTTCCACGTTGCAAGAAATACCAGCGATGGATTCCAACCAATAACGCGCCACCAAACCAGAGTGGTAAGAAGTGCCGCAAGCGACGATTTGGATATGTTGAATTTTTTTAAAAATCTCCGTAGCGCCGTGGCCGAAAGTTTCATCCAATACGCAACTTTTACTGAGGCGACCTTCGAGGGTATTGGCGATTGCCAACGGCTGCTCGTAAATTTCCTTCAACATGTAGTGGCGGTAAGGGCCTTTATCGCCGGCATCGTAAGCGATATTGGATTCGTTAATTTCCCGTTCCACTTCCTTGCCATCGGCATTAAATATTCGTACTCGGCGACGAGTGACTTCGGCGACATCGCCTTCTTCCAAATAAATAAAGCGGCGTGTTACTGGCAACAAAGCGAGTTGGTCCGAGGCAATAAAATTTTCACCGATTCCTAAGCCAATGACCAATGGACTACCAGATCGGGCGACAACGAGACGCTCTGGATCCTGTTGGTCCATAAACACGGCACCATAGGCACCATGCAATTGCGCCACGGTCTTTTTAACCGCGTCCAATAAGTTGTCACTGGTGCGCAATTCCATTTCGACAAGGTGCACCATCACTTCGGTATCCGTTTCGGACTCAAATTGAAACCCATCTTCTTGGAGCAAACGACGCAATGGTTGGTGGTTTTCGATAATGCCATTATGGACCACAGCAATACGATCTTTCGAAATATGGGGATGAGCATTGCGCTCGCTCGGCTCGCCGTGCGTGGCCCAACGGGTGTGGGCCATTCCCGTGCCGCCAGCAACAGGACTTTGCTGAAGGGCATCTGCTAGTGCTTTCACTTTGCCCAGCCTTCGCAAGCGCTGCAAATCACCGCTTTGATTGATTACCGCTAGCCCCGCTGAATCATAGCCGCGGTATTCCAAACGCTTTAAACCTTCTAATAAAATTTCTGCTACATCTCGCTGAGCTACTGCGCCAACTATTCCGCACATAAAAATCTCCTCATTAAACCAGCACAACTTCTATGCCGAGCTGTTGAATTCTGTGTTGATCCTCAACCGCCATGTCGTGGTCACTGATCAATACATTGATCAGTGACCAGGGCAATTCCAGGTTGGGAATTTTGCGGCCGATTTTATTCGATTCGGCCATAACGATGACTTGTTTGGAAACTTCAGCCATCACTCGACTGAGGTTGATTAATTCATTAAAGGTGGTAGTGCCACGCTGTAAGTCCAAACCATCTGCACCCACAAACAATTGATCAAAATCGTAGGCACGCAGAATCTGTTCTGACATCTGCCCCTGAAAAGAACGGGTTTTGCGGTCCCAGGTGCCGCCTGGCATCAACAGAGTAGGGCCATTTTCCATTTCGCTTAGAGGTTGAATCACGCCTAAGGAATTACTCATCACCACTAAACCCTGCTTATCTTTTAAATAGGGCACCAGTGCAGCAGTAGTTAAACCGCTGTCTATGACAATACGTGCATTGTCTGCGATGCGTGCTGCAGCGGCTTGGGCTATGGCCTTTTGTTGATGGTTGGCCGGACGGTTGGAATTAGCATCGGCTGCGCCGGCTGGAACCGCTCCACCAAAACGGCGAATCAACAGGCCTTGTTGTTCCAGAAGACTGAGATCTTTCCGAATCGTGACTTCGGAAGTGCTGAACTGCTGGGCAAGCTTATCGACACTGACTTCACCCAAATCCTGCAACAGCTGCAGGATTTGGGTGGCACGATGTTGATTCGGGGGTTTAGGCATTAGGATTGTTCCGTTTCGAGTTGGTAAATTATAACTTTCGAAACGAAATATACAAGCGGAATTTTTAGCGATAACAGAGGGTAATTGTTAATTATTGGGGGATAAAACACTGAGACCACCGAAAATAACTTTCATAACGAAAGTTATTTTCGGTGGTCTCAGTGTTTTAGAGCTGTAGCAGAGATCCAGTTTTTAAACAACTTCGGTGAAGTTATTGGTTTGGTTTTGTCGGAAGGCGGCTTACGCCTTTTCCAACCTACAACACACCTGACACCAATTCGCTTTCTAAATCTCACTTCTTTTTTGTCGGTCGCGTCCAACCATCGATATTTTTTTGGCGCTGGCGGGCGACGGCCAATTGTTTTGCTTTGACGTTTTGGGTGATCACTGAACCCGCCGCGACAGTCGCATCGGTTTCAACTGTCACAGGCGCTACCAATGCGGTGTTTGAGCCGATAAAGACGTGGTCTTGAATAATGGTCTGGTATTTGTTGACGCCGTCATAATTGCAGGTGATGGTACCGGCACCGATATTCACGTCTTCGCCCAATTCCGCATCGCCCACATAGCTGAGGTGATTGATCTTACTGCCGCGGCCGACAATGGCTTTTTTGGTTTCAACGAAATTACCAATCTTGGCGCCTTGTGCAAATTGCGAACCCGGACGAATTCGAGCAAATGGACCCACCACACAATCTTTGCCGATTAAGGCGTCGTCCACTATGGTATTGGCGTGAATAACAGTACCATCCAAAATCCTAGCGTTTTTGATAATGCAATTGGGTTCGATGGTCACCCCTTTGCCCAGGGTCACTTGGCCCTCGAACAGGCAGTTGATATCGATCACACAGTCTTCGCCACAACTCAGCTCACCACGCAGATCAAACCGGCTCGGGTCCAGCAGTGAGACCCCTTGCTCCATCAATGCCTGGGCTTGCTGCCGTTGATATAGCCGCTCCAATTCCGCTTGCTGGGCGCGATTGTTGATACCCATGACTTCGGCGTGATTGTCAGTGGCGATGGTCTGCACGGTTTTGCCATTAGCTACAGCTAATTTAACCAAATCGGTCAGGTAGTACTCTTGCTGGGCGTTGTTATTGTCGATTTGCGGCAACCAGGCTTTTAAATCGCAAGATTTTACAGCCACTACACCAGTGTTCACTTCGCTGATCAGCAATTGCTCTGGACTGGCATCCTTTTGCTCGACAATACCCTCAACAGAATCATCCGCTGCGCGCAAAATTCGACCGTAGCCCGTGGGATTAGGCAGCTTGACCGTCAGCAATGCCATAGTATTGTCATCTACAGCTGCCAGCAATTTAGTCAATGTTGCAGCACTGATTAGAGGAACATCGCCATACAAAATCAAACAGGTAGCCTGGTCATCGAGATCCGGAGCGGCTTGCAATACGGCATGACCGGTACCCAGTTGGGATTGCTGCAATACAAAGTGAATATCGTCCGCTTGCATTTGACTCTGAATCAGCTCCGCGCCGTGACCTAAAACCAAATGAATTTTGGTCATGTGCAATTTGCGGGTAGTATCTAGGACGTGTTGCAATAAAGGTTTCCCTGCCAATGTGTGCATCACTTTTGGCAACGACGAACGCATACGAGTACCTTTTCCCGCCGCTAAAATTACCGCTTCAAACATAGTATCTCCATCAAGCCCAGAAAACTGATCGGGCCGCATTATTACCTTTATTTATTAAGTATTCACTACCACAAACAAAAAAGGGTAGCTATTCAGCTACCCTTTTCACATGGATAAATGCGCAACAACCGGTTACTTACTTACCCATTTTTTTGCGAATGGCTTGCAAAGTTCGCAGTTGCGCTGCGGCCTCTGCAAGTTGCACAGCTGCGCGAGAATAATCCACGTCACTGCTGTTGTTGCTCAGTGCTTGTTCGGCCTGTTTTTTGGCTTCCAAAGCAGCGGCTTCATCCATATCGCTAGCGCGCAATGCGGTATCCGCCAACACGGTTACAGCGTGGGGTTGTACTTCCAGAAAACCACCGGAAACATAATAGATTTCCTCTTCTCCGCCTTGCTTCTTAATGCGCACAGGGCCGGGATTTAACCCGGTTAACAGCGGAGCGTGACCATAGGAAATACCTACATCACCTTCCGTTCCTGCCGCCACTAACATCTCAACAAGACCAGAGAAGATTTCGTTTTCTGCACTGACGATGTCACATTGAATTGTCATTGCCATGCTCGTTCCTCGTAAGTCACCCTAGGGTGATCACTTCATTTTCGCCGCTTTTTCGATGGCTTCGTCAATGGTACCCACCATGTAGAAAGCCTGCTCTGGCAAGTGATCGTAATCACCGTTCAACAGACCTTTAAAGCCGGCAATGGTGTCTTTCAAAGAAACGTATTTTCCAGGTGAACCGGTGAAAACTTCGGCCACGTGGAATGGCTGTGACAAGAAGCGCTCAATTTTACGGGCGCGGTACACAGTCAATTTGTCTTCTTCAGAAAGCTCATCCATACCCAAGATGGCAATAATGTCTTTCAGTTCTTTGTAGCGTTGCAATACAGTCTGTACGCCACGAGCCACATCG
The DNA here is from genome assembly GCA_050289365.1 of Cellvibrionaceae bacterium. Classification (GTDB taxonomy): domain Bacteria; phylum Pseudomonadota; class Gammaproteobacteria; order Pseudomonadales; family Cellvibrionaceae; genus JBNKFP01. The sequence goes on along the minus strand of JBNKFP010000075.1, from coordinate 5,164 downwards.
TAGTGCTCGGAACCGATGATCAAAGGATCCAACTGACGTGACGTGGAATCCAGAGGATCAATCGCAGGGTAAATACCTTTTGCCGCAATATCACGGCTCAATACTACTGTTGAATCCAAGTGAGCAAAAGTCGTAGCAGGAGATGGATCCGTTAAGTCATCCGCGGGTACGTATACCGCTTGAATAGAGGTAATAGAACCGGTTTTAGTGGAGGTAATGCGCTCTTGCAATACGCCCATTTCTTCCGCCAATGTTGGCTGGTAACCCACCGCTGAAGGCATACGCCCGAGCAGTGCCGATACTTCGGTACCCGCCAAGGTGTAGCGGTAGATGTTATCAACAAACAAGAGTACGTCTTTGCCTTCGTCGCGGAATTTTTCCGCCATGGTCAAACCAGTCAAAGCGACGCGCAAGCGGTTTCCAGGTGGCTCATTCATCTGGCCGTAAACCATCGCCACTTTAGATTTATCAAATTGCTCCACATTAACAACGCCGGCTTCCTGCATCTCGTGGTAGAAGTCGTTACCTTCACGAGTACGCTCACCCACACCAGCAAACACAGACAAACCTGAGTGCTCAGTGGCAATGTTGTTGATCAATTCCATCATGTTTACGGTTTTGCCCACACCGGCACCACCAAACAGACCAACCTTACCCCCCTTGGCGAAAGGGCACACCAAGTCGATAACCTTAATACCGGTTTCCAGCAACTCTTCGGAAGCGGCCAGTTCGTCGTATTTCGGTGCAGCGCGGTGAATTGCGGCGCGTTCTTTTTCGCCTATGGGGCCTTTTTCATCGATGGGGTTACCTAACACATCCATGATACGACCGAGTGTTTCGATACCAACAGGTACGGAAACTGGCTTCATGGTATTTTCCACCTCTAAGCCACGGCTCAAACCTTCAGAAGAACCCATTGCAATAGCGCGCACAATGCCATCACCCAATTGCTGTTGGACTTCTAAAGTTAACCCTTGGCTAGCGACGGTTAATGCGTCGTAGACTTTAGGTACGGAATCGCGTGGGAATTCCACGTCGATAACCGCACCGATAATTTGTACGATACGTCCGCTACTCATTGGAGTTTCCTCTAACTAAATGTGCAAAAATTAAAAAATTAAATTCGTTTAAACTGCAGACGCGCCGCTGACGATTTCGGACAATTCCTGCGTAATCGCAGCTTGGCGAGCTTTGTTATACGCCAATTGCAAATCGCCAATAATATTGCCCGCGTTGTCGGTTGCGTTTTTCATCGCAATCATTCGCGCCGCCTGCTCACAAGCCCCATTTTCAACCACCGCTTGGTAGACTTGTGACTCGATATAGCGAATCAACAGACCGTCTAGCAATGAGCGGGCCTCGGGCTCGTAAATGTAATCCCACTGGTGCTTCATATTCTTGTTGTCCTCAGGCATTAAAGGCAACATTTGCATGCAATAAGGCGCCTGGGTCATGGTGTTGACAAAGTCATTGCCAACCAAATAGAGCTTGTCGATTTTGCCTTCCGTAAACGCATCCAGCATGACTTTGACACTGCCAATCAGGCTGGAAACGGAGGGCGCTTCTCCAATATCGCGCACCTTAGCAACAACGTTGCCACCGATGCTTTTAAAAAATGCTGAGGCCTTGGCACCAATCAAGCAGAAATCCACTGCAACGCCTTTATCTGCCCACTGCTTACTTTCGGTTATGGCTTTTTTAAAGACGTTGATGTTCAAACCACCACACAATCCGCGATCCGTAGAGACAATCACATAGCCGACACGCTTAACTTCACGCTCTTGCAAATATTTGTGTTTGTATTCGGGATTGGCATTGGCCAGGTGACCCACAACGGCACGCATGCGTTGTGCATAGGGTTTACCTTTGGCCATACGGTCTTGGGCGCGGCGCATTTTACTGGCCGCAACCATTTCCATCGCGCTGGTAATTTTCTGCGTATTTTTAATACTCCCAATCTGGGTACGTATCTCTTTTCCGCTAGCCATTATTCACTCTCTCTTGTGATTAGCCGCTGACGCGGCTAATTACCCATCACATTACCAAGTCTGAGTTGACTTGAAGTTTTGCAAAGCGGTTTTGATGGTGTTGGCAATCTCATCGTTGAAGTCACCGGACTCCACCAACTTGGTCATAAATTCACCATGTGAACTCTGCATGTACGAGAGCAGGGCACTTTCAAAAGCCAGCACTTTTTCCACTGGAATGTCTTTCAAAAAGCCTTCGTTGGCTGCATAAAGTACAACCGCCATTTCTGCAATGGAGCGAGGTGCATACTGCTTTTGCTTCATCAGTTCGGTAACCCGTTGACCGTGCTCCAACTGCGCTTTAGTGGCTTCGTCCAAATCGGATGCAAACTGCGAGAACGCCGCCAATTCACGATATTGCGCCAAAGCAGTACGAATACCACCGGACAATTTCTTGATGACTTTAGTCTGCGCTGCACCACCCACCCGAGAAACCGAAATACCGGCGTTCATAGCTGGACGGATACCGGCGTTAAACAGGCTGCTCTCCAAGAAAATCTGTCCATCGGTAATGGAGATGACGTTGGTCGGTACGAACGCGGATACGTCACCCGCTTGAGTTTCAATGATCGGCAGAGCGGTTAATGAACCAGTTTTGCCTTTCACTTCACCGTTGGTCAATTTTTCTACGTGCTCAGCGTTGACGCGAGCGGCGCGCTCAAGCAAACGGGAGTGTAAGTAGAACACATCACCAGGATAGGCCTCACGACCAGGGGGACGACGCAACAACAGGGAAATTTGACGATAAGCCCAAGCCTGTTTGGTCAAGTCATCATAGATGATCAAAGCATCTTCACCGCGGTCACGGAAGTATTCACCCATAGTGCAACCGGCAAAAGGAGCCAAAAACTGCATAGCAGCGGGATCCGATGCAGATGCGGCAACCACAATGGTGTGACCCATAGCGCCGTGCTCTTCCAATTTGCGTACAACCGCTGCGATAGAAGACGCTTTTTGACCGATCGCCACATAAACGCACTTAATGCCAGTCCCTTTTTGGTTGATGATGGCATCGACTGCGATCGCGGTTTTACCCGTTTGACGGTCACCGATGATCAACTCTCGCTGGCCACGTCCGATGGGTACCATCGCATCAACCGCTTTCAAACCAATTTGCACTGGCTGATCGACAGATTGACGAGCAATTACCCCAGGTGCAATTTTTTCAATCGCTTCTGTTTGGGTCGCGTTAATCGGGCCTTTGCCGTCAATGGGAATACCCAATGCATCAACCACGCGGCCGAGCAATGCTTCGCCCACAGGCACTTCCAATATGCGGCCGGTACACTTACAGGTTTGGCCCTCGGCCACACCTTTATAGTCACCCAACACTACCGCACCAACAGAGTCGCGTTCTAAGTTAAGGGCAATACCAAAAACATTGCCTTCAAATTCAATCATCTCACCGTACATGACGTCGGCGAGACCATGGATACGAATGATACCGTCCGTAACGGAAACCACAGTACCTTCGTTTCTTTGTTCGACAGTGACATCGAGTTTCTCGATGCGCTGTTTGATAATTTCACTGATTTCAGAAGGATTCAGCTGCTGCATGCTCAGATTCCTCAGTCCTATATTTAGGCTTTCATGGCATCGGCTAATTTAGCCAATCGCCCCTTAACGGACCCATCGATAACGGTATCACCGGCGTGAATAACCACGCCGCCCAATAAGCTCTCATCAACAGTCGATGACAACTTGACTTCGCGCTCAAGATTTTTCGTGAGAACGGCGGTAAGCTTTTTGATCAGCTCATCACTAATCGGATAAGCCGTGCTAACCGCAACCTCAACGGCCTTCTCATGTTGAGCTTTCATAGCGACAAACAAATCGCGAATGAAGGGCAATAAAAGTAACCGTTTATTCTCCGCCAACGAGACTAAAAAGTTGCCAAATTTGGGAGTAGAAATTTTGCCTAGTACTTCGACTATGGCAGCGCTCTTTTGCTTGGCAGTCAATCCTGGAGCACTCAGCAATGCTTTGACTTTTGCATCGCCGGTTACAGCAGCGGCAGAAGACAAAGCTTCCAACCAAGGCTGTAACTCACCGCCAGTTTGAGCTACTTCAAAAGCAGCGCGTGCGTAAGGTCGAGCTAGAGTGGTGAGTTCCGCCATTTCTTACTCCGATTACAGTTCTGCTGCCAGTTTTTCGAGCATCGCGTTGTGTGCGGAGGCATCAATACTGCTGCCCAGCACTTTTTCAGCACCAGCCAGAGCCAGAGCGGACACTTGGCCACGCAACTGTTCACGGGCTTGTGCCACTTCGCGACTGACTTCAGCTTCAGCAGCAGTTTTAATGCGCTGAGCTTCTACTTCGGCTTGCTCTTTCGCCTCATCGACGATTTGACTAGCGCGCTTGTTCGCTTGATCAACAATGCCAGAAGCTTGTTCTTTTGCTTCTTTCAGCAGTTGAGACGCTTTTTGTTTGGCCAATTCCATGTCTTTATCGGCTTTTTCCGCCGCTTCCAAGCCATCAGCAATACGTTTTTCCCGTGCTTCCATAACACCAAGCAGGGCAGGCCAAACGTATTTCATGCAAAACAGCACGAAAAGAATAAAGGTAATAGATTGTCCAATGAGCGTTGCGGTTATATTCACACCAACACCTCTTGAGTTTTTCGTGGATTAAATTGGCTTTTCAAATTAAGCAGCCAGTTGAGGAGCAACCACGAAGATCAAGTACATGCCGATACCTACACCGATCATTGGTACCGCATCCAACAGACCCGCCATAAGAAACATTTTGCCTTGCAAAGCTGGGCCTTGTTCGGGCTGACGGGCTGAACCTTCAAGCAATTTGCCGCCCAAAGAACCAAAACCAATCGCCGTTCCAAGAGCGCCTAAACCAATCAAAAGAGCAGCTGCGATATAAACCAAAGCTTGTGCCATTGTATTTTCTCCAAAAAAAGAATTGAAAATTTAAGGGTTAAAAAAATTAGTGTTGCTCTTCAACATCGTGTGCCATTGCCATGTAAACAATAGTCAGCACCATGAAGACGAAAGCTTGTAGAGTAATTACCAAAATATGGAACACAGCCCAGGCCCACTGCAGCACACCCGCAAAGGCGCCCAACAAAACACCTGCACCAAACATAATGGCAATAAGGATGAAAATCATTTCCCCGGCGTACATGT
>JBNKFP010000074.1:2144-11978 GCA_050289365.1 Cellvibrionaceae bacterium | reverse complement strand
ATTTGGCGCAACAATTCGCCGACGATTCCGTCGGTCGTTGGATAAACCACGATGTTTTGGTTGTCTCGCAAAATACTCGAGTTGCCGACGCCCTGCGTCTTATGCGGAGAGAGGCGGCAGATTACACCGAAGTGCTCTATCTAGTGGATCGCACCGGGCGCTGGAGCGGCTGTGTCCGCATCAACGAGCTGCTGCGTTCGCAAGGGCATCAAAACGTTGCCGAACTCAAGGAGGAAGACTTCCCTGTTCTGGAAGCGGAAATGGATATGTACGACGCTGCCGAAACGGTTGAAAAATCGGGATATGTGGCACTGCCCGTAGTCAATCAGGGCGGAGTCTTAATCGGTCGGCTGGATGTGGGTACGGCTATGGAATTGATCCGTGAGTACACCGAGATGCAATTGATGACCTCTGCGGGTTTGGCTGAGGATGCTGACCTGTTTGCACCCGTTAAGCGCAGCGCCCAAACCCGAGCAGTGTGGTTGGGGATTAATTTACTGACCGCGTTTTTGGCATCTTGGTTTATTGGTCTATTTGAAGCGACGATTCAGCAGGTTGTGGCCCTGGCAGTACTGATGCCTGTCGTTGCCTCCATGGGCGGTATCGCAGGCAGTCAAACCCTCACACTCATTGTGAGGGGGTTGGCCCTCAAACAAATTTCATCCGCGAATTTTCAGGCATTACTGGCAAAGGAGATCAGAGTCGGAGCGCTCAACGGCGTGCTCTGGGCTCTCGTCATTGGGACTCTGGCCAAAATATGGTTCGATAGTTTTCTACTGGGCATGGTGATCGCCTGTGCCATAGTGGTCAACATCATATCGGCTGCTGTTGCAGGTGTGCTGGTGCCGGTCATGTTGGATAAATTAAAAATGGATCCTGCACTATCTGGATCGGTCATTTTAACGACGGTAACTGATGTGGTCGGTTTTGTCGCTTTTCTAGGGTTGGGTTCGCTCATCCTGTTGTGATTCTGATCATTACACTGATCCGGCTGTTAAGTTGATGTGGTTCGGATGAACTAAAAATAAATTAAATAAAAGCTCCTAACCCTGCAAGGAGATTGTTTGTGCAACAGATCTACATTGTGAATCCCAAAGGAGGTTGCGGCAAAACAACCATCGCCGTGCAATTGGCGGGATACTTTGCGCAACAGAGTCAGCAGGTTGTTTTAGTCGATCACGATGCTCAGAAGTCGAGTTTGGATTGGGTAAAAGGGCGTTCTAAACAATTACCACCTATCACCGTCATTGATGCAAAAAGTCCCCTGGCATTGTCAAATTCGCACATTGTTATTCATGACATGGCCGCAGCTTGGTCGCCAGAATCATTTCCAACAATGATTCAAAACGGAAATAAAATTCTGGTTCCCGTTTTGCCTTCCTCCACCGATGTGAAGGCGTGTATTCGCTTTATGATGCAACTCTTTCGCAGTGAAGTGATGGATCAAGGTGTGAAGGTGGGGTTAATTGCGAATCGAGTACGTAACCAAACTCAGTTTTACTCCGTTTTAATCGCATTTTTACAGCAACTCAATATGCCTTTTCTAGGATCACTGCGCGATACACAAAATTATGTTAAAGCTATGATGCGTGGCGAAACTTTGTACGATTTACCCCGTTATCGTGTGGCTAAAGATCTTGAGCAGTGGCAACCCATTGTGGATTGGCTGGTGGCCAACCCCATTACGAAAACCAAAAGCGCTGTGAATGAAAAAGCCTTAAGTCTATCTGACGGGTAACCTCTTTGGCGTCCTTAGGAGCGACGAATTATGGATATTGAACAATTTTCAGTAATTTCAAGTGGATGATGCATGTGGCATAAAGGAAGGTAAATTATGGCCGATGGCAATGTGATCGTACGTGCGGTAACAGAAGACGATGCCAGTGCAATATGTGCCATTTACAACCCGTTCGTCGCCAATACGGCCATTACCTTTGAAGCGTTAGAGGTTAGTGAGTTTGAAATGCAGTCTCGCATTCGCGCGATCACTCAGTCAAAACCGTGGCTTGTGCTGGAAACTCAGGGATACATTGCAGGATTTGCCTATAGTTGTAGCTGGAAACAGCGAAGTGCCTATCGAAAAACCGAAGAAACGACGATCTATATTGGCAATGAATTTCAAAATCGAGGATTTGGCAAGGTGCTCTATGGTGCGCTGTTGGATCAGTTGATCCGCCAGGACTGTCATACTGTGTTAGGTTGCATCGCTTTGCCTAATCAAGCGAGTGTGGGCTTGCATCAATATTTTGGTTTTAGGAAGGTTGGGCATTTTAATGAAGTCGGATACAAATTTGGACGTTGGATCGATATTGGGTACTGGCAAAAAAAGTTTTGAAAAATATTGATCGTTTGCGATGAAAATATGTATTCGTTTTTTAAATAATAAAAATTGGTTTATTGAATGCTAATGACTACGAATTCAGGGTTCCGCTTAAACGGTTTAATTCCAATTGAGCTTGTTACGTTTTTGCTGGAGTGCATATCTCCTAGCTGTAAGTCGTTCTGTTTATTACTCGGCATATTGCTGGCGTTTCCTGCAGCCTTAGCCGATGCGCCCAAGTCCAGTACTGCGAATGCGTTTGAACAGTTTCCAATAAGTCAATTTATACAAGTAGACCAATTTGGTTATCTACCTGAGAGTCAGAAAATCGCTGTCATTCGCGATCCAGTAAAGGGCTTTGACGCGGATTTATCTTTTGTTCCCGCCTCGAAGTTGCATTTGGTTGATGTTAAAACACAAGCCATTGTGTTTTCTGGCACGGCTCAATCGTGGCGACAGGGGGCGATTGCAGTGGCTTCTGGAGATCGAGCCTGGTGGTTTGATTTTAGCTTGATAAAAAAAGAAGGCGTTTATTGTGTTGTCGATCAGCAGAATCAAGTACGCTCGCCATCCTTTAATATTTCAAATAACGTGTATCGCGAAGTTCTGAAACAGGCTGTACGAACATTTTATTATCAGCGCGCTGGTTTTGCCAAGGTATACCCCTATGCCGATTTAGGATGGACTGATGGGGCAAGCCACATTGGCAAAGGACAAGATAGAGCTGCGCGAAGGTATGACGGTGGCGCAGAATCGGAGCGGGATCTCTCTGGCGGATGGTTCGATGCAGGCGATTACAATAAATACACAAATTGGCACGCGTGGTACTTGGTTTCTTTGCTACACACCTATATCGAAAACCCTTCAATTTGGACCGATGATTTCAATATTCCAGAATCGGGTAATGGTCTGCCTGATTTGATTGATGAAATTAACTGGGGACTGGATTGGCTGGTGAGAATGCAGGAGCCTGACGGTTCCGTGCTCTCAGTACAGCATCTTGCGGGGGGGAGCCCTCCATCCAGCGCAACTGGGCCGACTCTTTATGGTGGATCAAGTACGTCTGCGACTTTGAGTGCTGCTTCTGCCTATGCCTTTGCCAGCAAAATTTTGTTGCAGGTTGATGCGGTCCGATTTCAAGATCAAGCGAAACAATTGGTGACACGGGCGGAGAGGGCGTGGCAGTGGGCAGAGCTCCACCCTAAGGTGATTTTTAAAAATCAGGAGCATAATCTTGCGGCTGGTGAGCAAGAACTTAGTGACGCAGAGCGACAAAAACGACGAGTTGCCGCTGCGATCTATCTGTACGCCGCTACCCAGAATGAAAAGTACAATCAATTCGTATTAGCAAACGTCGACCCTATAAAGTTCGTCAATCCTTGGACGGTCAATGACTTGACGCATTATTTTTACTACGCATCTCTGCCGCAAGCTTCGCAAAAATTTATTGAGGCGTTTCGTCTGGCCTATCAATCTAAAATTCGTTCTGCCGACAACTTGGAAGCCACAAAAGCGGTGCGTGACCCTTATATGGCCTATCTCGATATCAAAGCATTTACCTGGGGCAGTAATCGTACGGTGGTCTATAAAGGGACATTATTTTATTTTTTAGTGGCTAATCAATTTAATCAATTTGATCAAGACGAGATGCAAAATGCAGCGCTGGGTTATCTGCATTATTTACACGGTGTGAATCCCTTGGGTAAAGTTTATCTTTCTAATATGGGTGCCTTTGGGGCTTATAATTCAGTCGATGAGTTTTATCATTCCTGGTTTAATCATGGTAGCCCACTATGGGATCGAGTTGGTATTTCAACCTATGGCCCTGCGCCTGGCTTTCTGGTGGGAGGTCCGAACCCATCCTATGATTGGGATGAAATGTGTCAAAGGAAGCCGATTGATGCTCGCTGTGGAATAGCAGTACTGAGACCGCCGAAGGGCCAACCTCCTATGAAGTCCTATCTTGATTTTAATGACAGTTGGCCCGTCAACTCTTGGCAGGTTACGGAAAATCATAACGACTACCAAGTGGCCTATATTCGCTTGCTTTCCAAGTTTGTGCATTGACACAGTAACCAAATGTCGCTTGCTGTTGGCGAATTGACTCTTAAATGATCGGATTGAGATGGTTATTTGTGTGATACAAAATAAAAGTGTCGGCAAGAGATTTTCTTGCCGACGTGGGGTTTGGAATTGCTTAGAAAATCAGATGTCTGCTGTATCGAATGCAGACTCCACTTTTTTAATGGAGGTGCCGGTAGCGGTAACTAAAATACTGGCTGTTTTTTTATCTACCCCTCGGATGGAGTTTTTAACCGAAACATTGGATACCACATTGGCACCAAGTTTTTCGGCCTCTTGGCGCAGTTTACTCAGGACGTGTTTTTGACCTTGTTTTAGTGCAGCCAAAAACTTGTCGCTCTTGTTACCAATAAACTTGCCGTTTTTAAATAAATCCGGCGTTAATTTAATATTGAGTGCACATTCAAATTTTAATTTTTTGACGATGCTATGCGGATGTTGTTCTTCAACGGATTTGGACGTTAAGACAACTACGTCGGCTTTTTTGGGCGTTTTTACTGACGCAGTATCACGGATTGCCGGTTCGACTTTTTTGCGTGGTTCGAATTCATCCGGTGCGGTTGATGCTGGAAGCCCGAGTTCAATCTCTTCGTGGTCGTGATCCTCTTCCACCGCGGCTTCATGTTGCAATGATGCGGTGCCAACACTCACTTCAGGGTAATCCAGTCGATCAAATTCTTGTTGCTGGGCCAATACTTTTTCGTCTACAGGTTCGACACGGGTGTCTATTGCATGAGTGTGTGCGCTGTTATCTTGTTCGGGGGCTCGATCAGCTTCCTCAGCCAGTTCGGGCTCTTCTGCGACAAAGGCTGCGACTTCATCAAATGCCTTATCTGCAGAAGCTTCAATGGGGGCTTGATAGGAGGCGTCATCTTGCGCATCTTCCACCTCGTCCACTTGATACGAATCGGTCGGCCAATTTTCTTCGAGGCTATTCTCTTCTACCGTCGCCGTTGTTTCTGCAACCGGATCAAAATCGGATTGTGAGGCAACATCCAGGTTTGAATAGTTTTCGGAGTTGGATGCCGTTTCTAAGTCAGATACGCTCTGCACCTGTGAACTTCGATGGGCTTTAACTTTGCCTCCGCCGTGATCATGTGCGCAGTGGGGGCATATGTGTGATGCTCGATATACACCGCCGTTCATGGGCTTGTGACAGTTTTCACAGGGCTTATTTAACGCATGCATTAGTAGTACCACTATTTATTAGAATCAAAATCGAGCAAATATTAAGCGAATTTGCTGGCTAGCTCAACAATTCAGTGCACAAAATTGTAACAAACCACTCATTTGCGCCCAAAAATAAGAATAAAATTGTGTAATTTAGTTTTTTTGACTAAAAGCCTTAGTTTTTTCGGTATTTGAGATAATTTTAATTAATGCTTTAGTGTTTATTTAAATGTTTTATTGTGGTGTTTATTTTGATGGATGAAGTCAGAAGCTTGAACCAAAGTACCAATGTGGCCGTTGTTGAATGAAGGGGGCTGGAAATGACGGATCGTTTGGAAGGGAGTTCGTCGCGATAGAAATGACGATAGAGGTCAAGATCGGGACCTCTATCGTTTGATTTACTGAAGGCTATTACAGTTGGATATCGACTTGCGCTCCGTTGTATTGAACCACTTTAGTTTTGCGATCAAAATCGGTTGCGGTATCGCCTTTACCCTTTATGACACGAATATGAAATTCGCGCTGATGAATCATATTTGGATATGAACCGCGACGCTTGCCTATGGTTAAGGTTTTGGACGCGTTGTTAAAGGAGAACGGAATACGGCTCCACGCACCGGACTCATACGCATAGCTCTCGCCATCATCCTCGTACAATTCGAACTGCCCGTCGGCGCCCATATAAACGTTCAGGGTGATGGGGGCTTCGGGCTTTTGATCGACGTATTCAATGGCTGCACCCGTGGGGATAATGGATCCCGCTTTAACAAATACCGGAATGCGATTCAGTGGTGCTTTGGCGTCAATGGTTTGACCGCCCATAAATCGTTCTCCCGTGTAAAAGTCGTACCACGCTGGGTGGGTTGGTAAATAGACTTTACGGTTGCGAGCTTTATATTCATAGACTGGATTTATGAGCAGTGCTGGGCCAAACATATATTGATCACTGATGTTTTTCACAGCGGGATCAGAGCCAAAGTCCATAATTAACCCGCGCATTAAAGTCGCATCTTTGTGGTACATGTCGCCTGCCTGTGAATAAATGTAGGGCATTAAGCGATAACGTAATTGGGTGTGCCAAACCAGTGAGTTGTATGCGGGAGAGCCTTCGTCCGCTAAATTGAAGATTTCGCGGTAGGGACTCTGGCCGTGTGAGCGGAACAGCGGTAAAAAGCTGCCGAATTCAAACCAGCGCACATTCAGCTCTTGCCATTCCGGAAATTGCTTGGGGTCCATTTGTTTTGATGCACCCACATCTTCACCTTGGTTGTATCGGTAGCGATCCTCAGGGGTAAAGCCGCCAATGTCCAATGTCCAATTGGGCATGCCGGATAGACCAACTCCGATACCCGCCGCAATTTGCTCTTTTAAATTTGACCAGCGGGATACAATATCACCGCTCCAAATTGCCGATGCTGTGCGCTGAATTCCGGCAAAGCCAGAGCGAGTTAAAATAAATACCCTTTGCTCTGGGTTCGCTGTACGGTCGCCTTGATAGACACCCTCCGCATGAGGCAGAGCATAGGCGTTAAAGTATTCAGTGCCATTGCCAAGGGCGTTAGGTGTGAGTAGGTCTTTACGCTTTTGAACGCTTAAGTTTGAATGCATATCGGGCTCAACGGCATCCAACCACCAAGCATCAAAGCCTAAAGGATTTAATGTTTCATTCAGTTGTTTCCAATAGATGGCTCGTGCTTCAGCTGAAAACGAATCGTAAAACCCATTTAAATAGCCTTTGCCTATCCAATCCAAATTATTGTCTGTGATGTTTTTGGTAAATATATGGCCGCCTTTTTCCAGTTCCTTAAAATGCTGAGTGGTGGTATAAAATTTCGGCCACACGGAAATCATGATATTGGCATGGAGTTTATGAACCTCATCCACCATTTTTTTGGGGTCTGGGAAGTGAGTGCTGTCGAATTCATGACTGCCCCAGGCGTCTTCTGGCCAGTAAGACCAATCCAACACGATATTGTCGATGGGTATTTTGCGGTCGCGATAGGTTTTGAGTGCGCTGAGCAGTTCATCTTGAGACTTATAGCGCTCGCGGCTTTGCCAGAAACCATAGGCCCATTTGGGCAAGAGAACGGCTTTACCGGTAATGGTGCGGTACCCTGCGATGACGTCATCCGCACTGTGACCGTCAATGACAAAATAATCGATGTTTTTAGCGGATTCCGCTGAGAGCGTGAAACGGTCTTTGCTGTCGCGCTGCTGGGCGCTGTATTGCAATAAATGAAAATAGCCTCCGTTAGGTGACCACTCAACAGTGATGTCCTTTGACTCATTGGCCGAAAATTCTAAATCCATATTGTGGTACCAGGGATTCCAGTTCATGCGCCAGCGGTCAAGCTGCAATTGGCCGTCGATATAAAGTTTTGCGTATCCGGAGGAATACATTTTAAGCGTGTGCAGTCCCGGGGATTTCGCTGTAATGCTGCCTTTTAATTGAATGCGAAGTTGTTCTGCGTCTGCGACTTCGGCGGGAAATGGATATTGCCGAGTATTGCCATGATCGAGATATTGGTAATCGGTATCGGTCTCAACACGACTGAGCAGCAAGGTGTCGCCATCGTAATAATTAACCGTGAGGCCTCCGCTATGACCGTTTTGATCTTTGAGTATGAACCCGTCCGCCAATGGTGCTGCGGGAGAGGGCGCACCGAATCGTGAAACGGCTGCACTGTTCCACAAAATGCCGTAGTTTCGGCTGGAAACCAGCAGTGGAATGGAGATTTCTAAATTGTGCGTCGTCATCTCCACATTAGTGTCAGCGTAATTTACAAGGCCGTTTTGTTGTTGGCCTAAGCCATAAAATGCTTCATTTGGCTGACGTTCAAATTCTTGTTGGGTGGCAAAGGAATCAGCGGCCACTGTATTGGGGTCAGCGCTAACAGGCTGAAAAATTCCGGGGTTGGCTTCGGCAACGATTTTGGTTCCATCGGCTCGATAAAACTCAACTACTCCGCTTTGAGTGGAAACCTGCGCTTTGAGTTGAGCGGTTTTCAATACAATCACATCTCCTTCTGTTGTGACCTTAAAATCGCTTTTTTGTGGTTCCGCAGAGACCATTAAGAAGGGGGCGTCAGAGCCTGTATTGGAATTCGGTGAGGCGTTTACCCTCACAAGATTTGGACCGTAAACACGTAATTGAACCGTTTTGACAGTGGATTCAATTGGGTAAACAATCACCCCAGACTCGGTGATTCGGTATCTTGCTGCGTGGGTTGAATTTTGTGAAGAGATCTGAGTGCAGCTGCTTAAGCCGATTAGCGCGACAAAAACAAAAATGCATCGGCAGCCTAGTGAGAAAAAGTGCATGACTTGACCTTATTTTAGTTAGAGTGAATGTGGGAATCATGGGGACAACACAGTCCAAACTTGGAGTTCAGCGCTTCATTGACTCCGTGTGCAGTGTAATCAACCGCTATTTTATTCGAAAAACCGTCGCTAAGCAGTGTTAATTACCTTTTACAGCCAATGTTATTGCTTTCAGCGCCATAAAAACCGATTCGCATCAGAGCCTCAAAAATAATGAACTCCAATGTGCTAACCCAGTGCTTTGGTCGGAATGCGTGACAGATGGGTCGTATTTATTAAGGATACCCCAAAAACGAAAAAACAGCGCAACCAAGAAAAACTCAGTTGCGCTGCAAAGGGCATTGCCGACGGAAAGTAAATTACATTTTGCCAACTCCAGCATTAGCTTTGACAATTGCAGGAACTTCTTGGACCGGGTCCATATTGACGCTATAGGGGATATTGATGGTTGTAGTGTCTTGTACATTCGGGCCCGCTGGAAATTCATCTGAAGCGGTTTTCCAGGTTACGGTATTAGCAAAATAGTTATCGGTAACATCCCAATAGCCCTTATGCGATGTGTAAAAGGTGCCCAGTGGATTCACCGCATTTTCAAAATAATTGCGCTCAGCCTTAATTCTCCCTCCAATTCTCGGATTCATTCCAGATTTATTGATGCCATTAAAATAATTGTTGTAAGAGTGGGCTAGGCCGTGGCGCAACAGGGGTAAGCGTGAATCCATATTGCGGTAATAATTGTGGTGGAAGGTGATATCGGTATTGGTATCATCCGAATCGGAGGACCCAATCAAGCCCCCGCGCCCGGAATCGTGGAAATAGTTGTACGAAACAGTCACCTTGGTTACGGTTGCTTTCATGTCCACCAGTGAATCGAAACCATCGCTTTCGCCGCCGCTCGCGTAAATTTCGTTATGATCAACCCAGACATTGTGGACTCCAGA
>JBNKFP010000074.1:0-2134 GCA_050289365.1 Cellvibrionaceae bacterium | reverse complement strand
CAATAGCATCTCCACCATTGGATAGGGGGGACCCCGACTTCTTAACATTTTTAATGGTTAGGTTTTGAATGACAATGTTACTCGTATCCCTTAAATGGATACCGATTTGGTCAAGTACGCCGCTGGTGCCTACGCCGATGATGGATATGTTGCTGACGCCTTTGAACTGAATTTCGCTCGCGGTTGCGTCGCAGTTGCCGCTGGCATCGGCTGTGTTGCCATGGTTAATCGTGCCATTAACTCGAATGATCAAGGGTTCATCTTTAGAGGAGCGCCCGCACATGGCTTCATTGATTTGTTTTCCTGTGCTTGCGTAAACCACTTTTCCACCCGCGCCGCCTGTGGTTCCGGCTCCAAAACCTTCGAGTTTGGCTGCGCGAATGGTCACTGGGCCACTGGGGATTGAGGATGCCGCTGACGACGTTGAGCTGCTGGATGGCGCTGATGAGGCGACAACGCTGCAAGCTGTTGCACTGACACCGCCATTGATTTTGATGGAATCGATATTGGCCAGCCCTTCGGCGGATTGGGCGCTTAATACCAAGCGGTTAGAGCCGCCGTTTAACGCGATGGATTGGGATTCTTCAGTCCAATCTGTCCATGCAGAGGTGGTGGCCAAGTCAAAGTAGGCGCTGGCGCCATTGTTGTTGTTTGCGACCAAGTTACCCGGGCGAGCGCCTGAACCACCGTTGGCATAGCGTAGGGTGACGGTGTAGGTATTGGCGGTCGGAACATTGATTTGCCATTCGATGCCCGCACCAGACTGGTTTTCAGTGTCGACGAATCCGGCTCCAGAATAACCGGAGTGCTTGGTATCGATTATGCCGTTGTAGGTGCAAAATCCGAGGCCGTTTTCTTGTATGGTCAATACAGTGTTGGTCGCCGCGCTGCTTACAGTGGCAGAGCTGGAGCTCTGAATGTTGTCCGTTGAGCTTGACTGAGTGGGTATGTCAGTGCCGCAGGCGGCAAGAGAGAAAAGCGTTGCCGTGAACAAAATGGCTGGAGCTGATTTGGTCATTTTCGCACCGACATGGTCATTATTATGGATGAGATTTACTCAAGGTGAGGTGATTTTATAGGATTGTTCTTCGGAGTAGTGTGACATGGCTTACAAATATGCAATATTTGGTAAGGCAAAATATTTGTTTTTGTATTAATTGGTAAGGTCGATTTACGCTAATTGGTGGATTATTATGCTAATTGGCGTAAATTATATTATTTTGCTTTAAACGCATGCGAAAACACAGTTGTGCCCCAATCGACTTATGCCTTGTGCAATTTTTGATCTTAAGAGTTTGGCGGGCAACTTTACTTTGGTGCCTGGACAGCCGCGTTAGGGTTTTAGTGCGATAAAAGGTTTTTTGCGATTGGGGTAGCAGGTGCGGCAAATCAGGCAACGGCGACCATCACAGCCTCGAGCTGAGCAATGTTCGCGGCCATAATAGATGATCTGCAAATGTAATTTGTTCCAACTTTCCTTGGGAAATAACCGCTTTAAATCTTTTTCGGTTTGTGTGACGTTTTTGCCGTTGGTCAATCCCCAGCGTTGAGCGAGTCGGTGAATGTGAGTATCCACCGGAAAGGCCGGTACGCCAAACGCTTGCGACATGACAACGCTGGCCGTTTTATGTCCCACCCCTGGCAAATTCTCTAAGGCGTTAATGTCTGCGGGAACCTGTTGTCCATATTGCTCCGTCAAAATTCGCGATAGTCCCTGAATCGCTTTTGCTTTTTGCGGGGAAAGGCCACAGGGGCGAATCACTTGCTGAATCCTGTCAACCGATTGCTGCATCATGCTTAAAGGCGTATCCGCCAGAGCCCATAAAGATGGCGTGACTTGATTGACCCTTTCATCCGTGCACTGGGCCGACAGCAAGACCGCAACCAGCAATGTGTAGGGGTTGGTGTGGGATAGCGGGATGGGCGGGTTTGGGTACAGGGTATTCAGCGTCTCTAATATAAAAGTTACGCGTTCCGCTTTTTTAAGTGGCCGGGCAACTGTGATGTCAGTCGTTAGCACCGTAATGACCTTTTTCGACAAATGCTTTAATACGATTCGCCGCTTCCACACACTCGTCGAGGCTGGCAACTAGAGCGATGCGAATCCGATTACGTCCGGGATTGTCAGATAGGG
>JBNKFP010000073.1:0-12138 GCA_050289365.1 Cellvibrionaceae bacterium | reverse complement strand
GAAATGCAAATTGTTGGGGCCATTACGCAGAAGAAAGCCAAGGAGCTGAGTGGGGTCCAATCAGGCTCCATATCAAAGGAGTTACTGAATTCTGAAGAACCTATTTTATTAAAAGGATTGGTAGCGGAATGGCCGTTAGTACAGCGATGCCTCAAATCAGATCAGCTTGGGGTAAATTACCTTAAGACGTTTTACCAAGATAAAACCGTCGTAGTTTATCGCGCAGACAATGAAAAGCAGGGACGATTTTTCTATACCGAAGATTGTAAACAGCGTGATTTTGAATCAGGATACTCACGATTCGATGACTTTCTGGATCAATTGTTGGCAAACAATGAATCGCCTGCGCCAGATACCTATTATGTTGGTTCGACCACGGTGGATGTCTGCTTACCGGGCTTGCGAACAGAAAATGACGTGCCGATTGGTGATTTGGATCCATTGGTCAGTATTTGGGTTGGCAATCAAACCCGAGTTGCCGCGCATTTTGATGGCCCACAAAACCTAGCCTGCTGCGTTGCAGGTCGTAGACGTTTCACCTTATTCCCGCCTCAGGCGCTACCCTATCTGTATGCCGGCCCAATCGATTTCACTCCATCGGGTCAAATTATTAGTATGGTGGATTTTGGCGCAGTAGATTTCGACCAGTTCCCTCTGTTTGCTCAAGCTGTTGAAATGGCTCAGGTTGCGGAGATGGAACCAGGTGACGCTTTGATTTTGCCGTCAATGTGGTGGCACCACGTTGAATCTTTTTCTCCATTTAATATTCTGATCAACTATTGGTGGCGTGATGTGGCGCGTTTTGTCGGTGCGCCTATGACCGCATTGCACGCCGCAATTATGTGTATTCGCGATCTGCCTGAACGAGAAAAAAACGGTTGGCGGGAAGTGTTTGAGCACTATGTCTTCAGTGACCAAAAAGATAAATATCAGCATATCCCCGAAGGTGCACGCGGGTTTTTAGATCCTCTCAATGAAATCAGTTCGCGCCGCCTACGAGCCTGGTTGTTGAATAAACTCAATAAATAAACAGGTAATCATTTCAATATGCAGAATTCGAGTAAATTAAAAATTGTCATCGCTGGTGGTGGCACTGCGGGGTGGATGGCAGCTTGCGCTTTCGCTCGCCAGCTTAATCACTGTACCGACGTCACCTTGGTGGAGAGTGATGATATTGGTACAGTGGGGGTTGGTGAGGCGACTATCCCGACCATGCGGACTTTCCATTTGCTGTTGAATTTGGATGAAGCAGAAGTGATGCGCCAAGCCCACGCCACCTTCAAATTGGGAATCCAATTTGAGAACTGGGGGCAGCAGGGTGAGAAATATTTTCACTCGTTTGGCACGACCGGAAAGGATTGTTGGGCCGGCGAATTTCAGCATTTTTGGATGAGGGGTTTGCGGGAAGGCGTTACCTTTCCATTTGGTGATTATTCTTTGGATTTGCAGGCGGCCCTGGCGGAAAAATTCGCCCTAATGGATAAGCCGCGTTTGAATCACGCTTATCACCTGGATGCGGGCTTATACGCTAAATATTTACGTAAACTCAGTGAAGAGCAGGGCGTGCGCCGAGTGGAAGGTACGATTGCTCAGGTTAAACAGGATCCAGACAGCGGCAACATCACATCTTTGGTGCTGCATTCTGGAGAGGAAGTCAGTGGTGATATTTTTATTGATTGCACGGGCTTTCGCGGCCTGTTAATCGAGCAGACATTGCACAGTGGATATGAGGACTGGAGCCATTACTTTTTGTGTGACCGAGCCGTCGCCATGCAAACTGAATTACAGGGGCCGATACTGCCCTATACGCGCGCAATTGCTCATGCCAGCGGTTGGCAGTGGCGTATTCCTTTGCAGCATCGCCAGGGCAATGGCTTTGTCTATTCGAGCAGCGCAATTTCGGATGATGAGGCCACCGAGTTACTGCGTAACAATGTTGTCGGTAAGCCGATCAACGAACCCCGAATAATTCCATTTAGGCCGGGGCGAAGACGTCAATTGTGGAATAAAAATTGTGTCGCTATCGGGTTGGCAAGCGGCTTTATTGAGCCATTGGAATCCACCAGTATTCACTTGATTTCCTCCTCCATCATTCGCTTTATGAAGATGTTGCCGCTGGGGCCTGTGCGCCAGACCGACATCGATGAATACAATCGGCAGGGTATTGCTGAATTAAATGCGATCCGCGATTTTATTGTGTTGCACTACAAGGCGACTCAGCGCAACGACAGCGAATTTTGGCGCTACTGCAAATCCATGTCCATTCCAGAATCGCTGGCCACGCGTATGGATATTTACCGAGATTCCGCGCGTTTGTATTGGGAGCAAGGCGAGTTGTTCACGGTGAATTCTTGGAATCAGGTTTTATTGGGGCAGGGTGTTATGCCCAAATCTTATCATCCAGTGGCGGATTTGATGGGTAAAGAAGAACTCGTCAATTTTTTAAACGGTTACCGCAGTTCGATGTTGGAGTTTGTCAAACAAATGCCGGCGCACGCTGATTTTGTAAAAGGTTATTGCGCAGCGCAAGATAAGCTTATGCTTTAGGCTCGGTCATTGTTTATCTCCTGCGTTTTGTGAAACCGATTTTACCGAGGCGCTTTGTTCGTAGGTAGAGTTCACGTAGGCCGTGTAGGCGAAGCGCCTCACGGCGTTCCGTCCTCTAAGCCCGGTACACATTCAAGCAGGATCAAATACATAATGGTGAAGCCGCAGCGGAATTCTTTCGCGGCATCGTTGGTTTTTGTTTTGATTCGGATGTGTAAAATCCAATCTTTTTGGGGTTTGTCGTCAGCCGATAAATCGAACCGTGCGGGAGGCGCTTATCCGCTCGGCAACTGCTCCTGCGTTGCTCTCATCACCGACATCCTTGTCGGGATTGCCCCCCCTACACAATAACCGGATAGGCCTCTGAAATTTCCAATGTTGCGGGGGACTAAAAGGGTAGTGACTTAAAGCAAGCCCGGCGTACCCCAACATTTTACAATTTCAAATAGCATATTCTCCATGAGCGTCGCGCAGCAGACTGTCATTGACCAGTTCGAAGCTGGCCGCGTCGTATTGTTCCAATATTTGTTCGCCTAGGTAAACCCGGTTTTTGTCTTTTGCATAGCCAAACCCAAGAGCGCGAAAACTCTGGCTATCGGCAAGCTTGATGGGTAAGTGTCGGTAAAACACCTGCATATGATTTTTGGAGAAATCAGTGTCAATCGGAGTAAAACTTTGCTTATCACTCGTGAGAGGATGCAGGCGCTGCCAGCTTTTGTCGTCTATATTGAATTCAACGTAGAAAATGGTGTGTTTATCCTCCGCGAAGTTGGAGTGCTCGCGAAAAAATCGGAAACCCTCACAGCTGGAACTTTCGAGCCGTTGTCCCGCAACAATGAGTCCTAGAGCGTCACCTGCAACCAGTTCGCCTAGGAATTGTACGCTTGTTAGGTCGACCCCTGGCACTGGCGAGCCGTTGAAGTAGAGTGCTTCACCATCGCTTATGTAGTTTTCAGAATACACGGACAAAGCGTCGGTTCTATTAGGCGTGAAGTGGGTGAAATAACGATAGCTTTCCTGATCGGCATAGGAAAATCCCCATTTCTGAAAATAAACGCGTGTAGAGTCAGCCGTCACTCCATGTTCAAGACACCTGAAGTTGTCGCCGTCACTACTTAGCGGAATGGCGTAACACTCTAGACCATTTTCGGACTTCAGTGCATAAACGTCATTGGCTATTTTTAAAAATTGATCCTTGATCATTTGCGGCAGTAGCGCTGTATTAATTTGGCTTTTCTGCGGAAACAATATTTTGACGCCGCAATAGTAGAAACGCTTGTTGTCGCGGGCAAGGCTAGGATCGATCGCCTCAAAGCTCTCAATATTAACGTCTTCGACAAGCTCACCCATCCAGAATATATGTTTTTTGTCTCGGCTGTACATTGAGTTGATCAACTTGAAACTATGTGGCTCAGCTGTCTCGATAACCTTTTTATTTAAGTAAACCCGTTGCCCATCGTGCCAATAGTGGTGGGTGTATTGGAAGGGACTGACGTTACATTCAAATTGTGCGATCGTTGTGGGCGGAATGGCCATGCGAAAAATCCATTTGCTGACGTTGCGTATTAGTGTAAATGAGATTGTTTGTGAAAACAAACAAGCGAATTAATGGGGCTTCATTCATCAGGGGGGTAATTGTCCGATTTTAATGTTTTACCTAGTATTTCATTTAAAATTTTTCGTATGTCTATCCTAACTGTCGAGCTAGAGTCCAATTTACATTATTTGCAGGTGAAACTATGATTGCGGCTGGTCGATGTGTGGGTACAGGACAAATGTTCAGTAGACTGATTAAATATCGGTGTAAACGGAGAAAATTTTCGTGATCGAGCAAGAATATCAAAAACATAAACAAAAATTTGTAGAAGAAATGAAATGTTTTGACTATGCCGATAGTGATGAAGATAATCGTCTTATCAAAGAGTACTTCCTTGGGCAGTTGGCTCAAATTGATGCACTCGATGTTCACGCAGAAATTCAACAATGCATCTCTTATCTATTCACCTTAATTTCTGACAAGGGTAACGCCACTCCCATTCAAGCTGTAGTGTTTGATGTCAACGAGGTTCGCGGTCAGGTAAGCCTAAGTGCATATGGCCCACTTGTGGAGCCCGTTGACGGGGAGTGGTTGAGTTTACATAACCGGGCAAACAATTGTGTATTTGATGATGTTGGCCTTTTTGATTTGAGCACTTATCAAGCGCAGTTAGAATCCCTTTTAGAAATGCCCTGTACTGAGGACGATTTAGATTGCGGCGATGAAACCGCCGAACTTCGATATTTATTGATGCTTAAAGTATTTAAGCAATTTAAAGAACAGTTTAATCACAGTGACAGCGATGCTTTGCTGGCTTCCGTAGCGCTGCAAAATCCCTGTTATTTTTTTGTCAGTCAGCATGATGGGGTGAGCTGTTTGATGAAGGTAGGGTAGGCGGGTTGAGCAGGGTACCGGTCTCCCGATTTTTTGGGTTCACGTAGGCCGTGTAAGCGAAGCGCCTCACGGCGTTCCGCCCTATAAGCCCGGTACATATTCAAACAGATCCAAATACATATTCGTGAAAGCCTCGGGGGGCTCTTTTTGGCCACCTTCAGTTTTGGGTTTGAAACGGATTTGTAAAAACCAATTTTTTGAGTGATTTTTGTTAGGGGATAATTGGACCGCGCGGGAGGCGCTTCGCTTACCCGCCCTACGCTTTATTCGAAATCCTTAATGTTTCAAGGATTGCGGGTGCGGCTCGGTCGCAGGTAGGGTTCATGCGCCGGTCGTGAAACGCGTATGCAAGATTATGCTGATGCCATGGGCAAATGTTGGGTCAAAGGTGTGGGGTGTTCTAAGTCGTTGGCATATTGATCTGTGGGTAAGTGAATTGATTAGGATGCCTAGCGCTACTTGTCCAAATGCGCAATCTATTCGACACGGCACACTTCCGGTATAAACAGCTGCCTGGGGGATTTGGTGTCCCCACAGATGTACTCGTTTTCAGTACGGAGGTGGCCTCAATCACCTTCTGGTGCCAAGCGTAATTAGTTTAGCGACAGGCTACGTAGTGGCAAAACTTCAATTTGTAGATGTGCTCACCCTCGGATCGATCCGATGGTAAACTAACGTCACTCAAATTTTATTGAGATTTGCACGATGCATGCCGTTATCCCACTGCTTTTTGTGTTCCTGTTGTTCAATAGTGAGCAGCTAAAAACAGACAAACTTTATCGCGCGAATATTTTTGCTTTGGTTGGTGCTAGCTATTTCTGTGTGTTGCAATACTCTATTTATTGGTACCAAGTATTTCTTACTCAGAGTTTATTGCAGTATTTACCCGGACTCCTTGCGGTATTGGCAAGCATCGCTATAGCATTGTCCAAATGGAATAAGCGTTCTCATCCCATTAAGACGTTATTTATTTGTTGCCTGTTCGGGCTTTCTCTAATTGCATCTTTCGGCTTCGATAAACAGATCAAGGAAAAGCTTGCTGAGATGGGTGGTTATTTTGAAGGAGGCGATTTGGCTGAATTGGCGCCGCCAATTTCAATCAGTGAAGACTCGCAAGAAGTAAACTCCCATGAATTTACAGATATCGGTCTATCCATGATGGCGCCAGCCGACTGGCAAACCAAAACTTTGTCATCCGGTCATCAATATCTTGTCAAATTCTCTGCAGATAATTTGCTCTTGGAGTTGAGACCAAATTGCCTGGGTGAGGTTGAGGTGGATACGCCTACCTTCGTTAAAAATACCATTGCATTGCTCGAAGGTGGGATGGACAATAACCAAGTGTATCATGCTTGTTCAAACCGGCAGACAAAGTCTTGTTTGATTAAGGTTATTTATGGCGAAGCTGAGGGCAAGATTAAAGAAAGATGGCATTGGCTCCAATTGGATGGCGCAAATCCATACCTTGTTGATCTCGTGTTTTTTGACGCGAGCCAAGAGATAAAATCAGCAGCTTGGCGGGCCATGATGTCAACTAAACCAATTGTGGGTATTAAGCCAAACTACTGTACAACACCCAGTGTTTGGCTTTGAGTGCAGATCAATGCGGTCAGAAAATTATTCGAAACGAGACCCAACTTCATGCCCATGTTTTTCAATTGCCGGGGCATTTCCAGTTTTTTTCACCCACGCTGGAAGCTGCCTCGCGGAACAGGTTATAGCGTTGGTCAGGCGGCGCATTTTGAATGGCCAGCCAGGCGATATAGGCATTGCTTTTTGAATCCAGTTTCGTTTTTAGCCCTTCTGTGAATCGCGCTGCTCGCATCTCGGAGTCCGTTGTGGGAAACAAAGAATCTTTAGTAAATTGTTCGAACTGATCGCAAAGTGCCTCAAAATCTCTCGTCCTACTACTTGCGGTTGGCTTCGAATTTGATTCTTCCTTACTTTTTAAAGATTGTGCGTGCGGCTTAATTCCAGAATAAACGCGCGAATGATTTTTTCTGCGTCATCAGCGATGGCGATGGCGTCTTTGCTCAGATCGATGGCGGTTACATCCGGCTCATTCTCAATGGGTTCTAGGGCGTCGTATTGGCTGTCGAGCAATTCGATTGGAGCAAAATGGCCCGCTCTTGCGGACATGCGCTGGTGAACCAATTCTTTGGGGCCTGTTAAATGTAAATACAGAGTGGGATAGCCCAATTGACGGAAGCGTTGGCGGTGTGCTCGACGCAAGCCTGAGTAGGCAATCACAGCGCTTTTGCCGCGGTTGTGCATCTGTATTAGATAGTCGCAAAGCGATTGAATCCAGGGCTCACGCATGGCGTCCGTGAGGGGCTTGCCGCTGGCCATATGGGCTTTGTTGTCATCAGAATGAAAATCATCCGCTTCTAAGAAAGAGCAATTAAACCTTTCCGCCAATAGGGCTGCTAAGGTTGACTTGCCGCATCCACTAACGCCCATGCATACGATCAAAAAGGGTGGCGTTGGGATTGGTTGGCCGGTCATATTCGATAACTCCTTCATATTCTGCAGTAATTAGAATCTTGCGCGAGGCAGCTGCACCTGAACACTATAATATGTTCCTGCTTCAATGTGGGTAATGCAGGTTCCTGAAATCGGCTGATTGTCCACGAGTATACGAAGCTCTTCCACTTCGTCAGTGCGCTGATAGTCTACCTCAAAGGTCGCGCCACGGAACTTCCGTTCGACCTTTGCATGATCCCAATGGGCGGGTAATTGTGGTTCGACACTCAAACCTTTGGGAACGCCTTTTAAGCCAAATAACCCTTCAATGATACAGCGATATACCCACGAAACCGTACCCGTATTAAACAATTGGCTTGAACGCCCAGCCGTGCGCGGGAATTGATAATAGGCACCGCGGTAGTAATTCGGAATATAAACGGGTAGTTGACCCCGCTGCAGGTAGTCATTGGTGTCCGGTCCACTGAGCATCTGACGCAATATGCGGAAGGCGCGGTCGGCTTCACCGATGGTGTAGAGACTGTATACGTAAAATACGGCAGCGTGGTTGTAAATAGAGCCGTTTTCTGCAGAACCTGGGTGCTTTTGTGTAACCCGGCCGACATCGTCGCGCATGGCCGTATAGGCGGGCGCTAACATCATCACTCCGTACGGGGTTTCGAGCTGTTCTTCAATACTGTGAATCATATCCGCTTGCTTGGCGTAATCCGCTGTGCCCGCCAGCAATGCCCAGCTTTGCGGGTTGAGGAAAATGCGACCTTCCGGATCCGTGGCAATGCCGAAAACAACATTGTTGTCGGTGATGCCGCGGCCATACCATTGGCCGTCCCACAGGTGAGTGTTGACGGCTTGGTTGATAGCCGCTGCGCCGCTGCGGAACTCGCTGGCCAGTTCTCGATGTTGGCGGTGGTCGCAGATATCTGCCCAGAGGTTTAAAGCGTAGGCAGAAGCGACAGAAAGCCAGCCAGACACTCCGCGCCCCTGATAGCCCACCATGTTCATGGGGTCACACCAGTCTCCCTGAGCAATATAGCTCAGGCCGCGCTCATCGCGGGCGGTCAGCAACCAACGCATGGCATTGGTGATCCGCTCAAATGCGGTGGCGGTATCGTCTCCCTCCCAACTTTTGACCGGTTCATCGAGAATGCTGTAATCGTTGGTTTCGTCTAGGTAAGCACGCAAACATACGGGCAGCCATACACAGTGATCCGTATGGGGGATTTGGTTGATGTATTTCAGTTCCGCTTCCCGTGTCAGCAAAATGCCATCGGGCATGGCGCCATTGCTTTCCTGTTGACTTAGGGCGTGAAGAAAAGCGGCGCGGGTAACATCGGGCTTGATATAGCTCATGCCCATATTGTCTTGAATGTAATTCCGGGTTTGCGGGTCGGTACTTAAGCGATTGACATCACCGTGGTAAAACACCTGTCGTGGTAGCCAGTTGTTGACGAATTGGTCCAAGTGCGAGTCGGGCGTTTCAATGGTTAAAATGCCTGCGCCCTGTGCGATATATGCAGCATAAGCTGCCTTGGTGGCCGCAAAGTTCTCATCGTTAAAATAGTGATCTCGCAGACGTTTGATTTCTTCGTCATCACCGGCTGGACCCAGTAAAAAGCGCAGGTTTTCCTGCTGCTGTGGCGCCAGCGCCAAGCGATACTGCAAAACTGCTGCCGGGGTTTCATAGAGGGCGTCACCATTTTCCAAGGTGACGCCGTGCGTGCCACTGGGGTTGTGTAAACCGCCCTCGCCTTCAAAGGCTTCTCTGGCGGTTTCGTAAGAGACAGGCAAGCGGTCATGAAGAAAAAATGTTTTGTCCTTAAAGTGTTTGTTTTTGAAGTAATCCGCCACTTTTTGGTAAGGGCTAACGCAGGTGGCAACGACGCCACCGAGATCCGCGCGGTATTGCGCAGACTGATTCATCCAGCTCATATAGCCTATGGGAAAGTAGGGGTAGACGCTGATATTGCGCGGTTCGTCACTCAGATTGGTGACTTTGACTTGCCACAGCTCGACAACGTCCTCCGTGGGCAGAGATAAACTCATTTCCACGCGGATCCCCAAGTGCTCTGCCGTCCAGCTAATATCGCTGAGTCCCACCGAAAACTGGAAACGGCTTAGCGGTTGGCGCACAGGTTCGTATGGGGCTGAAAATAACTCGCCAGTGTCTTCATCTTTGATGTAGACGAAGCGTCCGGGGTGGTGAGCATAATAAGGCTGCTCCGGCTGCATAAAGGTTTTGGCTTCAAGATTGGGAGCGTAGGTGTATTTAGCGGGCTCGGGTTGCATGTATTGAGCGACGACGTAACCTCGACAATTCACCTGAATCATCATTTTGCGATTCCACAAAAAACCGGCTGCCCTGGGCATGGTTACCGGTGAGGTGAGTTCAAAGCGTTTACCGTTTTCGCTTGGATACAACATGGTTCTCTCCACTTTCAAGAAAAAGGCGCCGCTGTTTGCCAGCCGCGCCTCACAATAGGCTCTGTACCAGTTTAGTGTGCCAGTGCGCTAGGTTTGTCGCTGCTTGAGATCGCTCTGAATTTGTTCCAGTTGCGCTCCCGTTAAAGTATAGAATCGGGTTGCAATGACTGCGATTAAGGCGAAGAAACCAGGGGCGGCGGTTTGCAGTAACACAATGCCAAATTGGGAGGCATCCGACTGCGCCTGTTTGGCCTCGTAGCCAAACCAGGCAAGTACCCAGAGCATGATAGCTGAGCCCAGGGCGCCGCCGAGTTTTTGCGAAAAGGTGGCTGCGGAAAAGGTCATAGCCGTAGCGCGTCGCCCAGTTCTCCACTCGTTGTAATCGGCGGTATCTGCGTACATGGACCAAGTGAGGGGGGATTTGGGTCCCAAGGCCAAACTGACCAGGACATTGAGAATAAACATGATGAGAATCTCAACCGGGAGCTCGCCGCTGTCAATTACTACGGTTTTGCCGGTGCCGTCTAAAGTGGTGATGCGTACGCTAACCACCTTGTCTTTGGCTTGGCTAAAGGTGGCCTCGGCACCAGTTTGTCCACTGCTGACTGGCTTGGTGAATACCCACCAGGACTTCTCAATAAATTGCCATTCTATGTGTGCTTGGTCATCAATTGAGCTACTCACCAGCTCTCTGGCTTGCAGTGTAATTGTGTCGTCGCTCTTGAGGGTAATGACACCATTGGCTTCCGGTTTGGAGACGAACGTGAAGGCAACAGAGAGTAAGCCCACTATGGTCATCAGAACCATGAGTAGTTTGGCTTTATCGAGAAACCGCGTCATCAGGGGGGCACAGGCAGCGCCGACGGCGTAAGCCGCCATTTGCAAGCCCAAATACATACCGAGGAGATCCGGTCGATCCAAATAGTAGGTAAAAAAGTAATAGGCGGAGCCTCCGCGCATGGTGATGGTCATCATGATGATCATCGCCAGCGCAAACAAAATCAGCCAGGGGCGATTGCCGATCAGATCTTTGATATCGTCAATAGGATTGGTTTGTTGGCTGGCAGGAGGGGTGATGCGTTCTCGGGTTGACAGAAACGTAATGGCAAAGACCACAGCTGCAGCGAGACCGTAGGTGAGCATGGTCAGCTGCCAGCCCAAGGCATCATCTCCTTGACCAAAATACTTCACTAAATCCAAGGTGAAATAATTCACCACGAAGCCGCAGCTAAAGGCAAATATGAAGCGAATGCTGATCAGCGAGGTGCGCTCCTGACTGCTTGCGGTCATCACTCCGGAAAGCGCCGAATAGGGTGTGCTCAGTACCGTATACATAATCATCAGCAAAATATAGGTGCCGTAAGCGTATATGATCTTGCCGGTTTCATCTAAATTGGGTGTACTGAAAGTTAATACGGCGGCGCCGGCCATGGGCAAGCCGGCAAACAACAGGTAGGGGCGAAACTTACCAAAGCGGGTTTTGGTGCGGTCGGCGACGGCGCCCATAATGGGATCGGTGCACGCATCAATAAATTTGGTGATAAAGAGCATATTGCCAGCGGCAACCGCCGAAATACCAAAAACGTCTGTGTAAAAAGCAGCAAGAAAGGACGCAAAGGTTGTCCAATATAAATTGAATCCAAAATCACCGAAACCGTAGCCCAGCTTTTCACCTAAGCCCAGTTTGGCCGTTCTGTCTTCTTTCCGAGTACTTGTTCCAGACACTAAAATGCCCCCAATTTGTACACTGGTTGTTTTTAAAGTCGCGTAGGATAAACAGCCGCAACGGTGAAATCCACCCGTGAACTGTGATCTTGTGTGGTTGCGCAGGAATCGCCTCAGGAATTCGTGATGGGCGAGAGCTTACGGTATTGTGTGCCACAGGTTAGCGTGCGCAACTGTAGGTCGTTGTAGTCAATAAGTCAATTTCCTGCCCAGCCGCGATTTGGACGCTCAGAGGTCTCCGCTTTGATTGGTAATTCCATCAAATGGCGATTGGTGGTATGTTATGGCTCCTTTTTTGGCTAGATTTGACGGGAGTTATAAGCTCTCGGTGCGATGCCCTAGGTGAAAATTCGTTGGATTGCTGTTTTTAGGTGCTTGAAATAAAACGTTCGTATTAGCTTGTCAGGCTCCTATCTGGTGATCTTTTTCTCGCTTCAAGATGCAGACCTTTAGACGTTAAAAATATGAAACCATTATCTGATATTGGCCTTGTAGGCCTAGCCGTAATGGGGGAAAACCTTATCCTCAAT
>JBNKFP010000072.1:0-12164 GCA_050289365.1 Cellvibrionaceae bacterium | reverse complement strand
AAAAATCATGATGATTTTTGCGGTCATTTCGCTGATTTGTTTTGCCATCACGTTCTTGACCACGCGCGAGCGCGTCATTGAAAACCAGACCCAAGATAACAGCATTGGTGACGATATTTCCGACCTGCTCAAAAACAGACCCTGGGTCATCATGCTCAGCGTAACCGTACTGGTGTTTGTTACCTTAGCGCTCAAAGGCGGCACCTATGTGTATTACTTCAAATATTACGCGGATCCCATCCAATCAGCCGCCTTCATTAACAAAATGGGTTTTAACTCGTTGATCTCTGGGATTCAGTCCATATGGCCTAATTTCAAATGGCCTGACAATGTCGATGCTTCCACGTTTGGCCTCTTTAATGGCTGTGGCATTATTATGATGATCATTGGCATTACCCTGTCTAAACCCCTAGCGGATCGCTTTGGCAAACGCAACATATTCAGTCTATTCCTATTTATCTCTACCCTGTTTGTACTGGTATTTTGTTTTATTCCAAGAGATCAAATTGGCTGGATGTTCACTTCCCAGATTTTGCACGGCTTTTTCTACGGCATTACCATTCCCATTTTATGGGCTATGATTGCCGATGTGGCCGATTACTCCGAGTGGGTCAATCATCGCCGCGCAACCGCCATTATTTTTTCCGCGATGATTTTGGGGCTGAAAGGCGGATTGACCATTGGCAGCACTTTGGTGGTCACCTTTTTATCCGCCTACGGTTACCAAAAAGGGGCCGCCGTTCAGCCCGACACAGCGGTTGAAGGCATCAAATTGACGCTGAGCGTGTTTGCGTCCATCCCCTTCTTTCTGTGCAGCGGTCTGCTATTTTTCTATGAAATCAACAAGAAAATGGAAACCGACATCGAACATGACTTGGCTGCACGCCACGCCGCTTCCAAAGCCTAATCAGAGAGATTTAAGCCATGCCCGAAGATAAGTTACCAGAAGATTTGCAAGCCTTAAAACAGCGAGCACTTTCTCACCCCCTGGTTGAACACATTTACACGGCGGATCCCTCCGCCCACGTGTTTGATGGCAAGATTTATATCTACCCCTCACACGATATCGAAGCGGGAATCCCGTTTAATGACAACGGCGACCATTTTGGTATGGAAGATTATCACGTGCTGTCCATGGACAATCTGGAATCCGCTGCGGTCGATAATGGTGTCGCCCTGCATGTGCGCGATGTACCCTGGGCCAAACGCCAGATGTGGGCTCCGGACGCCGCCTGTAAAGACGGTAAATACTACTTTTATTTTCCCGCCAAACGCGCAGACGATATTTTTCAAATCGGCGTTGCAGTCGGGGATTCACCAGTAGGACCATTCAAACCCGAACCCGAAGCCATAGCCGGCAGCTACACCATTGATCCAGCGGTTTTTGGCGATGACGACGGCGAATTTTATATGTACTTCGGCGGAATTTGGGGCGGACAACTACAACATTACCGCAACAATCAATACGACGCGAACCTTAAGGAGCCTGCTGATCACGAACCCGCGCTGGGCCCTATCGTCGCCAAGTTAAGCGATGACATGCTGCAATTTGCCGAGACACCAAGGGAGATTCAAATTTTAGATGAAGCGGGAGAGCCACTGCTCGCTGGCGATCACGACCGTCGTTTTTTTGAAGCCTCGTGGATGCACAAATACAATGGCACTTACTACTTTTCCTACTCTACCGGCAACACGCATTTTATCTGTTACGCGACAGGTGATAATCCCTACGGCCCATTCACTTATCGCGGGCGCATTCTGACTCCCGTTGTGGGCTGGACCACCCACCATTCCATATGCGAGTACCAGGATCAGTGGTATCTGTTTTACCATGACTCCATTTTATCGCAGGGGGTTACTCATCTCCGCTCTGTCAAAATGACCCCAATTCAATACAACGCCGATGGCACAATTCAGACACTGAATCCTTATGGCGAAGAACTGGTCATAGACTAAACACCAGCAAGCAATCAGAAAAAGGGGCACTGCGCCCCTTTTTTATTTTACAAACCTATTTTAGTATCCCATCCGCACGACACATTGATACCAATACACTGCGAAAACATTCGAAACTCAGGAGCAAAAATCGTGAAAAAATTACGCTGGGGTATTTTAAGCACCGCCAAAATTGCACGAACCAAAATGATTCCTGCGCTGCAGGCCAGCCCCTTTAATGAAGTCATCGCAGTGGGCTCGCGCAATGCCGACCGCGCCGCACAATTTGCAGCAGACTGCGATATTCCAACCAGTTACGGAAGCTACGAGGAACTGCTGGCGAACCCAGATATAGACGCCATCTACAACCCCCTACCCAATCATTTGCACGTTCCCTTGAGTGTGCAAGCCCTGCAGGCCGGCAAACATGTCCTGTGTGAAAAGCCGCTCGGGCTTGACGGCAAAGAAGTCTCATACTTAATCGATTGCGCCGCCGAATACCCAAAGCAACTGCTGATGGAAGCCTTTATGTACCGCTTTCACCCCCAGTGGCTGCAGGTATTGAAAATGATCGAAGATGGTGTTCTGGGTACGGTGAAATCGGTCCAGTCCAATTTTACTTTTTTCAATGACGACCCTGACAACGTGCGTAACCAGCCGGGTATCGGCGGTGGAAGCCTGATGGATGTGGGTTGTTATTGCATATCTCTGGCGCGGACCCTTTTTGGCCGCGAACCCGCTCGCGTTGTGGCTCAAATGGACATGGATGAACGCTTTCAAGTGGATCGTCATACCAGTGGTATTATGGATTTTCAACCGGGTCTATCGACTTTCTACAGTTCCACCCAAAGCGCTCCATCACAATGGGTCCATATCATCGGTGAGCTGGCGACATTGACAATGGACGCTCCATTCTATGAGGGCCCCTCTGCTGGCAGCCTCGTCCTCAAACAAGGGGACCAAGAGCATATCATCCCAGTTGAAAGCGCCAACCACTTTGTCGAAGAAGTCAACGCCTTTGCCCAAGCGGCCCTCAATGGTGATCAAAGCCCGAGACCATTAACGGATGCTCTGGCCAACATGCGCGTCATTGACGCCATGATGGAATCCGCAAAAACCTCAACTTGGACTGATGTATCAATACAGACCTAATCGTTCTGATCATCAGATGCACCCAGATATTGCCCGCTGCGGGCCAATTCCCAGGTTAAGAGCGCCCGCTTACGCACCAACCCCCAGCGATACCCACCAAGACCTCCGGTACTTCGAATAACCCGGTGACACGGAATGATCAATGCGATTGGGTTAGCCCCAATCGCATTGGCAACCGCACGCACAGACGAAGGTCTGCCGATGGCTTCGGCAACGTCACTGTAAGTCGTTAAAGCCGCTGGCGGAAGCGCCAACAGTGCCCGCCACACTTGTATTTGAAAATTTGTCCCCTGTACCAGCAAGCTCAGAGGCTGCTGGCGCAAGGCATGACTACCTACGGGCGCCAACAGGCGCTGCATGACGTTTTTCGAACCCTGTTGATCCGGTTTCAGTGTTGCATTGGGCCAAGTCTGCTGCAGACGCTGAAGTGGTTCGCTCAAACCCTGCTCGTCAGTAAACACCATCCTGCACACGCCACGATCGGTATGGGCCAAAAATACCGGGCCAAATGGACTGTCATGGTGGCCATAATAGATGACGAGCCCCAAACCCAATTGGCGACTTTGCGCCGGGGTCATCGCTTCCAATTGGACAAAATGATCGAACAGACGCGAGCAACTGCTCAGCCCCATGGCTTCGCTGGTTTGTAATACCGATTCACGTTGGTGCAGCAAATACTTGGCGTAGTCAACGGTCAAGGCCTGTAAAAAACGCTTGGGCGACACGCCCGCCCAGCGCGAAAATAAGCGCTGGGCGTAAGCCGGGCTCAGCGCCATCTGCTGAGCCAAGTCTTCCAGTTTGGGCTGCTGACTGACCCGATTTTGAAGAAATTCAATAGCCCGCGCGACGCGGGCGTAATCCGACGACATAATATTCTCGTGCACTCATAGTCAAAGCAATGCTGACTTTAGGGGTTCGCCAGTATGCACACAAGCCGAATCATGCGGTTGATTTTATTGCCCGATGCAAAGCCACAGGCAGATGCAAATAGTCTTTTTTATCACATGTATCTAACTTAATTGAGCAATTATTGATAGTATTCACTTCTTTGACATAGGTTGAATTGAACGAGACACTCATGAATCAGGCGCCACACTACTTTCGCATCTCGGTATCTCTCAAAGGAGAAATACTGCAACAGACGACTTTGCCCGTAGGAGAGGTCATCATCGGCCGCGGAAGCGATTGCCATGTTGTTCTGGACAACCCGGGCATATCTCGTATGCATGCCAAGCTTGAATTCATTGATGGTCAAATCGAGGTGACGGATCTCGAAAGTGGCAATGGCACGTTCATCAATGGCAATGCGATCCGCCGCAGTGTGCTCAGCCCCACTGACGCCTTGCGTCTGGGCAAGTTTTCGGTGCGGGTACAATTGACTGATGCCACCGATGCCGCCGAGGTACAACAGCACCCGATTGGCGATCTAACCGCCCTGAAAAACGACAGCAATAAAACCGTGTTCCTCCGCCCGGAAGAGCGCAAACAAATTCTGAAGCAAAGCAGCGGCGCGGCCAAGGCCAGCATGAAGACACCCATCCCACGCACTCCCGCAGCACCGAAAAAAGACAACTCTTGGATTATTTTTGCCGCCGGGGTCATGGTCGGCGTTATTTTATGTGGCGTGGTTTCTTGGCTGTAATCTGAATCCGTGACGTCAAGGCGGATACAGGTATTAACCAAGCCTATTCAATCGTTTCTATCCTTAGCGCGCACAAGGACCACTGTGCACATCACCGCTGGGAATATCGCCATTCAACTGCCTCAATACGTTTTCTGAACGGGCGTCCACAAACGGCAACAAAGGTCCCGCTTCGCTAAAACCATCATTCAAGCCCAATGTGGTTTGGTTGAACGATGCCAACCAAACCTCGTAGCGGGCAAAGCCCGTATGATCATTTTTCACCACGGGCTCAATTAATTTTTTCTGACTTTCCACATAGGCCCGCATGGCTTGCGGATTGAAAAACTGCGCAATTAATTGACGAATATGGTCGTGGTATTGCTTGCGCCATTCCGGGTTTTCCAATACTCGCGCAATCATAGGGCGCTCGGCGAGAGGGACAATGGTGGGGTGATTTATGAACACCTCAGCATCCTTACACTCACGCAGACTACTGACGCTGCGTCCCAAGCTCAAATTAAAATCCCAGGGCAACATAGTAAATTGATGTTTTGATCTGTGTTCGTACAAAAAATAATTGCCGACATTGGCAAAATAACTATCGTAGTTGGAAATCAAAGTCATGGCTGCGATATAACGGGTCATAAGATCGACGTCGATTTGTTCTGCCGAACCGGAATTGATACTGGCCAAAAAGGCCATCAAAGCTTTACCCTCGATAGGGGTGTTTTGCGTTTCCTCATTGGTTATCAGTTTTAGGGCTGGATAGCGGCCACGAGTAAAGGTCTGCAATGTATCATCGGAATGTAATTGCAAGCTGCTAAACGCTTTATACAAATCGCCTTTTTGACCGGACCGATCATCATCGGGAAAATATTTCTCAACAAATTCGCCATCAATGGGCTCAATCATCTGATACAAACCCAGGTGGCGCTCGGCAAACCACAAATCCACATAAGCAAATTCCGGTGCGGGCATGCCCACTAATTTCATCATACGATAAGCAATGTTATCGCGCATAAGCGTTGGGTCACCAAAGCCGTTATTAAAAACCAGCCGTTTCATACCCATAAACTTTTGTTCTTGGTATTTATTAAAATCAATTTTAAAGCTGTAGCGACCGTAACTTCGATCAGAGGAACGGAGATGAGCGATTCTGCGCAGTGACGACGAACCTTTAGTGCTCACCGCAACGTTCTTTACAACCGCGCCATTAAATTCCAATTCCCCCTTATACCAATCCTCCCGGGTCGGATTGCGCATCAGATGTTTGTATGCATCAATGGGCAAATGAATCTTCACCTTGATCACCGAGTGATTATTGAATAGCTGATAAGGTACGTTGGCATAGCCAGGCGTTGGATACAAACTGTGTTGTTCGCCGAGATAGACGCCAAAACTGCGACCTTTTTTCACATCACCTCGTTGCCATTGCAAGCCATGCACGGCCTCACTTTTATGCAACAATTTGATTTCCCCGTGACGTTTTAATGCCACCGGAGGATCAATATCAGGAAACTGCTTGCGCAGTTCAGTTATGGCAACAACATCGTATTGGCCCGCCTTCAACATGTGATCAGGCAACATCAATTTAGGCCCCATCCCTATTTGCAACTGAAATTGGGATAAGCACAACGGCTCGTCACCTTGGTTATAAAACTCAATCCAATCACTTCCTCCGTAAAAATCTGAGTGATCGGATTTGGCTACGATTTCACTGATGATTAATTTTCTACCCACCGTCTCATGACACTGGGGTTCCGACAATTGGACACTCGCCTGACTCGAGGCCGCACTTGACGAAACGCTCCGATTAACTTGAACGGCCGCATTCTTGTCTGCTTGACTGCAACCAAGCAAGGCCAACACAGATGTGATCAACAGAATTTGACAGAAACGATTTAACATATTTTTCGCCCCCATTGAGCGACCCGAAGAGATCATTTTCGCGTTTTCATAGGGACCAATGCTAAACGCTATGGGGACAGTCGGCAATGCACCTGTGCGCAAAGCAGACTGATGTTGCTTGCTCGTGTTGCATCGGGGAAATATGACGTATCTCAGACTTTAGCGGGTTCAAATTCGCCGCACAATGACTGGGAACGGATAATGGCAAACTCCGTTTCGACTTATTCGAGAGGATATCGCTCCATGAGATAACAAAAGCAATCTTTGCGAATGGCATTGATATCTCGTGTGATCATAGCGGGAATACAGTTCATTTTGGTTTTCACCTGGTTATCGACCAGATCGAAAAACACATGGCTAACATTACCGCCCTGTTCACTTTCCACCCGCAGCGGTAGCTCATCTACGTGAGGAGTCTGTGCGATGACTGAATTTTTTTCCAATTCGCGAAAATTCCAGTATTCAATTTCCGCATCGAAATTTAAATCAACGCCCTCTTCACCAAACCCCACACTGGCCTGTTCCGACACTTTACAAATGGCGATGGTGTGAAAAACATTGACCTCTTGCCGATTAAAGGGGCGCTCGGGAAATTCCGCCAAATGTAAGCAAGCGTCTATAAATTCCGTGACATGCTGAGTTCCAGCACGATCACCAGACAATCCACATTCAACCGTTACCGCCGGGCAAAATTGCGCAAAAGCCATGCTTTGCACGCCTTCGGGTTTCACAAAATAGACAATGGTCCGCGAAAACAAATGGGCTAAATACAAAAAGCGATCATCGATACGATTAATGCACGCGTAGTGGGGGTTCTTACCCGTATTATTGTGCACATCAATACTTAAAAAAACGCCGCGCTCGCGCATCTCAGTAATGACTTGCTGCATTAATGGCTGCGGCTTTTCGGTCGTGCCGCCCCAGATCCGATTAAAGTCCAACTGGCCATCGAGAAATCGCATGTTCTGTTGTGCTGCAGGCACATTGCCGATAAAAATGGACATGGCACGTGGCAATTCTTGATTCTGATACTTTGTCAGAATAGTGCGCAACGCGTCCCAACTGGTGTGCTCGTTGCCATGCAAGAGTACGCTGACAAACATAGCGGGCTGACGACGACCGGGTAAGTGAATTAGAGTGGGACCATCCAGCACTTGATGTAACTCGTCTGCCCGTAAAGTTAATAAACCCGCCGGGATTTCGTTACATTGTTTTAATAACATAAGACTTAAAACCTCGTTTAAATGAATGGCTTCACACGCTTGTTACAGTATTTACAGAGCCCACTCATGCACGGGTTTGCCACTGTGTTGATGATGAATGTAGGCCACCGCTAACGCCTCCATATTGTGGCCGTGTTTTGCCACCCACGCGCGCTGCCAGCTTGCACCGTTTTGTTTGCTGACCACACGCTGACGAATAATATCCAACCAAAAATGAGCACTGTTTGCTTCAATTCCCAAAGCCAGTAATCCCTGCTCCGCGCCAGGTAACAGCTGCTCCAACAACAGCTGGGTCACAGGGTAGCAACGACCATCCAGCCAAACCAGTTCGCAGTTCAAACTGTTTTTAACGGCACGATAAAAATTATCTTTCATTTGCACAAAGGGCAATGTCCTGTCGATATCGTCCATTTGATCTCGCAAGTAGACCACACTACCCCAGTAGAAAGCGGCGTTGGCGATCATATCGAGCAGAGTCGGCCCCGAAGGCACCACCCGATTTTCGATACGCACATGGGGTTTGCCGAATTCGTCCGTGCCGACAATGGGCCGATTCCATCGCCAAATGGTGCCATTGTGCAAACGTAAGTGAGGCAGAAAACCGTCCCCCTCGGGATAGACCATTGGAATCAGCGGTTCGAATGCACACAGGTTTTCGGTAAAACACTCCATTAAGGAATCTTGAACGTAGCGCTCGCCAAAACAGACCCGTTTGGCTTTATGTCCACCTAAATCGATGGCCTGTTCAAACAAGGGAATGCGCGACTCGTCCCATAGGTCCTTACCAAACACATAAGGTGAATTGGCCGACAAGGCCAGCAGTGGTGCTGATATAACTTGCGAAGCATTGTAATCGGCCACCGCCTGTGAGGGTTGCACTTGCATATGAATCTGAAACGAGGTGGTAGCGGCTTCCAGCATCACATCATAATGCAGGGAGCGCAAATGCTCGCGCCCATGAATGTCCAGGCGAATGGGAGCCTGTTCGCGCAGCGACAATATTTGTTCGTTGAGGACCTTGTAGCGCGCACTTCTCGACATATTGGCAAGAGTCAACTGGGCATCACGCAGCGCCGGATGGGTTCCTATCGCCATAACATCTAAACCCATTTGGGTAGCAGCATTTTGACAGGCCTGCCAATTGTGTTGCAAATTGCTGTGGATGGCCGTCAGCGCCTGCCCCTGCAGTGGCTGCGGTGCGACATTCAATTCAATATTGAATAGGGAGAGTTCCGGGACCACTTCGGGATGATTGAGGCACTGAAGAAAGGCGACATTGTCGGGTCGGGGCAATGCGCTGCGGTCCACTAGCCAAGCTTCCAGTTCAAGCCCACCCACGGGATGACTGCAGGCTAATTCAGATTGCGAGAACATGCGCTCAAGCTGCTGGGTTTCCGCTTCCAGCCGGGCTACAAATTGATCGTAGTTGACCTGAGAAAAGTGTTGGTAGGGTATTTCTTGCCCCATAGGTGTGCCCTAATTGCAATATTTGTAATGGTGAATATTGGCATTTTAGGGTGTTATCCATCCGCTGAATTGTTCTTACTCAAATTCTAGTGAATCCGACTCAAGGCCCACCTAGTCCTAGCAGGCGTAATTGCCCTCTTCCCGTCGGCGCTCACACTCCTTACGGATGTTTTCGCACGCAGTGACACGACCCGGTGAAGTGGGATTTTGGCGCAAACACTCGTCGCGCTTGGACGCGAGCTCTGAATTGCTAAAACCGCGCATTTTGGCATTGCCGTCACAGGCCAGCAGCAATGTAGTCATGGCTACCACAAATGGGAATTGTTTCATTAGTAAACACTTTTATCAGAAGATAATTTAGTTAGGAACATCGCAGGACGATTCCGGCTACCGCCGCTGGCCAGCATGCAAACTTGTCAAAGTTTAAGATCGAAAACCGCAGACTCGAGGCTAGCCCCCTGCAACCCGTTCTTTTTATCAGATTAGACGCTATAGCAGAATTGCGCCAGTGGCGCACCAAGCAACAGGGCTTTTGGAATAAGGCGGTGGGATGATATGGAGGGCTGCGCTGCTAAACCGCAGCGCAGTATGCAACTAACGATTTTTTTCTTTTGCGCCGGTTTTCTGGTCGATTTTATCTTCCATCTCAGTAATCGGCAGATGGCGGACGTCCATACCATGCACCAAGTAGATAACGTGCTCAGCGATATTGCGTGCGTGATCGCCAATGCGCTCCAGAGCACGTAACGCCCAAAGCACATTCATAACCCGTGAAATGGAACGTGGATCTTCCATCATATAGGTAATTAATTCCCGCAAAGCCGAGCGGTATTCTTGATCGACAAGCTTATCGTCGCGCACCACAGTCATGGCCGCTTCAACGTCAAAGCGGGCAAAGGCGTCTAGTACTTGGTTGACCATTTTCAATACGCCGCTGGCGATATGCCGCAACTCCACATAACCACGTGGTGAGGTGCCACCGTCGTTGAGTAGGGCAATGGCCATTTTGGCGACCTTATTGGCTTCATCGCCCATTCGTTCTAAATCGCGTGTGGCTTTCGTCACCATTAACACCAACCGCAAATCGGACGCGGCTGGCTGTCGTCGAGCCAGGATCAAGGTGCACTCTTCATCAATGTCCACTTCCTTCTGATCTATGATGTTTTCGTTTTGCATGACCTTTTCAGCCAATTCACTGTTGGCGGTTTCAATTGCCTCTACCGCATCAGCTACTTGCTCTTCCACCAAACCACCCATTTCCAGAAAATGGGTTCGCAAGCGCTCGAGATCCGCATTAAATTGATTGGAGATATGTTGATTGATATTGAGGTTGTCCATACTAAGCAGCCTTATGAAATGAGAGTTAGGGCTGATGGTTCAGCCCTCTATTGTGCGCCCGGATCTAGCCGAAGCGACCGGTAATATAAGCTTCTGTCAGTGCGTGATCGGGATTGGTAAACACTTTTTCGGTGACATTCACTTCAATCAATTTACCCAAGTGAAAATAGGCGGTGCGATGGGAAACACGCGCAGCCTGCTGCATTGAGTGGGTCACAATAGCAATCGTGTAATTTTCACTCAGCTCGGCAATCAGCTCTTCGATTTTAGCGGTAGCAATGGGGTCCAAAGCGGAACAGGGTTCATCCATCAGAATCACTTCCGGGTTTACAGCAATGGTTCGTGCGATGCACAAACGCTGCTGTTGACCACCGGATAATCCCGTACCCGGAGCATCTAAACGATCTTTCACTTCATCCCACAGACCTGCGCGGCGCAAACTGGTTTCAACCACTTCATCCAAATCCACTCTGCGGCTGACGAGACCATGAATTTTAGGACCATAAGCGACATTATCATAGATGGACTTGGGAAATGGATTGGGCTTTTGGAATACCATGCCAACCCGCGCCCGCAACGGCACCACATCCATTTTACTGGCATAAATATCGGTACCATCAAGTGCAATTCCACCGGTCACCTTACAGATATCAATAGTGTCGTTCATACGATTCAAGCAGCGTAAGAAGGTCGATTTACCGCAACCCGATGGACCAATCATGGCAATCACTTGGTTTTCCGCAATATCGAGATTCACATTAAATACGGCCTGCTTTTCACCGTAATAGACACACACATCGCGCATGGCTAATTTCGCGTCGTTCACCAGAGGAAAACCCACTGTTTCGCTAATGTCCTCCACATTCACTTTGCTATCGGACACTTCAATATTCTCTTTTGCAGCCATAAGGGGCAGACCTACCTTTCCGGAATTTGTCACTTGTTCGTCTAGGGTATTTTGCATATCGTTCACCTTTAAAGCTACCAAGTGCGTTCCAAACGTCTGCGCAACATGACCGCCAGCGCATTCATACACACTAAAAACAGCAATAGCACCATAATCGCAGCTGAAGTTCTTTCAACAAATGCGCGCTCGGGGCTATCGGACCATAAAAATATTTGCACAGGTAATACCGTCGCGGGATCGGAAACCCCACCAGGTACATCCATAATAAACGCCACCATACCAATCATCAGCAGCGGCGCGGTTTCACCCAGCGCTTGCGCCATACCCAAAATCGCTCCGGTCAGCATGCCGGGCATAGCCAAAGGCAA
Source organism: Cellvibrionaceae bacterium (assembly GCA_050289365.1). GTDB lineage: Bacteria > Pseudomonadota > Gammaproteobacteria > Pseudomonadales > Cellvibrionaceae > JBNKFP01. Next base: position 242 of record JBNKFP010000072.1, on the reverse strand, counting down.
AACATGGTGCAAAATCATCTGCATTTTGGAAGCGCCGATACCCAGTGCGGCTTCGCGAATGCTGGGCGGCACCGATTTGATGGCGTTGCGACTGGAGATAATAATGGTGGGCAAAGTCATGAGTGTCAGCACCAGTCCTCCAACCAAAGGAATGGAGCGCGGTAGACCGAAAATATTGATGAATATGGCCAAACCCAGCAAACCGAATATGATGGACGGCACCGCCGCCAGGTTGCTGATAT
>JBNKFP010000071.1:0-12350 GCA_050289365.1 Cellvibrionaceae bacterium | reverse complement strand
GGCATATTTGGCGATAAAGTGATCCAGTAGAAATGCCATGGCTGCTTCGTCTCGGTTGCCCCCTCGATATCCCTGAATTAAAAAGTCATCAAATGCTGCGGAGGGGCTGTCTCTAAACAGTTCTGCCAACTGTTTTGATTCATTGTGCTCTCGAAATTCTGGCAGTTGCCTAAATGCGGCTCGGGCGACGTAGGCGCACTGAGCGAATCCAGTGTTGTCGGCGGTTTTGTTTTTGCAGTTGTTCAGTGCTTCCTCTAAAGGGGTGATCTCCAGGTTCGATTGTAGGCGGTCGATTAATTTCCGCTCTTCGGTCGTGCTGTTCTTTTGGACGTGCTTTTTCACCCAGTCACTTCGAATGTTGCCAAAGGGCTCGCTTAAGAACAGACCCAAACCCGAGCGGTCCTTTGCTTTATCACAGTGTTGACCTTTTGGATTCAGCGGGATGTCAATTGGCTAGCGCTTTGGTTAAACTGAACCGAATCTAACGTGATCTAAGGGAGTGTGAACCGTGAAAACAATGTCCTGCAAGCAACTTGGTGGTGCCTGTGATAAAACGTTCAGTGCTAGCACATTTGAGGAAGTGGCTGAATTGAGTCAACAGCACGGAATGGAAATGTTCAAGATTCAAGATGAAGCTCATCTCAAAGCGATGAGCGCCATGCAAGACCTGATGAAAAATCCCAAAGCCATGCAAGCTTGGTATGAGGAAAAACGGCAAGATTTTGAGGCCTTGCCTGAAGACAATAGCCTCTAGCGTGGGGTTTCTGCTTTCTCGTCTGGCCAGCCCAACTGCTAAAGTAGGGGGCTCTGGCGTTGGGTGAGAGCGTGTTTTCGCGGTTTTGCTACGCCAAGGCCACAACCCTGCAACCAACATCAGTCACTAAGCGTTGACTCTCCCTCCAATAGGTGAATGTTCGCTTTCCGCTTGGTGCACGAGAACTGAATTCTGTGTTGTGAGTCTGCTGGTGTTTGGGTGGACCCCAATATTTAACACCCCGCCACACACTGATTGTGACAATATATCTAATAGTCGAATTGATTTTATCTTGGGTCGGTCAATTGCCACTCTAGTTTCTATGGGGTCGGCTTTTGGGGGGGGAATCGTCTTAATACGAGGCGTGTCAGTAAAACAGTGTTGCCAGAAGTTAAAAATTATCATTAATTCGTTTGGCTTTGGAACGTGATTCACGCATTACAACTGGAGTCGACAGTTCTCATTTCTTAGTTCATCAGAATCGGGATTTAAATCCAGTTTGGTTCGTAACTGGGCAAATCTTTCCTGATGTTCGCCACGGTGTAATTTCCGATATTTACCCAATATAAAGCGCTTAATTTCAATATCATCCTCCAGTATTAAGCCTGGTACACGAATGGGGTTACGGGTGAGTTCGTCGATCGCGACCATCGTGAAAAAAGAGGTATTTGTATGCTTGATAATACCTTTGCGGAAATCTTCTGATAAGACCTTGATACCGACTTCCATGGAACTGCGTCCGACGAAATTGATGGATCCGTGTAGCGTAACCAGTTCTCCTACCTCCACCGGATTAAGGAAATTAACAGAATCTACGGACGCGGTTACGCAATAACAGCGGGAGTGGCTTGCCGCACAGGTATAAGCGATCTTATCCATAAGCGATAGAATGATACCGCCATGAACCTTCCCTCCGAAGTTAGCATAGGACGGGATCATCAGTTCCTTTAATGTGACCTGGGAAGATTTAACGGTGCGAAATTCCGGTTTGGGTTTGGCTGCTTTTTTCATGAGTATAGCTTTTGATTGGGTCATTATTACACTAGTCTTGCACAAGCCAATGCACTTGCAAGTTTATTTCTCCTTAAAGTCTTAGATTGCCATTCAGGTTTCTTACCCTATGGTGTTTCGCCGCAAATCAGAATCTCCCTCCACTTCATATCGTGCCCTAAAGTATGACGTTTTGATGATTTACGAATGGATTGAGTGCAAATCTGAGCTTAGCAAGAACCACTAACGGGATTCCGTTTTGTTTGAGACTACCTTCACCGATTAGATAACTCTCTGAAATAAAAGCCATAAATTTGTTATTCAGTGGTTTAAACACGATCACCTAAAAAACCTGTCCAATTGGCCAGGTTTGTGCTTGGAATCTAAAAACCTGATCGTTTGGACAGGAATTGTGGTTGAACTTAAAGATTGTAATTAGGGGGAGCTATGTTGAGGAAAAGTCTGCTTATCGCTGTGCTGGGGTTTCTTGCGCCTTCCCCCGTCTTCGCAGAAATGCTATGGAGCAGTTTCAGTTTAAGTTACCTAAAGGGTTCGGAATACGAACTCGGTGATAGCACTCGACGGGTACTGACCGTGGAGCATGCGAGTGGCCATAGCTGGGGAGATAATTTTTTCTTCTATGATCACTTGGTTTCGGACAATGGGGTAGCGGGAAATTATTTTGAATTGGGACCCCGGTTGAGCATTGGAAAACTGCTGGATAACGATTTATCAGTTGGACCATTAAGTGATTTTTTCATCGCTACCACTTGGGAAGGCGGTGATGTCGGTGGCACTTCATTTGATAATTTTTTGGTTGGTGTGGGCACCAATATCAGCATACCGGGCTTTAAATACTTCACCATGAATCTTTATAGCGCCAACAATGATTTGGCCGATAACGATGAACAAATTACCTTCACTTGGGCGGTACCCTTTGGCAGCGGTAGTATCGAATTTTTATATGACGGTTTTTTAGACTATTCAACCTCTTCTGATACTGCCGAGGCCGAGATGAATTTTACCTCTCAATTGAAGTGGAACGCCGGTAAATTAATGGGTCTGAAATCTCCACTTTATCTTGGTATTGAATACGCTTATTGGACAAACAAATTCGGCGTTGACGGTGTTGACGAGAAGAACCCATGCTTACTGCTCAAGTGGCATTTTTAGGGGGCAATTATGGCCGATAAAGATAAAGGCACTATCGATCTAATCTACGAGCTCGATGACAAGCCACCTTTTGTTGAAGCGAGCTTTGCGGCTATTCAACATGTACTGGCGTGTTTTGTTGGCATTATCACGCCCACCTTAATCATTGGTGGTGTACTGGGGTTGGGTGACAATATTCCCTATTTAATCAGTATGTCGCTGATGGTTTCCGGTGTCGGCACATTTATTCAAGCGCGATCACCCGCAGGGATTGGTGCGGGCATGATTTGTGTCCAAGGGACAAGTTTTGCATTTCTCGGTTCGGTGTTGGCCGCGGGCTTGATGGTTAAAGCCAAGGGTGGTACACCGGACGATATGTTGGCTTTAATTTTTACCATTTGCTTTCTCGGTGCTTTTATCGAGATCGGACTGAGTCAGGTCATGCACAAATTAAGTGGTGTGATTACGCCTTTGGTAACGGGCATAGTGATCACCATTATTGGAGTCAGTTTGATCAAGGTGGGTATGACGGATTTAGCAGGAGGCGTTAAAGCGGCGGATTTTGGCAGTTGGCAAAATTTAGCCCTGGGGTGCTCTGTTTTGGCGTTGATCATCGCGTTAAATCGCAGCACCAATCAATGGTTGCGGCTCTCATCCATTGTCATTGGCCTAGCCGTTGGCTTTGTGGTTTCGGGACTAATGGGAAAGCTCAATTTCTCCAATTTAGCGAGCCTTCCGCTGGTCAGTATTCCTATTCCGTTTCGCTACGGCTTCAGTTTTGACTGGGGCGCGTTTTTACCCATCGCCTTAATCTATGTGATTACCACCATCGAATCCACCGGTGATCTCACCGCAAATTGCATGATTTCTCGTCAGTCGATTGAAGGTCCGCGTTATTTAAGGCGCATTCGTAGTGGTATTTTAGGTGATGGTATCAATTCCGCCATTGCCGCCACGTTTAATACATTTCCCAATACCACTTTTAGTCAAAATAATGGTGTGATTCAACTGACCGGAATTGCGAGCCGTCATGTTGGCATTTATATCGCTGGAGTTCTTTTTATCCTTGGACTATTTCCGATTATTGGCGGCGTACTTCAGCAAATTCCAAAACCGGTTTTGGGCGGGGCGACATTAATCATGTTTGGTACGGTTGCCGCAGCAGGGATAAAAATTCTCGCTAGTGAAACCTTGGATCGCCGCAAGATGTTGATTATGGCAGTGTCATTTGGTATGGGGTTGGGTGTGTCGATGGTGCCAGATGTGTTGGCCCTTGCACCCAAAGTGGTACAAAACATTTTCGGTTCACCCATCACCACCGGTGGCTTGGCTGCAATTGTTCTTAACCTGATGTTCCCGGAGGAAAAAACGTCGGCTGCATTGGTCTCCGCTTAATTCAATACATCCGAGCTTAGCCATGGTCGATCAAACAACTGAAGAAGATGCATTAATTTCATATCCAGACAAGGATTTAGTCTACCCATCGCGCCTCGCTTTGCGAGGCATTACTAAACAGTACCCAGGCTGTTTAGCCAACGATCACATTGATTTGGATATTGCACCTGGAGAAATACACGCACTTCTGGGTGAAAATGGTGCTGGTAAAAGCACGCTTATGAAAGTGATTTACGGGCTGGTAAAGCCCGATTCTGGATCCATTTTTTGGCGAGGCAAACCCATTCGCATTGCGGATCCCAGTCATGCTAGAAATATCGGCATAGGCATGGTTTTTCAGCACTTCTCTCTGTTTGAAACATTAACGGTGACCGAAAATATTGCCTTGGCTTTAGGAACGCCTCACTCTGCTATGGGCGAATTACGCAAGCGCATTGAGGACGTCTCAAAAAAGTACGGCATGGCATTGAACCCTGATCGATGTATCCACACACTCTCTATTGGCGAACGCCAGCGCGTGGAGATCGTACGTTGTCTAGTGCAAGACATTTTACTATTGATTCTAGATGAGCCTACATCCGTTTTGACTCCGCAAGAGGTGGAAACCCTTTTTATTACCTTGCGCACTTTGGCTGCAGAAGGCTGCAGCATTTTATTTATCAGTCATAAATTAAATGAAGTCAAAGCATTGTGTCAGAACGCGACTGTATTGCGTGGTGGGCGAGTATCGGGCAAATGTAAACCCGCTGAAGAAACACCTTCCTCCATGGCTCGAATGATGGTGGGCGATGATACTCCCATTACCACCCAATATTCCAAAGCGGAAGGCAAACACACATTCCTTAGCGTACGTAATTTATCCATTGCAACCCACGATCCTTTTGGTACCTCACTGAAAAATATTCATTTCGAAGTCCGCAGTGGCGAAATTGTCGGTGTTGCGGGAGTTGCCGGAAATGGCCAGGAAGAGCTGTTGGCCTGCCTCAGTGGTGAGGAGTTGGTCATTCATGCATCAGCGATTAATTTGCCTGATGGCGCTATTGGAAATTTACCGCCAGCTGCGCGACGAAAATTAGGCGTGACGTTTGTTCCAGAAGAGCGTTTAGGTCGAGGCGCCGTGCCGAATATGAGTCTGCGTGAAAACGGGCTTTTGACGGGATTTTTCCAAGGTTTGGTAAAAAATGGCTTGGTGGATCGTCAGGCAACGGAAAATTTCGCTCAAAAAATCATTAATATTTTTAAAGTGAAAGCTGCGGGGATACACGCGCACGCCGATAGCCTCTCTGGTGGCAATTTACAAAAATTCATTATCGGCCGAGAAGTTCTGCAACAACCGAAATTGTTCATTGCTGCACACCCCACTTGGGGCGTGGATATTGGTGCGGCTGTTGCAATTCATCAGGCCTTAATTGAGTTGCGTGACAGTGGTGCGGCGCTCTTGGTTGTATCGGAAGATATTGATGAATTATTTTTAATTTCTGATCGAATTTGTGCGATTTTTGATGGCCAGCTCTCACCATTAAAAGCGACAGCCAATACCACGATTGAAGAAGTCGGACGCTGGATGGCCGGGGATTTTAATGCACCGGAAGTGCCAGTTGACACCGTAACGGCAAATGCTGACGAGGAGGAACACTATGTTAAAGCTTGAGCGTCGGCAAGAACAGTTAGCGTGGATGCCTTATGCCTCTCCAGTTCTGGCGGGTTTTTTGACTTTGCTGACTGGGGTTATGGTATTTGCAGCGATGGGTGTAGACCCCTTGTTAGCGCTAACAACATTTTTGATCGCACCGGTGGCGGATGCCTACGGGATTGCGGAACTGTGTGTCAAAGCGGCTCCCATTTTGCTGTGCGCTCTGGGATTGGCTGTGGCCTATAGGGCGAATGTTTGGAATATCGGCGCTGAGGGACAATTGTTGATGGGCGGTTTGGTGGGCAGTGCACTCGCCGTGCAATTTACGGAAAGTGAAAGCGGGTTGTTGTTGCCGGGTGTCCTTCTCGCCGGAGTCATTGCCGGAGCTGCTTGGGCCGCTTTAGCGGCATTGTTGAAAACGAAATTCAATACCAACGAAATTCTAACTACCATTATGCTCAATTATATTGCATTTAATATTTTGCAATATTGTGTGCATGGCCCTTTAAAAGATCCTCATGGATTTAATTTTCCGGAATCCGCTCTGTTTGCGGATGCAGCGCTCCTGCCCATTTTGTGGGAGGACACCCGCGTGCATTTTGGGGCTTTACTGGCCGTGTTCTCCGGTTTGGGTATCTGGTTATTACTTAGTAAAAGTTTTTTAGGTTTTCAAATTCAAGTTTTGGGCAAAGATGTACGCGCCGCGCGCATGGCCGGTTTCAAAGAAAAGCGATTGATTTGGTTGGTGCTTATTATCAGTGGTGGTCTGGCGGGTTTGGCGGGCGTCGGCGAAGTCACTGGACCGATAGGGCAATTGGTGCCGGTAATATCACCGGGTTATGGCTATGCGGCGATTATCGTGGCTTTTCTAGGACGTTTGCATCCAGTGGGGGTGTTTTTTTCCAGTTTATTAATGGCGCTGTTGTATATGGGAGGAGAGTTACTGCAGATTGAGATGAATCTTCCTTTGGCGCTGACCGGAATGTTTCAAGGCATGTTGTTATTTTATTTGTTGGCTTGCGATATGTTAATTATTTACAAAATACGTTGGCGATCCTCAACCCAATCGGCGCTGGCTCCGAGCTAATTGAACGTCTCATACCGAGAACTGAATCATGGATATCGAACTGATAAATAATGTTTTGCAAGCCGCCGTACGCACCGGTACGCCTCTGCTATTTGTCGCTCTGGGTGAAACTGTATGTGAACGCAGTGGCGTACTTAATTTGGGTCAGGAGGGCATGTTGTTGGTAGGAGCCGTAGTCGGGTTTATTGCGGGCTTCAGTTCCGGCAGTATTGCTGTGGGTTTTTTGTGCGCCATTCTAGCGGGCATTGTTATGTCTATGCTGTTTGCTTTGATGAGTCTTGGCTTAAATGCCAATCAATATGCGACCGGTTTGGCGCTCACTATATTTGGTACAGGGCTTTCCGCTTTTATCGGCGCTGGATTTGTTGGCAAACCCATTCAAGGCCTCGAGCCCATTGCTATTCCCTTGCTCTCTGAAATTCCCATTATCGGCCGCGCATTATTCCGTCAAGATGTTTGCGTATATTTATCTTTTGCCATGACCGGCTTATTGTTTTGGTTTTTTCGCTCTTCGCGAGCGGGGCTGATCGTCAAGGCGGTCGGTGAAAATCCGCAATCCGCTAACGCGATTGGCTTGCCGGTATTACGCACACGTTATCTGGCGGTGGCTTTTGGTGGTGCTATGACCGGTTTGGCCGGTGGTTATTTGTCTTTAGCCTATACGCCGCTGTGGGCGGAAAATATGAGTGCTGGCCGCGGTTGGATCGCATTGGCATTGGTGGTGTTTGCCAGTTGGCGGGTAGAGCGAGTGATGCTCGGTGCCTACCTCTTTGGATTGGCCAGTATCTTACATTTGGTCGCACAGGGACTGGGTTTTTCTTTTCCGCCCAATTTACTGGCGATGTTACCCTACCTAGCCACGATTATCGTCTTGGTTTTGCTGTCAAGCAATCCCGCGCGCAATAAACTTTATACGCCTATGTCCTTAGGTCAACCTTTTTATAAATCTTCTTAGCGAGCCCCATAATTGGAGTGAAATATGCGTAAGCAACAACTGAAAATCATTTTAACATTCATGCTGGGTTTGATCGGAATATATTCCGGCAAACTCTATGCGGATGAACCTTTTAAGGTGGGGTTTGTTTACGTTGGGCCCATTGGTGATCACGGCTGGAGTTACCAACATGATCAAAGTCGCATCGCATTGGAAAAACATTTTGGCGATAAGGTAAAAACGACCTATGTTGAAAATGTTCCAGAGGGAGCTGATGCGGAGCGTGTGATACGCAACCTCGCGAAATCGGGCAACAAAGTGATTTTTACCACCTCTTTTGGTTTTATGAACCCCACCGCCAAAGTGGCTAAGCAATTCCCAAAAACCACTTTTTTACACGCTACTGGATACAAGTTGGCAAAAAATTTAGGGACTTATTTATCCAAAACCTACGAGGGGCGCTACGTTTCTGGATATGTTGCCGCAAAGGTAACGAAAACCAATAAAATTGGATATATTGCTTCGTTTCCCATTCCTGAAGTGATTCGTGACATCAACGCCGTGCAACTGGCGTTGAACAAATATAACCCTAAAGCAGAATTAAAAGTCGTGTGGCTCAATACCTGGTTTGACCCCGGTAAAGAAGCGGATGCAGCCAATGCCATGATGGACCAGGGCGTCGATGTAATATTGCAACACACCGACAGTCCGGCAGCACTGCAGGCGGCTGAAAGACGCGGTAAATATGCCGTGGGCCAGGCTTCCGATATGACGCATTTTGGTCCTAAGGCGCACTTATTATCAGTAGTGAATAACTGGAGCCCTTATGTGATTCGTACTGTAGAAGATGTGATGGCCGGTAAATTTAAATCGGAGGATTTATGGGGGGGCATGGCTGAGGATATGATTGTGATTCCAAATTACGGTCCAGGTGTGTCCGCGGATGTCCAAAAAGGGGCAGAAGAAATTATTGCCGGCATTAAAACAGGTGCCATTCATCCATTCGCCGGTCCGATAAAAAATCAGGCGGGAGAATTGAAAGTGAAATCGGGAGAGGTTTTGGGTAAAGGTGATTTGGCCGGTATGAATTGGTATGTTGAAGGTGTCACAGGGACAATTCCCCATTAAATGAGTCATAAGCAATGACCGAACTGCCCATCATTTCCGCAGCGGGATTAGCCAGCTCCGATTTGCAGCTGCGGCAAGACACTGTCGCGGAACTGGGGCGGGCCTGTCGCGAAGTGGGTTTTTTCTATTTGGTGGATCACGGAATCGGTCTCTCTGATTTCAATGAATTATTTTGCTTGGCACAGGATTTTTTCAATTTAGACATAGAAGTCAAACAGCAGCTTTCGATTAAGCGATCGGTTCACAACCGCGGTTATATTGCCATGGCCGATGAGCGTCTAAATCCGCAAGCGGGTGCCGATCAAAAGGAAGCGTTTAATATTGGTGTGGAACTGCCTGTGGATCATCCTGATGTCATCTCAGGAAAACCGTTTCGAGGCATCAATTTTTGGCCTGAATTGCCTGGTTGGCGCGATACTTGGCTGAATTATTTTCAGACCTGTATCGACATCGGGCGACTATTGCATCGCGGTTTCGCTTTAGATTTTGGGCTTTCCGAGAATTTTTTTGCTGCACATTTAACCGATCCTATTGCGACTTTAAGAATGTTGCATTACCCGCCGATGTTGAATTCATCGAGTCGCGTCGATGCTGGGGCCGGTGCCCATACGGACTACGGCAATGTCACTTTGCTGGCAACGGATGGAGTGCCGGGCTTAGAAGTATTGACTCGCGCTGGCAAATGGCTTGATGCCCCAAGCGTTGCTGGCGGATTGGTATGCAATATTGGCGATTGCTTGATGCGCTGGAGTAACGATATGTATCTCTCAACACCCCATCGGGTGGGAACACCCGATCGAGAGCGTTACTCGATCGCATTTTTCTTGGAGGTCAATCCGGAGTCCATTGTGGATTCCAGAGATATTTTTCCTGACCAGGAGCCCAAGTATCCACCCGTAAGCTGTGCCGATTATTTAGCATCGCGTCTTAATGCGACATACGATTATCGGCAAACACCGACGCATGACGAATGACACAACACTGTTCAATTGCGGTTATGAGTTGCTAGATTGGCTTAGGCTCGCGCCAAAATCAGCTCAGTTCCAGCAAGCTAAAAGTATCCACATTTACCAGCCCTCGGTCGGTAATTTTCAGGTGGGGAATCACTGGCAGAGGCAAAAATGCCAGTTGCAAAAAGGGTTCGGGTAGCTGGCAGCCCATGCTACGAACCGCTTGACGCAGTTGCAGCAATTTTTCTTGTACCTGCTCGAAAGGCTGAAGACTCATCAGTCCCGCTACGGGCAGGGGGAGTTCGGCAGTAATACTGCCCTTGTGAGTGGCTGCAAAACCTCCGCCGATGGCAATAAGGTGATTGACAGCGGCTACCATATCGTCGTCATTGGTGCCCACGACACAGAGGTTGTGACTGTCGTGCCCCACCGATGATGCGAGCGCGCCATGGGTTAAACCAAAACCGTGCACGAAACCGCGACCAATAAATCCGCCTTTGCCGTGGCGTTCTAAAACACAGATTTTCAATATGTCCTGGTCCACATTGCTTACCCGTTCGCCGTTGTGTTCGTCCACGGGAAGGGTGAGATGTTGAGTAATGATGCTGCCGGATTGAATACCAATCACCGGCAATTCCGGGGCGGTGAATTCAATGCGCAGGTCTGCGCACTTGATCGGCTGACGTTTAACGCTGTTTAAGCCGACGGGTGGTACCGTTTGGCGCGTTGCAAATAAAGCATCGTTCACTTGGCGCCCGGCGCTAATGACCGAGTGCACCTGACAGGTTTCGTAGTTGGATAGCAGCACCAGATCTGCGCGTTTGCCCGGAGCGATGATGCCGCGATCGGTAAAGCGAAATGCTCTGGCGGCCGACCAGGTGGCGGCGCGGTAGGCGTCGCCAGGATTGATGCCCAATTCAATGGCGGTGCGAACCAGGTAATCCAAGTGGCCTTCTTCGGCGATATCTAAAGGGTTGCGATCGTCTGTGCAAAAGCCCATGGCATTGGAGGTGTAGGCGTCCAGCAGCGGGGCTAAGCTGTGCAGATCTTTCGATACTGAACCTTCGCGGATGAGCACATGCATACCTTTGCGCAACTTTTCTTGGGCTTCTTCTGCCGAAGTGGTTTCGTGACAGTTGCAGATTCCGCAGGCCAAATAGGCGTTTAAATTTTTACCGCGCAACATAGGCGCGTGGCCGTCGATATGCCAGCCGTCAAAGGCGGCGATTTTATCTAATACATCCGGTGCCTTGGCCAATAGTCCGGGGTAGTTCATAAATTCGGCCAGCCCGATGACGCTGGGATGATCGCGCAGAGCCACCAAATCAGCGGCACTTAAACTGGCCCCGGCGGTTTCCAAATGAGTGGCAGGGACGCATGACGACAGTTGTACGTAGAGATCCAGGCACGTCTGTTCAGCGCACTGGAAAAAATATCTTAACCCTTCCGCTCCGAGAACATTGGCGATTTCATGGGGGTCGCAAATGGCGGTGGTGGTGCCTCTTGGTAGCACACAACGGTCGAACTCCAGCGGCGTCACCAAGCTGGATTCACAGTGCACGTGGGTGTCGATAAAACCAGGTACCACGGTCAGATTACTGCCATCGATTTCGACTTTACCCTGGTAATCCTCGCAGGTACCAACGATCGTATCACCACAAATGGCAATGTCGCCCTGGACAAGACTACCGCTGATGACATCTAAAAACTGGGCATTGTGAATCACCAAATCGGCCGGTTCGCGGCTCAGGGCTTGATCAATACGTCGTGCAAATTTTTGCCGTTGTGATTCTTGCGAGTGCATGAGAGGTTTCCTTATGGCTACCGCTTTCAGTGAGTTTGTTTATAATGCAGCCGCCCGTGACTGGGCCTTTGACCACATTAACCTAGAAACTGTAGTTTCTAGGATTATAAGACCGATTACTGAGCAATACCTATGCAGTTGGAACTAGCATCGCACCGCGAGGGCAAACCTACGGGCCGAATTCGCCAGAAAAATGAGCATCTGATCATTGCGGCAGCGGAAGTGGAATTTGCCGATCATGGGTTTAAGGGCGCAACCATGAATAATATAGCGCAGCGCGCTGGGTTGCCCAAATCCAATATCCATTATTACTTTAAAAACAAATTGATGTTGTACATAGAGGTGCTGGCCAATATTTTGGATTTATGGGATGGCGCTTTAAATGAACTGGATGCCAAAGAGGATCCTGCAGAGGCGCTGCGTCGCTACATAGTGACCAAAATGCAATTCGCTTGGGAGAACCCATTGGCGTCACGTATTTTTGCCAAAGAGGTGCTGTCTGGCGGCCCCAGGTTGACCGATT
>JBNKFP010000070.1:0-12430 GCA_050289365.1 Cellvibrionaceae bacterium | reverse complement strand
GCTTACTAAAAAAGTGGTACTCCATAGCTTGATACAGCTCCAGAAATAAATCACGCATTTCTTCTGTCAATTCACGATTTTGATTCCTAAAACGGCTCAAATCGAATGACAAATACTCTACGACCTCCTCTGGCTTACGCGAAACATCATACTCACGCGTAATCGACAACGTATAAATGTTTTCGTCAAAATAAAAGTACAAACATTCCACTTCTCCGTCAGTCTCTCTTTCCACGCCAACCGGTACAATGTATGCATTACTATCACGGTCAATAGCCCATGGGAAACAATTGTATGCTTTAAAACCCTTGCTCTTTTTTATCGGGTGGTCTTGAAAATATTTTTCTTCAAAACCAAACTTTTTAGCTTCGGCTTCGTTTATTCTTTCAACGGTTATAGCCATATGGATCACTCCTTCACCATCTTCGAAACCCTCATTATATTTCGCCTTCCAGCTTCCATCGATAGGTTTGAATTTTTGATGAGAAGTGGGCACTGAAATAGTGGTATTCTTTAGCTTGATACAGATCCAAAAAAATATCACGCATTTCTTCTGTCAACTCATTACCTTGATCTCCGCGACGATCAGCCGCGAAAGACAAATATACCACCGTTTCTTCGGGTTTACGCGCTAGGTCATATTCGGTAGCAATCCAAAGAAAATAAATATTGCCGTTTAAGTAAAAGTAATAACCGATCAATTCCGGGTCAGCGTCTCTATCAAGGTCAACCTTAACAATATAGGCGTTTCGATCACGATCAATAGCCCACTTGAAACCTTTATAAGCGCTAAAACCCAAGCTCTTTCGTATCGGTACATCTCCAAAATACCTCTCTTCAAAGCCGTATTTCTTAGCATCGGCTTCGTTAATCTTTTCAATTACTACAGCCATATTCGGACCCCTATATTTGGCCGTCTAATGTGCTTTGAGTTAACGCTCGCGAATACTTTCATCAATACAACGTTGCGCGGGCTATAAAATTTAAAAAACCCATCATCAATTTGTTATCTATTCGCCCGAACTCATTTATGTGCTGACATATCAAATTCTGTTTCAACACATCATAAAACTCCTTTTTCTGGCTTACTCGACAGACTTACACGCTATGGGGCGATCAGATTCACACGCTATTCTACCCACTCAAACTCGAATTCGCTTGTGCCACTGTCAGCCCCATAAAATTTACTCTTAATCAAACCCACTCGAACGTTTTTTCATATACATTTGGCGGATGATTTTTAAAGAAATGATAAAAATCTTTAAATACACTCAACATTAAACTTTCGTCATCCACATCAAAAAAAATGGTATCACCATCCAAAATACTGACCGTTTCTTTCACACAATTTCCATTTACCTCCACTTCTATTGTGACCACTACAATGTTGTAGTTTTTGCCTTGATAGTAGAAATTCCATAGACATTTATTGGACTCTTCATCTCTCCCACAGGAGTCATACACCAAATAGATTTCCTTTTCTCTATCAATTGCCCAAATCTTAAAATTTTTATATGCCGCAACACCTTCCCGTCTATACCCTGGATGAAGTTTAAAAAGCACATCTTCATAACCATATTTTTTCGCATCCGACTCTTGTATAGTTTCGAATTCAATCGCCATAGACTATTCTCTACCTTTGCTCGACATAAAGAAGCGAAATTTAAAGCCCTTCCTATCGCCACCAACATATTTTAAGCGCTTTCAATAATTCGCCCCACATAAGCAAAATAACCCCTTACTGTCACCTTCCCGCACCTTGAAATCTAAGCCGAGGCATCGCTTTCCTAAACGGCAATTTTATTTTTCTAAACGAAAATCAAAATTAAACTATCCTGCAATAAGCGAGCATTAAGGCAGACATGTGAACCTGTTTAGCGCCTAAACCTTCCATTTCAGCCATTTCATTGGCGCCAACAAGTGATATAAAAGGATAAAAATAGAAGTGGGCGATGGATGGAGACTATTTCGAGCCGAATTTTTTGAAAGAGTAGAGAATAGAGACAAGATCACCCAACTGCGAGCTTCGCAGTTGGGTGACAGGCGATGGGATTTGGAAACGGGTTATATCTAAAGTAAATGACAGCCGGACCAGTACTTCACAAGCCCGAGCATTTTCATTTTTACTCCCAATTCTTGCGCTGAGGATTGGTCCAAGGCGATTTGCACATCACACAATCATCGCCGTAGAAGTAGTTCTTCCCACCCTGATCGTTGTAGATCCAGTAGCGAATCCAGGCGATGATGGCCGGTGTTTCCACGCCGCCTTGCACCCCGTTGATCGAACCCTGGATATAACCGTGATTGGCGCCTTGCACGGTTCCGAAGAAGGTTTGCACCTGCGATGCTTCATAGCTTGGGGCCAACCAGGAACGGCCATCACCCATGGTGTCATCGGTTCCACCCAGCATAAGCACGGGCGTGTGCAGGTCGCCTGTGGCGCTATGGCCGTGAATGGCTACAACAGTGGCGAGGGCAGCATGGCCGCCGATTTCGATTGAGCCCGTGGCGCCCACGGAATAGCCCATGGCGACAGCCTTATTCACCGCGAGCTTACCTTCGTAAGCACTGCCGGCCACCGAGTTCTGAGCAATGATCCAGTCTAGACCATCGGTCAAGCGCTGACGGGTCACGGCGCTGCCGGGGCCGCCGTCGAGCTGGCGACCAATCACCACAAAGCCGTGAGACGCGATACGCGCGATCAAATTGCTCATCTGCGACACTTGCATGCCAGTCCCGGGGCCAAAGATGATCGGTGCGTGCAGGAAGCCATTTTCGCCCAGCGTTCTGGGGCGAATAATGGTGTAGCTGCCGTCCGGGCCGGTGTTGGTTTCAGTCACCGTGGGGTATGGCCCCATCGCAGAGTAGTCGCTCACTGGGGGCAATTCAGATTCAGGCACTTCCGGCACAACAAATTCGCCGCCATCATCACTGAAAATGGCAAAGCCGGATATGGTGGCATTGTCCATCTCAGTGGTCACCTCAATTGTCAAGGATTCATCCGCCACCATGACCTGCGGCACAACCACATCGTAAGCCACATCGTGCCCCGCTTCGGCAAACAGGTCGAAATTCTGCAGTACTGGCTGCCCCTCAACCGTAACACTGAACAGACGCGCACCGGCTGCGGTTTGATACATTTCCACAAAGTGGAGTTTCACGCTGTAATTGGCATTGGTTACTGGAACATTGTAAGTGGTGGTGCCGTAGCGCTCACTCTGATACACAGATGCTTGGGCGGCTCCGGCAATCGGGTCTGTGGTTGAACCCCGGGTACCGCCCGAACC
This sequence comes from Cellvibrionaceae bacterium, assembly GCA_050289365.1. Taxonomy (GTDB): domain Bacteria; phylum Pseudomonadota; class Gammaproteobacteria; order Pseudomonadales; family Cellvibrionaceae; genus JBNKFP01. The sequence continues at coordinate 9,143 of JBNKFP010000070.1, read as the reverse complement.
AAAACGATCAGCGTTGTATTCAACACCACCCATGGTCACTGCCGAGCCACCAGCGTTGACCGCATAGACCAGCGCCGCATCGCTTGGAATGGCCTCAGCGCTGGAACTTGCGCCGGAACTCATCATTGACGACGTTGACGAACTGCTGGAGCTACTGGTGGGTTCATTACCGCCGCAGCCGACAAGCGCAACAGCGCCTGTCAATATGGCCGAACCGAGGATACGGAGTGTTAAATTCGTTTGCTTCATGTCTGGAACTCCAAGAGTGGGTATCGGAATAGTGAAAGGTGTGCACCACCCATTATTTTTATGCTTAAACATCTCTAATCATTTTGATCATTGCGTCTGTTACACCACCGATGCACGTGGGGCAAAGTTCGGCAATGGAGCGGTTAAAACCGCTCCAAGAAACTCCACACTTCTTGCGGCATCCAGGATGCGCCTTGACCCGAATCTTTGGGTGACGGGGTGTGTCCCCCATCATAATCACACCATCTGGTTGGATGGCCCTCTGAACAACCGGTGTAATCGGTACACGCATGACCTCCCCTTGGCGCCTTCGGCAATGGTGCAACGGAACAACCATTTTGCTGTGCGAAGAAGTCGCTATTGGACGTTTGCCCTGCGCCACCACTTTCCGATTGTCCGAGTGACGACATGAACGCTACCGGTGCACAGCTGGCTGGGCGCGCAACCCCTCCACCGGAATGGACCACCACCGCACGAAAAACGCCTGGTCGTGCGCAGGCCAATGACCATGACATTGCACCGCCTTGGCTAAAGCCCTCAAGCATAATCCGCGATGTATCAATACAAAGGTCCGCTTTTACTTGGCTGAGAATGTTGTCCACAAACGTTAAATCGCTTTGAGCGTTCCAAAAGCCACCCGCGGCGCTGGGCGCAATAAAAATGGTGCTCCCCTGCGCAAGTGACCGCAGACCAAAGTAGGAAGGTGCGACCTCACTGCTGCTGCCCGTGGCACCGTGTAAACCCAAAATAAGTCGATAAGGATGCGATTGATCATAATTATCAGGAAGGCGAAGGGCGTAGCTGCGGCCCTGTAGGTTGATATTCCCGCTCGACAGCGTTGGTGCCTTGCCGCAGCCGGCAGAAGGCAAGCCATCGCCACCGCCCGTATCGGCCCCATCAAATTCGCCGCCATCATTGCTGTAAATAGCAAAACCAGCAATGGTCGCATTGTCTATCTGAGTCGTGGTCACGATGGTTAAAGATCCATCGGCCACCGACACCGGCGGCACGATCACATCGTAAGCAGCGTCATGCCCCACTTCGGCAAACAGATCGAAATTCTCCAGCACTGGCTGCCCTTCGACCGTAACACTGAACTGGCGCGCGCCCGACGCGGTCTGAAACAATTCGGCAAAATGGAGTTTCAGGCTGTAGTTGGCATTGGTTACTGGGATTTCATAGGTGGTGGTGCCATAGCGTTCGGTCTGGTAAAGAGAAGCCTGCGCGGCTCCGGAAATCGGGTCTGATGTAGAGCCGATGGTGCCGCCAGACGCAAAACGATCGGCTTTGTATTCAACATCCCCCATCGTGACCGCTTGACCACCGGCGTTTATCGCATACACCAGCGATGCATTATTTGGGATTGCCCCAGCACTTGAGCTTGCACTGGTACTTGTACTTGAAGAGGCTAATGAACTGCTGCTAACAGGCTCACCATTTCCGCCACAACCGACGAGCGCAGCAGCGCTCGTGAAGAATACGAGTCCGAGAAAACGGGACGTTAATTTGGAATTATTCATGTATCGGACCCCAAGGAGATTGTGGTGGAAAACTGAAAGTGTGAACGCCACCCCATTTGTTCATATGCTTTGCTGTCTTACTTACTTCAACCTGTAAAAAAAGCTGTGCCCATTGCCCCTATGAGCGGAATAAAAAAGAGACAGCTCTTGTAGCTTATTTGAATATAAGGCCACTCTTTACTCTCATTCGAAAATCTCTAGGAGTCTGAACCGATACTTTAAGAGCAATAATCCCCTTCAAGATCGACACACCAAGGCGATTTGTATGTTGATATTATGTTATGCAGCCGTTAAATAGAGAAGCGACCGCGTCACAATCTTTCGGCCCGACGAGCTTTAGTAGTATACAGATAGAGAAAAACCCTATCTTGAAGTGATCCTTTTTAAGGGGCTTGCTGAAGCCGATATGAGAATCAATACATGATTAGGTGATCTATATTTGACACGGCATCTTACTGTACAAGCCGGTTAGACGCCCGCTCAAGAAAGATCGATTGCCCATTTCAACAAAAACCGGTCTGCACCTTGAAACCTTTAATCGTCATTTAATTAATGGCAATATCAGTGCGCACAGAATACGTTTTCAAAAAATCGCTGCGCATCGGCCGGTTTTGTCAAGCTTGCCTTATGCCACTCAAATGCCGCTGAGTAGAGATGTTTTTATGATGTTTTTTGATTCGTCGGCTTAAAATTCGGAAGGTCGATGACAACTTTTAATCCGCCACTTTTACGGGATTTCAACGCCAAGGTACCGCCATGCAATTCAATGATCTCACGACACAGCGACAACCCGATACCGCTACCATTTTTTTTGGTTGTATAAAAGGGTAGTAACGCCTGCGACATAATTTCTGGCGTCATCCCACAACCACGATCCCTGATTTCTATCTTTACATTGCCTTGCCATTCCTCAATGCGCAGCTCGATATCTTTTTCAAGCGATCCAGACTCATGTGCATTTTTCAACAGATTAAGCAAAACCTGCTCAATTTGAGTCTGATCGAAATAGGCACCGGATTTCGGCAATTCACACTTTACCGTAAATGATGTTAACACCTTTAAATGAGCAATAATGCTGTCCCAAGCGACCAGAGACTTTATCGGTTCAGGGAGCTGAGCTACCTTGGCATAATTTCCAACGAAATGGGTTAAATGCTGACTTCGCTCTGAAATCGTATCAAGGACCTGCTCCAAATACTCTACCTTCCCCTTAGCAAGCGCAAGTTTCCCTGAATGAGCCATTGACGAAATGGGCGCAAGCGAATTATTTAACTCGTGACTGATAACTCGGATCACTCTCTTCCAAGTTGCAACTTCCTGACGCTGTAATTCTCGCGTCAGCTTTTTAATAATAATTAAACGATGCTCTAATGCATTTAGCAAAAACCGGCCATTGCTCAAGTGGAAAGTTTCAGATTCGGTATTACCCTCCTGATCCACAGTAAAGAGGCCGTCTTCTGAATGCCGAATCAACGCCGCTAATGTCTTGGGAATTTTGTTAATAACCTCTGACAAACTAAGACCATTGAGAGGTTCACCCGCATTCATCAGATGTTTGGCATTCGAGTTGGAGTAGACAATGCGTCCTTGCTGATCCATTAACAGTAATGCGAGAGAAGAATTTTGAATGACTGTATCCAGCAGAAGTTCGCGCTGGTAAATATGTTGACGCTCACGTCTGAGCTTTTCCGAGACCACATTATATAAGCGCAGTAACTCATCCATATCGTCACTATCACCGTACGCTAGGCTTACACTAAAATCATTATCCTTCAGGTTGTCTAGCCCGTTAGCCAGTGCGACCATTCGCGCCTGATCAAATCGCGTCATTCTTTCGTGAATAATATAGGCTAATAAAAACGCAATCCCACAGGAAACCCAAAATCCCAACAGGCCAAAATCAAAAAAAGAATTTAAGGCCAAAAAGCTGAGCATGGCAATGAGTATTGAACACCATAACCCAAGCGCGAGTTTTAACTTACGGTTGCGCATAGTCATTCCACTAAAATTGAATGAGCGGGGCCCAATTCTTTCATAGCAGTCTACATCTATTCATGATGAATATCGTATTTTTCCAAGCGTCGATACAACGACTGTCTTGACATACCAAGCTGCCGGGCAGCTGACGCTATCACACCGCGATTTTCTCGCATCACAAATTCGATCATTTGCTTATTGGGCTCTTCTCGCTTTCGTAAATTCGTTTCTTGATCAGCAACAATCGTCAAACCAAAATCATCAATCGTGAGTTCTTCCCTTTCCGCCACCAAGCAAGCGCGCTTACACGCATTTTCGAGCTCCCGAACATTGCCTGGCCAAGCATATTTCTGCAACTGCGATACCACACTAACTGGCAGCGTTTTATCTTCATCAACAAAGTAATTTAGCAGCGGCAAAATATCCTCGGGGCGTTCGCGTAATGGAAGAAGCTTAAGCTCGATTACGTTCAAGCGATAGTATAGGTCTTCGCGAAATTTCCCTGAACGAATATCGTCAAGCAAGTTGGAATTTGTTGCACTGATGAGTCGCACATTGCATTTTTGCGTTGTGCTCGAACCCAGTTTCTCGAATTCCCCTGTTTGCAAGACACGCAATAATTTAGCCTGCCCGCTGGAGGATAAATTACCCAGCTCATCCAGAAATAAAGTGCCACCGTCAGCCAACTCGAAGCGGCCTTTGCGAGTTTTGGTGATTCCGGAATAGGCTCCTGCTTCGGCTCCGAACAACTCGGCTTCGATTAACTCATTTGGCAGGGCACCGACGTTTAATTTCACAAAAGGCCCGGACTTAACCGCCGAATTTGCCTGTATGATGTGTGCGATTTTTTCCTTTCCCGAACCATTTGGCCCGGTGATCATCACCGACACATCTGAGCGTGCAATTTTTGTCGCCAGCTCTAACAATGCGTGCATCGCATCACTTTGATAGACGATACCACACAAATTAAAATCACTCCCTAAACGAAAACGAGCTTCACTTTTCGCTAAGGCGCGCTGCCGATGTTCAGCCTGAAGACGCCCCAATTCCAACAAGTTATGGATCGTAAGAATCAGCTTTTGATCGTCCCAAGGTTTAGAGATGTAATCGGCTGCCCCCTCCTTAATCAGTTCGACAGCCATCTCCAATTGCGCCCATGCGGTAAAAAGGATGATGGGCAAATCTTCACGCAATTCACGTATTTGATAGAATAATTTACGCCCTTTCTCTCCGGAGTTTTCGCCTTCACAAAAATTCATATCCTGTATAGCCAAATGGATATCATCATCTCCCTGAATGCGAATAATGGCCTCTTCTGCAGACTGCGCGCTACAACATCGAATTTCGTGCAATTCCAACAACAATTGCAGTGCCGATACCACACTTTGGTTATCATCGATAATAATGACTTTGGACATTCTAATTTCCAGATACGGCTTCAACAGGCGAAATAAAGGAAGCCCTGCGTACAGGCGCAATGGAAGCGGCGAGCGTAATGAACAATACCACAGCGCTGGCGACAGGGATAAACAGCCAAGGCAAAGGCGCAAAACCATAAGCGGTCACCATATAGGCACTGGCCGTCATGGCGGCAACGGAACCAATTCCTGAAGCGATCACAACGATGACCATATTCTCGATCAAGAAATAACGTACGATCGCCAAGCGCGTTGCACCTAATGCGCGCCGAATACCAATTTGTTTACGGCGCTGTGCCACCCAAAAACTCATCAACCCGACGATTCCCAGCGCGTTCACACCAACAAGCAAAATGAGTACGACACTCAATAGCGTGATCATGGCGTGATCGCCTGCATAGGCACTGGCTTGTATCGCCTCCATGGTTTTGCCCTCATCAATAATTCGCCCTTTATTGGTTTTGCTGAGCGCCCGAGCAATATCGGATTGGACAATCGATTTGCCATGGTCGTCCACCCGCACGATGTAACTCACACTGTTTTCCATTTCTAATGCAGGAAAAATAATCACTTGACGAGAATAATCCCAATCAATGAAATGCCCAAACAGATCATCCACAATGCCAATCACCTTGAATGCGCTGTTATTGCCTTCATAAACCGTTTTGCCGAGCACATTATCATCATTTGGAAATAAAGTCTTGGCCAGTGCGTGGGTCAAAATAACGGATCCGGTCTTGGGCTCACCACCCCGGGAAAATGTAGTGTATTCCTCTTTTAAAAAGTCACGCCCCTCTCGAAGTCTTGCCCCCAAGGTCACAATGCCATCTTCACCAATTCGCAGCATGGCCGCATCCGTATTGGTTCCCGTTGTCGATGATTGACCGTCAACACTGGGCTCCGTACTTACAGAGGTTGTTCCGCCCATGCCACCCATCGGCACACCCGTTATGGGTACCGCAGATTTAACCGCTCGCAGTGATCGGATATAAGCAAGATCGTTACGGACAGACTCATCTAAAGTGCCCATACTTTGGTCCTGCTGAACCAAATACCGAATCAGGCCGCTCACGTCAATTCCTGGATCGCGAGAAATATAGTCATAGCGCTGTGAGATAAAAGACAATGCGTTACTAACAATCGCAATACTCAAAGCCAACTGCAATATGATCAACAACGGACCAGTTGGATTACGCCATAAAATTTTTAATATAGGCCCTAATTCAAACATCATATTCTCCATATACCGATCAATCTGCTTTTAAATAGCGGGCGGGTTCGGTTTGACTGATTTTGTATGCAGGGATCAAACCGCTGACCACGCCAGAAAATATGGCTAGCACAACCGCAAATAATACGGTGGCCGAACTGAAATTCGCCACCACCTCAAAGTTGTTATACAACCCTTTGACGGCTTTTAAACCCAGCGCGGACAACCCCAATCCGGCCATGGCACCAATACACGAAATCAAAATCGATTCCGCTAGATGCTGCAAAAATATCGATGCTTTATTTGCCCCCAGAGCTCGACGCACACCTGCCTCTGGCGCATGGCGAGAAAATTTAGCCAGCAATAAAACCACGGAGTTCATTAAACATACACCGAGAAACGCAAACGAAAACCACAACAGAAGTACATCGTCTTCGGTCACAACATTGAATATATCGAGCCACTCTTGCGGCGTACGCAAATAGACATCCTGAAAGACCTGATACCGGCCCAGATTGTGCTGTTCATCCACATAGGCACGAAGATAACGACGAAACTCCGCTTTATTTTCAGGTGACGAAAATCCAGCCCACGCATAAATCCAAATGAGTTCGCTGGACAAAAAGTCTTCTTGCGTTTGAATATTCTCGGGCATCCATCCCGATATATTCCCCCAAATTGGATAATTTCGTTTTTTAACATTGAAAAAGGGAATATACAATTGCGGGGCCTCACGAAATGCGTTACCCAGAAGATCGTAGACAGACGGTGTAAGGTTCCACTGAGACGATACCACGCCGACCACCGTGTAACCCACGTTTGATAGATTGATGTTTTGCCCAACCGGGTCCTGCTCACCAAATATCTGGCTGCTCAATTGCTCTGACAACACCACAACGTTTTCACCACTGGCATCATCGGCTTCACTCCACACCGACCCACTTTTAAAAGACACATCAAACATGGAGAAAAAGTCCCGCGTCACGAGACGTGTTTCTCGACTACTGGCTTGCTCGCCTTCTTTAATCGGCTCAACCCTTACCCCTGAAGGAAAATTTAAGACCAATTGATCAGCAATACCAGACTGATACAAAGCCAGTGCATCTTTATAGGTAATCGAAACAGGAATTCCATCGTTGTCAGGATAACCTTCTTCATTACCCCAGCTATTCAGCTGAATCGCTGCGATGGTTTCGTTTTTGTGCGCCATGGGATTGCGAGAAATGACAGAATACATCGTCAAGATAGTCAAACAGGAAGCGATGCCCACAGCAACTGCCAAGGCCATCAATGCGGATAATATCGGCGTTTTCTTTAAACTTAACCAAGACAAGCTAAAATAATAGGAAAGCATTTTCATCACCCTACACGGCATTCGCGCCCGTCATTTCGGCTTCGACATTGACAAAACCCTGGTACATTTTAAAGTCGGTAACTTGACCATCAACGATCTGAATATTGCGCTGCGCACGTCGCGCAAGATCGGGGTCGTGGGTTACCATGATGATGGTCAATCCCAGCTGATTAATTTCTTCAAGAATTTCCATTACCTGGCGCGCCATCAATGAATCCAAATTACCCGTTGGCTCATCCGCCAATAAGAATTTGGGTTCCCCTGCCAGTGCACGAGCAATCGCTACGCGCTGCTGTTGGCCGCCGGACAATTGCGCCGGAAAGTTTTTTGCCCGCGAAGCGAGCCCCACCCGCTCCAGTACTTGTTCAATGCGCCGCTTTCTATCCGACGCTGGCAATCCCCGATAGCGCAAAGGCACATCAATGTTATCGAACAAATTTAAATCTGAAATCAGATTGAAACTTTGAAAGATAAAGCCAATTTTTTCGTTTCGTATTTTTGAACGCAGGCGATCATTTAAAACACTGACATCCTGCCCATCCAGCATATAGGTACCCGATTCAAAGGATTCCAGCAAACCCGCAATATTCAAAAAGGTTGTTTTTCCGGAACCCGACGGCCCCGTAACAGCAACAAATTCTCCAGCAGCCACATTCAAACTAAAGTCACGAAGAGCGTGGGTTTCAACCAAACTGCTCCGAAAGATTTTTTTAATTGATTTCATCTGTAACATGTCCAATCCCTATTCAGAGGTTATAAATTATTGACTTACTATAATATTTTGATCGCCATCAGAATAATCCAGTGCGGAAATAATCACTGCATCTCCGATCTCCAAGCCACTGGTAATTTCGACTTGGCGTAAATTGCGACTGCCCAAGCTGACGCGCACTCGCTGCGCTTTCCCATCAACCACCTTAAAGGCTTCTCCGCGAAAATTATCAAAAAAGGCGCCTGAGCTGAGAATCAAAGTATTTTCAATGCGCTCTAAGAGAATGCGCGAATTTAAGCGCTGATTTTGACGTATATTCCCGGGAAGATTGCCAACAAACTTGATTCGCACGATGACTTCACTGTTGATGACCTCTGGAGAAATTCCGGCAAGCTCACCATCGTAAAGGTCAGCCCCCACCTGAATGAGCACAGGCAAACCTTGCGACAGTTCTTTGGCATAGCCTTCCGAAACACGTGCTTCAATTTCAAATGCTTTTAAATCAACCACTGTGATTAAAGCTTGGTTTATGGTCACAGATTGACGCTCTTCCACTTGCACGCTACCGATCATGCCATCGACCGGCGACGTAATATCCAAAGCCTTGATGCGGCGCGACAGCGCGTCAACAACGGATTGTTGACGATCGACTTCCAACTGCAAAGCGCGCCGATCAAAATCCAGACTTTCCCGTTCCAAAAGA
>JBNKFP010000069.1:0-12452 GCA_050289365.1 Cellvibrionaceae bacterium | reverse complement strand
GGCCATAGATCGTATGTTGCAGGGAGAAACGGTTTTGATTGTGGCCAAAACCGATCAGGCTATCAACGTCATTGGCGATAAACTAAAAACGGATTTTGGCTTGCAAACCGGGGTGGTGCAAAGCAGTGAGCGAAGCTACTTGCAAGCGATTAAAAAATATCTGGATGATTTATTGCAGTTTGGTTTAAACACGTTTTCCCCCTTGACGAATAGCCTGCTCGCTCTGCAAAAAACCATTAACCAACTGAAAACGACAGAAACATCTTTTCATCGTCATTTGTGGAGCGGTCGCCATCACACCGCAGGAAATTCTTTTATAAATTCATCCTTGGCTAAAATTTTTCATAAATTCTACCCAGTGGACGCCATATTTAACCAACAAGAGACCCTATTGCAACTGCAACAGCAGCTGCTGCAGCACTCAATCCAATACATAAACGACTATCGAGCAGACCAATTAAATAAGCTGTTAAAGCATCATCGTCAAACCCTGGTAAAGTTTCTAAATGCCTTGCGCGCACGCAATTCAAAAACTCAAGCTGAGCGATTTTCCAACCTAGACTTTACGATCATTTTACAAGCGTTTCCGATTTGGCTGATCAATATTGATGAGCTGCACAGCGTTCTGCCTTTTCAGCGACAACTTTTCGATCTGGTTATTGTTGACGAAGCATCCCAGTGTGATATTGCCAGCGCCCTACCAGCACTGCAGAGAGCCAAGCGTGCGGTCATAGTTGGTGATACCAAACAATTGCGTCATATGTCATTTCTTGCGCGAGCTAAACAGCAAGAAATATGGCAGGCTTGCGGGCTCACGGGCAGCGTAACCGAGTCACTCAGCTATCGCGATTGCTCGTTAATGGATCTTGGTTCAGACTGCTTAGTTTCACAAGAATCAGTTTGCCTGTTGGATGAACACTACCGCAGCAAGCCGGAATTAATCGCCTTTAGCAATCAAACCTTTTATCAGAATCGCTTGAAAATCATGCGCAATAAACCGCAGTTAAATCCGCAGTCCGCACTCGAATTCATTCAGGTGAATGGCAAGCGCCGTGTTTCTGGAGCCAATCCACTGGAAAAAGATGCTATCGTTGCTGAGTTAGAAAAACTGATTTTCAACAGCAACAGCACGGGTTTTAAAGCAACGATTGGGGTGTTGTCACCCTATCGGGAACAAGCCTCATATTTAGAAAAACACATTCAAAAAGCGTTTCCCGCCGAGCGATTGATTGAACATAATCTTTTAGTGGCGACGCCATTTGGTTTCCAGGGAGAAGAGCGAGACATAATGCTGATCTCAATGGCAATAGATTCGCAATCCATTCGTGCTGCCGCCTACCTCAATCGTCCCGATATGTTTAATGTCGCTGTTACACGCGCTAAACATCGACAAAAGCTGTTTTATTCCATTGCCGTAGAGGATCTGCCGCAAAACAATTTACTGCGAAGCTATCTGGAACAGCAAACTGTGTTAGCAACCAGTACGCGGGCAACATCTCAAAATCGCTGTGATTTTGCCGGTGATGTAGCACAACATTTAATTGAGGCGGACATACATGTATGGCAAGACTACTGCCTAGCGGGTCAACAAATTGATTTATTATGTGCATATCAAAATACTTTATTAGCCATAGATTTGATTGGCTACCCAGGTGACTTTGTTGATTTTTCTGGAATTCAAACCTACAAAATTCTCAGTCGCGCCAAGGTCAATATGCTGCCACTGCCTTATTGCCTATGGCAGAAAAATTCAAAAATTGCCATGACGAAAATATTTGAAAAACTGAACTATCCTCGCGAACCAACAATTTGAACTTAATTATGAATGGGTTTAGGTTTCCTCTGCTTCCGCTTGTTCCGCTACCCACTGGTAAAATTCCACATCATTCTCCAACAGCTCAAGGTCCACGTCAGCGGTCAACAATTCTAAGTCATCGATATTCGCACCAAGCACAGAATCTTGAGTTGCAGGCAGTGCCCCATTTCCCGAATGCCAAACCGTCACGCCTATTCCTAGGGTAAATAGAATGGCAAATGCTGTGCTCAACCAGGGGTTGCGCGACACCAACCAGCCTTCACGATGAGCCCCCTTAGTTTCAGCGGGCATGGCATCTAGGGCTTTTTTGCGCATGGTAGCGAAACGCTCCAGTTCGGCGTCGGTCGGATCCGCAATGGTTTGATCTATGGCGTGTTGTGCCCGTTTGACTATAGGCGAATCTGAATTGTGATTATTCATAAAAATCCTCACCAATACATTCTCGTAATTTTTTACAGGCGCGAAAATAATGGGTTTTTACGCTGCCGGCACTGCACCCCATGGCAAAGGCCGCATCTTCGACACTGTGTTCCCACCAGGCACGCAAAATAAAGGCCTGTTGCTGTTGCTGTGGCAATCGCGCTAAATGCCGACCCAGCTTTTTTTGCACTTGCATCGCTTGCAACTGATTATCCGGTTGCTCACGATCATGCTGTTGCGCAAAGTCATCCATAACATCTCGACCAGACTCGTCCGACTCCTCCTGTAAATTGTTTGGTTTCAACCAAAACAGCAAGCTTTTGGTTTTTTGTCTACGGTACCAATCTCGAATGAGATTCTGCACAATTCTCTGAAATAATCGCGGCCAATTATCGCGCTGGTCCGCATAAGATTGCGCCAGCTTGATCATGGCATCTTGTAGCAAATCCATTGCCTCTTCACGATCGCCAATGGAAAAGCATATCTGCTTAAACGCTTTCGTTTGCACTGAGCCAAAAAAGTCGTGGAGCTCGCTGCGATGCTGCTGCATTACCAACTCCACCCTAAACTCAATTCAAAATAATCGTCATTGTCATCAACAACTTGACCATAGCCTAAAGCCACGTCCAATGTTTGGCTGACAGTGTAATTGGCGCCGCTATAGAACTGAGTAGTAACCTCATCCACCAAATAATTTTCACAAGTGCGCAATCCCACTTCAAACTGAAACGCATTGATGACTTTAAATAGGCTGACGCCAATTTCATAATTGGTTAACAGTGACTGCTGCCAATGTAACTGGCTGTTGATATTGCGGCTCAACCAGACGCTCACTTTGCGCTGGCGTTCAACCCAAGCTGCAGCTTGTTCACGGAGCTGTTCGCGAAAACTGATGAACAATAAATTACTGCGGTTTTTTGCTTCTTGCAGAGTAAGACCACGCTCGACAAAGCGATGCACCAAATAGGCATGATAGGCTTCCAAAATTCGCCGCTCGGCAGTAGCTTGCCCAGACTCATCCCAATTCAATAAATCCGAGTTAACTTCAGAATCACCAAGTTGTTTTATATCGTCGTAGCGAGCTGATACTTGCACCCCCCAAGTATCAGCCATGTACATTAAATTAAGTCCAGCACTGAAGCGATCTGTCTGTGCTGTAATGGCTTGCCGAGTCAATCCCGATTGCGTTATATCCAGAGACTGCAAATGAAAATCGATATTTCCAAAGCCGAATTGAGCTCCCAATCGCCAGTGTGGATTCAATTGGTAGCGCAAGTTGAGTTGACCACTGGTTTGATCGTAACTTTCGGAACTGGTCATCTGCTCTAGGACAAAACCCAAACCCACGTCCTGCAAAGGGTCACTTTGCCATGCTAAGGACCCTATATCACTGGTGAGTCGTTCCGGTTCTGTATAAGTCTGTTGTGCTACAGAAATATGTAATTCACTGTAGGCGACAAACGGCACTTGCAGTTGCAGCCCTAAGACTTGCCCTTGATCACTAAAATTTGCCACAGACCCACGCAAGTGATACTCGGGCTCAGCCAGCTCCAGCCAGTCATCTACTGCATGAACCTGTGGCGCAAAAACAAGTGCGATCAGATAGAAATTCCGACTCACTGCGCACCCTCGCGCAACGCCCTTAAGTTTCTCATTTTTTGAATTGCTGCTTTTTTCTCAGCGGGGGAAAGCCCCTGCCAACGTTCACGCAATTTTTGTTTTCGATGTTCCGGCAATTGCTGAAATCGGCGAAATTGTTTGCGCAGTTTTTCCTTTTCACTTTCGGGCAATTCGCGGAAACGTTGCAGGCGATTTTTAATGGCCAGTTTTTGTTGATCATCCAATTGCTGCCAACGTTGGAAACGCTGTTTTGCCTGTTTTTTTTGCTCCTTGTCCATATTCTGCCAGCGCTCAGCTGCACGAATCATTTGCGCTCGTTTTTCTTCCGGTAAATTTGGCCAAGCCTTTTTTAATTTGACTAATGTCCGCTGCTGGGTCTCCGTCAGATCCTGCCAAGGTTGAGCCACAGTGACGTGGCAAACCATCAAAGTAAGGCACAAAACTTGTACTAGGTTAAACACGATTTTCATTGGATCACCTCTTTTAATTCACCACTTTGCGCATTACTCTCAGGTCCTTTTGGCTCACCCATTAGCTGTGCATCGCGCTTGCCGTTTTCCACAACCAATTCAAATGTTTCTTCATCGGCAGCCTCAAAATCCACCAAAAACTCCAAAAATTCTTCGCTCAAGGCTGATTCATCGGCATTGAGCTGACCGGGCATAAGCGCCAGCAAAAGCAGATACACCAATAAAAACTTTTGCTGATTCATCGGTTTCGGTCGCGCTTGAAAAGTTTTGATTGCTAATGACTGATAATAGCGGTTCATGGATTTAAACAACTCTTGTTCATGGTTGTAAGACATTCATGCCAGCATCCAAATGGTTTACTGACATGAATATTCACTTTTAACGCGCCACTAGGATCCGGCAGCGATAGCCTTTAAACAGTCGAAGATCATTATCGTATTCACCATAGGCGTCAACCCGCTGAAGTTTTGCGCCTTGCGCTATTAACGTATCAAGAGCTTCGCTAAAATCTTGGTAATAGGTGAAAACCCGCACTTGGCCAGTGACGGCCAACGTGTATACACCTCGTTCGGACCAAGGTTGCAACTCAACGTCGCCCATGTCATCGCTCAAGTCAAACGGAATTCCCGCACGGACGATATGATGTCTTGAGGAATTGGAATCGACCACCAACGCCAGACCATGGTCATTGATGGCTACATTTTCTGCGCTGTCACTGCCATAGTTCACCACCATATGGGCGCGAATCCCAGCCTGATTAAACAAGGTCGATGCAATAAAGTCTTCTGGTGCAGCACCAAACTCTTGTGCGAAACCACGCACACGGATCGGATCCCCGAGATCGACGCCCTGCACGCTTAAGCCCTGACGGTCAATTTCATAAAAATCAATATCGGCATCGGTAACCGACGATATGCCGGTATTGGCCATGTCATACACACTGGCGCGCACACCGTTTAATAAATTGGCGTCAATAACCAAGGGACTGGCGCTGACGACTATACCACTGACAAAACTGGGATAGATTCGGGCAAATCCTGCGCTGGCATCAAATCCGGTCTGGGTCATGACGCCCGTCAATAACACTGAAGAACCCACTGAGATGTGTTGTAACTGCCCCTCTCCTTGAGTCACAACGCGGACTTGCGTTGCACTGCTCAGTTGCACGGACAGTTGTGGACAAAAACGAAAGCGCCCGTCAGCCAACTCCGCGGATGCAGCGCGCAGAGTGAGATTCATGCCATCTCTGGCGATGACGGTTCCACGAACCACATCCATCTCGCCCCAGGGCACGCTACGGCCAGCATGGACTCGACTGGCCACATATTTGCGTGAGCCTTTTTGCCAGTCACCTTCGGCGACAAGGGCGGTGCCAGCACCGTCTCCCGCTAATTTGGTTAAGGCCTCAGCCATGGTCAAAGACTCGCCATCCACTTCAAATTCCGTGGCTTCGGTGACGTAAATACTGCCTTTCCCCATAGCCCACTGACGATGCCGAAAAGGTCGCAACAGCACATCAATTTTTTGAGCCTCCAGATCCACAGACTCAGTCAAACCGCGCACGCGCATCGGTTTGACTTCGGAGAGTAAGGTGTCGGTAATAATAACTGGGTCGACAACGACTTTGACCAGATCACCGTCGTATTCAATGGTGTTGGACGCGTCCAAATCAAAGTCTAAAGCTAAATGGCGAGCAACTCCGGGGAACAGAACAAAACCATCGCGATCACTGAATTCAACGGTGAGCGTCGTTTCACCCAGGGGTTCGCCAGCGGCATTGACCGCTAGGGCGCTGACCGCTTCACCGGCTTGGTTCTGGATCAAAATTTGCGCCTGGCTGAAATCCAAACTCAGGCTGACCGCCTGATAGCGACCAGCTGGAACATCAAGAGCGGTTAACAGCTCGCTAACCTCTACGTAGCGGGCAAAATCCACCACAGTGGAACGCGACATCACACTCACGGTGGCTTGGTTTTCTTTGACTAAATTGATGCTGGTCACGGCGACTTGGTATTGTAAAAAGTCGCCCTCAGCATCGGTTAAGCTGATCAATAGCGGGCTTTGGTCTAAGGCAACGGAAGCGTTGGAAGTGTTAGCGACGACGCTGATCGCTTTGCCGCCGCCATTACACGCGCTCAACAGCACCAAACAGGTGCCGAATAACACACTTTTAAAACAGGTGGTTAAAACCTTGGGGGCAATCATGGAACTCTCCTTGGGCGCCTATCATCTGCAAGTTATTGAATCATTGTTCGACACGTCCCTAGGTTTAACGCACGACGGGGCGAATGGTTGACAAGCAGGCGATATTTTTACGGGGCAGACCGATGAGCAGCAGTCGGGGGGCATGTGCGATAGAGGTTTCTCCCACTCATTTCGACCATCAGACTGGATGGCCTAGGCCATTTGCTAACCAATAGACCTATTTCGGTCCCATCAGGTCACATCTACAATGAGTCATATACCCACTGAACAGAAATTGGAGCGGCTCATGTCAGCAGCAGAACAGCAAACAATCCCATCTGCCCAACGCCAAGTCTCCCGGGCTGAATATGAGATGCTGGCTCGCAATTACAAAAAATTACGGGAAAGTCTGGAGTTGGAGAAGGCCAAATCCAGCAAGCTACGTCGTTACATCGCGCGGCTGAATCAAACACCAAAACCTGCAGCCAACACCTCCGCTATGGATAAAGCGAAGGCGGAGTCGGCAGCCAGTATGCAGAATTTGGTGAAAGAACAAGGTGAATTACTCGAAAAGCTCTACCGTGAAAATCAAGAGCAACAGGCGGCGTTGGAGCGCGTAACCGGCTTAAATCAACATTTGTTGGTGGCCAATGAAAAACTGCGCAGCATGCTGCTGACCTTGAAACGCAAGCTCAAGCCGCAAGCATCGCCGGTTAAACGCGCTGATCCCCTGCCCTTAAGCCAGCGCCTCGCGCAAGAAGAGAGCAAACTTACCGAAGAGAAATCCGGGACTGATAAGCAGAAGAAAATGCCTTTTAATGACCTATTGAAAGAGCTAAAAAATGGGTTTTGCAAAGCCTAGTGCTTTGAGCAATAACACGGAGATTAAAGCTGGTAGCGCCAGGTGCAAAGACGACGCCACTGATCAGGGCCCACGAGACTATCCGTCAACAGCGGCAGCCATTTCACCGGCCCATAACCCTTTAAGGCCAATACTACCAACCAGGGCCGGCGGAGCGCTATGCTGTAACCGTCCAACTCGAACAGCCTATCATCAATAAGCAACTGCAACTTTTCGCCACTGAAAACCAGCTCCTCAATAACCGCCCAACGTCGTTGGCGCACTTGCCATAGCAAACCATGTACAACCACTGCCCCCATCATGAGCAAACAGAAAAGTGCCTGCAACTGCAGCGTCCCTATGGCTATCAAACAGAAACCGTGGACACAGAGCGAAGCCGAGCGCAACTGGGAAGATGGTTGCAACTGCAACCTAAGATGTGGCTTTTCCGCCGGTATGCTCACGAATAATGTCAACAATACGACGAATATCGGGTTCGCCTGGTTGCTCTCTGCGCAAAAACCAAGAAAACATATCCTGATCCTCGCACTCCAATAAACGCTCATAGAGCGCTTGCTCCTCAGCGCTCAAGGTTGGATAAATGTTCTCAACAAAAGGCATCAGGATTAAGTCGAGCTCAAGCATGCCTCGACGACTCCCCCAACGTAAACGGTTGTATTCCATAACTTCTTTAACTCTGGACGCAAAGTGTGAAGATTATACGTGATTGGCGAAAATATACTTAGACCCGATTAAGTATAAATCGTGAGCTGCAGGCCCAAACAAAGCCTAGGAGCCAACACGCCTCCATTGAAGTATCACAATAGAGCCCCCATTGAGCATGCATGATTATTGCTAGGCACCGTATAACCCTGGGCCAAGCAAACACATCGTTACAGGCCCAATAACCCCACATAATACAGCCTAAGGTGGCACATGAATTCATGGCAAAACTTTCTCACCCAACAAGGTGCGCAATGGATTGAGGATCAACTGGTTGGATTCGCCGAAGCTCAATCTTCGACGACCATTGAACAGAGCAAGATCCCGCTCAGCAACCACGCTATCCTCCTCATTGAAGGCCCGGATGCACAAAAATTTTTACAGGGCCAGACAACCTGTGATTTCAATAGTTTGGATCAGAAACACTTCGTATTAGGTGCGCACTGCAATGCTCAAGGCCGAATGCTCAGCTCATTCTGGGCGTTGCAGCTGGCACCGCAGCGCTACGCACTGCGTATGCCGCGGTCCAATCTGGTCAACGCCCAAGCTGCACTCAAGAAATACATCGTTTTTTCCAAGGCTGAAATTCAAGTGTCGCCGTGGCAAGGGTTTGCGAGCCTCCCCAAAGTCGCCCACAACTCGGGCGGCAATTTAGAGAAACAAACCGTGGAGACACTGACCGACGCAGTGGCCCTCCACTACCCAAATGGCGCAGTGGAATATTGGGGGGAGAGTGAAGCTTTAAGCCAGCTGTGGCGAGAAGATTCGGCGCTTACCGCACTTCCACCCCAGGCGTACAATGCCTGGCAGGTGCGCAATGGCATAGCCGAGGTAGAACTCGCTACCAGTGGCGAATACATACCTCAACAATTCAATTTCCAATTACTGGAAGGCATCAGCTTCAAAAAAGGGTGCTACACCGGCCAGGAAATCATTGCCCGCATCCACTACCGCGGACAAGTTAAAAAAAGTGTACTAAGGGCGGAAGTAACAGGATTCCCTCAGCGACTTGAGATTGGTGCACGCGTTTTCACGAGAGAAAAACACAAAGAAGTGGCCACCGTGATTAATGCTGCCCCGCTTGGCAACAAACAAGAGGTTTTATTGTGTGCCAATTCAGAAATCAAGACGCAAATTGCCCCCTTCGAACTACAAAATGAACCGGTCAATTTTACGTGGCAAGGACTACCCTATGCTATACCTAATGAATAGCCCCGCTCATTCGTAATGCCAAAACCGCAGCGGGATAAGATTGGCTCTCAGCTACGGAAATAACATCATGAGTTCTCTTGCAGCCCAAGTATCGGACGCCATCATTGAAGCCATTGAAACGGACGAACTGATACTGCCAACCATGCCCGAAATGGCTTTGCGAGTGCGAGAAGTGGCGGAAGATGCGGACGCAAATGTAAAACAACTGGCGGCCGTAATCGGTGGAGATGCAGCCCTGACTGCGCGCATCATCAAAGTTGCAAACAGCGCCATCTATCGCGGCGCAGTTGAAATTGAAGATTTGAACATGGCCCTTATGCGCTTGGGTATGGCCACCACTTGCACCCTCGCTACAGGCCTCGCCATGGAGCAAATGTTTCAAGCCACCACGGACATGGTGGATAAACGCTTGCGCCAAGTGTGGAATGTATCCAGTGAGATCGCCGGCATGTGTACCGTGTTGTGTAGGCACTACACCAAATTGCGCCCAGACCAAGCCACCTTAGCGGGCTTAATTCATAAAATTGGCGTATTGCCCATTTTGTCTTATGCCGAAGATCACCCAGAGCTATTGAAAGACAGTATCACTCTGGATCAAATCATTAAAACCATGCACCCACGAATCGGCTGCAAAATCTTAGTGGCCTGGGAATTTCCTAAAGAGATTCAGAATGTGCCTATTGCGCATTTAAAACTGGCTCGCAAAATCGATAAAGTGGACTACGCGGACCTGGTCACAGTGGCGCTGTTGCAGGCCAATCCAGAGAAGTTTACGGCTATTGACTACAACTCGGTAACATCATTTGACCGGCTCGGACTCGACCCCAATATCGATAGCGCCGAAGCCGAAGAGTTAAATATGGAAATGCAGACAGCGCGCTCATTTCTAGCCTAAAACGTGTCACTGCACCCTCATCCTGGACTGCTGTGACACGATTCTGCCATTGCCGACTACAGACTCTTGACACTCTTCGCGAAACCAGGATAATACCGCGTCCCTGATTCGGTCATACGACTGGCACTTTGTGTGTCTCACCGACTCAACCCGAATAAATTTTATCTGTAGGAGCATCACGGTGGCCAATTCACCTCAAGCAAAAAAACGCGCTCGTCAAAACGACAAATCACGCATCCATAACGCCAGCCTGCGTTCAATGGCACGTACTTACATCAAAAATGTTGTTAAAGCGATTCAAAGTGGCGATGCCGCCGCCGCTCAAGCAGCCTACACAGCTGCGGTTCCAGTAATTGATCGCATCGCTGACAAAGGCATTTTTCACAAGAACAAGGCCGCTCGCCACAAGAGCCGCCTGAACGCTCAAGTTAAAGCCCT
Source organism: Cellvibrionaceae bacterium (assembly GCA_050289365.1). Taxonomy (GTDB): domain Bacteria; phylum Pseudomonadota; class Gammaproteobacteria; order Pseudomonadales; family Cellvibrionaceae; genus JBNKFP01. The sequence goes on along the minus strand of JBNKFP010000069.1, from coordinate 1,833 downwards.
GAGCGCAACAGCAGCATAAGCAAACTTTTGGGCGACAATCCTAGGCCACACAGGATTGCCCTCTAGCTCTTACCAAAAAGCCGGTTTTCCGGCTTTTTGCGTTTAACTTCCCCAAGCCCTTCCATCACTGCAAATCGTATCATCGAGCGGCCTGAATTCACACAATTTCAGTTTGCATTATTTCCCCGTAACGCCCAACTAGCGCCCAACTAGCGCCCAGAATAATTCAGCGTTCGGGATGATTCGCGGGATAAAACTCTAGTTTGGAGTGTTATGTTTAGATTTTGCCTCTGCGATAAAGACTTTGCTTTAGGCGGCTAAATATTCGCTTTTTTGTAGCTGGGGTTTAACGCAGCCACAAAAAAGCACCATCGGCAATCAAGCCCACTGCTCTTTTCGAAGAGAAGCACACATGTAGCCAAACATCAGCCGATCAAAGCTATAGCTCAACGAGCCATAACCAGAGTCAAACCATAGCCCACGCTGTAAGCAAGCAACAAATGCGGGGTGTAGCGGGCGTACTGCATAAAGGTGAGCTCCTTAATCTTGCTCATAGCCACAATGCCGGCTGCAGAGCCAATCACCAGCAGCGAGCCACCCACACCGACCGCGTAGGTCAAAGATAACCACTGCCATTGGCTAAGATCGGGCTCCGCTTTCAGTAGCGCGGCTGTTAGCGGGACATTATCCAGGAGCGCCGAGATAACCCCAACAGCAAAGCTGGAATAATCCGGATCTACGGCCATATAGAATTCGGTAAACCACAACAGCACACCGATTTCTTTGAGGGCACCCACCAACAACAAGATACCCAAAAAGAACATCAGGGTGTCGAATTGGATTTGGCGAACATAATCCAACATATGCACTTGCTGATTGTAGGTATGCACAATGCCGCCCACCATAAACATCATCGATAGGCCAAATAAGAAGGTTAAAACGGGAGGAATGCTGTAGAGCAAATTCAACACAATAGTGGCGACGATAATCGAAAGAAAAATCGAGGCGATTAGGATATCAAGGCCCTCGACTTTCTTTTCCGCTGTATGGGCTTCGATAATTCGCGATCCATGAACACCAAACACCACTGACAAGGTCACCACTCCAGCAAAGGACGGAATAAACAAGTACAACAATTGGCGAATACTGACGTGCCCCTCGTTAAAGATCATCAGCGTGGTCACATCACCGGTAATCAACATAACCCCACCAGAATTCACGGCAAACACAATCAACACACACAAACGAATGCGCTCCTTGGGAGTCAATTGAAAAGCCTGAGCCACCCCAACGCCCACCAAAGTGGCCGTAATGTTGTCGCAAATCATCGACAAAAACGTGGCGAAAACCCCCAATAAAAAGATCAATTGGCGCGAAGTCAGTTTACTCGGCATGATCCGACGCACCATCTCAGACACCAGCCCACGAGCGTTCAAATAGGCCACAAACGTCATAGTGGCCATCAAAAACAACCACAAACTGGCAATATCCAACAAGTTTTCATTGAGCTCTTGCTGAATATGGGCCGTTTCTTGTTTGTGCGCCGCATGAACAAACAACAATACCCAACTCAAGCAACCGAGAAATAAGGTGCTTTTGGCCTTATTGAGATGAATCACCTCTTCAAAAGCAATACTTATCAAAGCCAAAGCGGCAAAAATCAGAATCAGTACTTCAATCATGGAGATTACCTAACACTTGTATAACAAAAACTGTTTGAATTGCTACAACACATCAATAGCCACAGGCGCGAATGCGCTGGTGCACTCGCGCTGCAAAGGGGCACAGAACTCAATTGGAAATGAATTTAATTCAGAGATCGGAAGAGCGTCG
>JBNKFP010000068.1:0-12520 GCA_050289365.1 Cellvibrionaceae bacterium | reverse complement strand
CAAAAATCATCATGATTTTTTCAAAACCAACCGCCTCGTCGCCATCGCCTACCACCAGAACTAAGGGACGCAATAGCACTTGAATAATGAACTGAGCCACCATCACGGCGGTGAAGCGGTAGCTGGACAGGCTGTTGCGTTCGGCCATGTTGCCGGTTAAAACACCACTCAGCGAAGAGTAGGGCAGATTGTTCGCAGTATAAAGGCTGACTAACAATAAATAGGTTATAAAGGCGTAGACCACTTTGGCGTTATAGCTGAAATCCGGAGTGGTGAACGTCAGAAAAATAAGTACCGCAAAAGGAATGGCGGTACCGATTACCCAGGGGCGATAGCGTCCCCAGCGGGTTTGGGTGCGGTCTGCGATGATACCCATAATGGGGCTGAAAAACACGCCACCTAGAATACCGCAAGTACCAATGATCCACTGAGCTGTCGCAGGTTTCAATTGGTAAACATCGGTGTAGTAGTAAGCGATAAAGGTAACGAGAGTCTGGAATACAAGGTTGGCAGCCAGGTCGCCCAAGCTGTAACCCACTTTTTCGGTAATGGAAAGTTTGTCGGTAGTTGGTTGCATTATTTTTATCGTCTGGTAGTTAGATCATTTACATCAGCAGCCAAATCTGGATTCGCCCCTAATAAGTAAGCAATCGCACTTTGGCCATATGACTCGTTCTGCTGGCGGTTTAACGTGTGAGCCCGCCAGCGTGAGCGCGATACTTTACCCTAATCGCTGCTTGGGTAGAAAGCGCGAATCTGTGCAGTTTCCTTAAATTTAAGCTTCGCAAGGGGGCTGTATTCATTTCTGCTACGGATTTCCGTTTTGACAGCGAGGTCGCAGATAGGCGGAGTAGGAATGCTTAAGTGCAAGAGGCTATTGACTCTTGGTCAGCGAAAAGCAGAGTGAAATAGGGTTTGCGGAGAGCAAACTCAATCCTGATTAAAGGGGTTTCCAAACCGGCTATGGACTCGACAAGCTGAAAAAAACACGCCGGAGGCTAAGCGCAAAGACAAAAGGGCCTTTACGGTTCCCAGGAGAACAACACCAGGAACTATCCTTAACCCCCGACGAACGAGAGCTTGGTCCGGTGAGTAAATCGGAATCGGCGTAGCGATTCTGTGAATGTAATCGTAATAGGTTGTTTTTCTTTTAAGCTAATTGGGCAGTTATTCCGCAAATAGCGCTCTGTAGCTTCGATGGGGCGTCAATTTGGAAGCAAACAATTACAAAGATCATATTAAAATGTAATCGGTTACATTAATGATGTGGTCTGTTCATGAGGTTTTACCGACATTATCTGTCTGAGTATGTGGCACTCATCTGCGCGGGCGGGCTTGATTCTCGGCCTTGCGCAACTTGAGAAAGCGATTAAATAGGCGTACCTTAGACCGGTTTGAAAAATCGCTCACAGCGTCAACGTCTGCCTTTGGAGGCGCTGTGTGCCTGACATCACCACATTGGGAGTTTGACAGTGGCTTTATGTTTAATGGATATGTCCGGTAGCAAATGCTTCGAGCTGAAGCAAGGCAAGAACTTTGTAGGTCGCGATGAAGTCTGTGATGTTCAGATCGACCACCGTCTGTTATCTCGTAAACATGCCGTCATAGCGGTGAGCAATGATCAGGTCGCCATTCGCGACTTGGACTCTACCAATGGCACTATGGTGAACTTTAAACGTATCCAGGATGCCTGCCCTATACAAGTGGGCGATGCGCTCACCTTTGGCGAGTTCACCTATCGCTTAGCCCTCACCGAAAAACCTCTCAATGAAACTTTGTACAGTCGTCAGCGTGCGTCTTCTCAGTCCTATAGTATTTCCGACCCTGGTGGTGATGAAACCGCACTGCGGGAAAGTTTTCCACTGCCTCCTGGGTGGAATGGGAGTGGTGCCGGTGACAACACGCGATCTAACGAGGATGTTGAAGCCCGACGCTTAATCCATCAGACTTTGTTGCATATAGGTTCCGCTCGAGGCGCTCTGGTGGTTATTGATGGCGAACTTAAAAGCCAGGTGTTTCGACTGCTGGGCCCAGGTCCGGTTTGGATTGTCGGACGCGGCGGTGATTGCGATGTGCAAGTGGAGCAAAATACCATCTCTCTGCGTCACGCAAGGTTGAGCCTGCAAGCGGGTTCTTGGCAAATAGAAGATCTGAAGTCGAAAAATGGGATCAAAGTGAAAAACCTCAAAGTGCAAAATGCCACCCTGCAACACGGCATACGTTTTGACCTAGGTCAGCTTCGCTGTGCTTTTGTCGATGGACAAAAAACTCCCGAACCGGTTTAACGGGAAATACTCCGAACACATATTCTGAAATCTACCAGTGATCTATTCTGGTGCGTCGACGGGATCCGTTTTTATTCGAGAGGGCCGTTGTTATCGCGATAATCTGGGGAACGTCAGCCCAAAAACTTGAATAGTATCCGCAGAATCACAGGTATTACCTTATTTGTCCTTAGAGATCTTCACTGGCTACCTGTTCAGAAGTGATTAAGATGTTAACTTTTTAGTGTCAATTGAATTCGGATTGCTTTTTGCAGGGTGAATTTGGGGGCAACCGTGCTATGTCCCTTTGCTGAAGTGAGTTTCAGCAGCCTTGTGGTTACCTATAGGAAGAGTTTAAAAACAATATGAAGCGAAGAGTCAAACTGGAAGAACTTTTTAAAGAAGTCTCCACCGTCATACTCAGCCGGCAACATCCTGTGACCGGTCTCCTGCCGGCTAGTACCAGCATTAATGCTCATGGTGATTACACCGATGCCTGGGTTAGGGATAATGTCTATTCCATTCTCTGTGTCTGGTGTCTGGGTATGGCGTTCCGCCGTTTTGGGGATGCCGAACGCACCGATATTCTGGATCAGTCCACTAAAAAACTAATGCGTGGCCTGTTGATTTCAATGATGCGCCAAGCGAACAAAGTGGAAAAATTTAAGCACACCTTAAATCAGCATGATTCCCTTCACGCCAAGTACGATACCGCAACGGGATTGGAAGTCGTGGCAGATGATGCTTGGGGCCATTTGCAAATCGACGCCACTTCCATATTTTTGTTGATGCTTGCGCAGATGACGGCCTCGGGCTTACGTATTGTCTGCACGCTCGACGAAGTGGATTTTGTGCAGAACTTGGTGTACTACATCGCCAGTGCTTACCGCACACCGGATTTTGGCATTTGGGAGCGGGGCAATAAAATCAACAACGGCAAAACCGAAATCAATGCCAGTTCCGTGGGCATGGCGAAAGCGGCTCTGCAAGCGTTGGATGGTTTTAATTTGTTTGGCAAAGACGCGACTCCGCGCGCGGTGGTGCATTCCGTTCCCGATGCCATATCCTTGGCGCGCAATACCTTGGCGGCGCTTCTGCCGCGAGAATCACTGTCGAAAGAAACCGACAGTGCCCTGCTCAGTATTATCGGTTTCCCTGCTTTTGCCGTGGGCGACAAGACTTTAGCCGGCAAAACTCGCGATGACATTTTGGCGAAGCTGGGCGGCAATTACGGTTGTAAACGGTTTTTATGGGATGGCCACCAAACGGTGTTGGAAGAGAGTTCTCGACTCTACTATGAGCACTCCGAGCTGGCTAATTTTGAACATATTGAATCCGAATGGCCACTGTTTTTCACCTATCTTTATATTCACGCACTGTTTGATGGTAACGAAAGTACCGCCAAACACTATCGCAGTAAAATTGAATCGGTGATGGTGGACGTCGATGGTATGCGTTTAATTCCCGAATTGTTTTACGTCGCCCACGAGAATATTGAAAAGGAAAAGCTCAATCCGCGCTCCCAACCCCGAGTTGCCAATGAAAACGTACCCTTGGTATGGGCGCAGAGCTTGTTTTTATTGGGGTTAATGCTCGACGAAGGGCTGGTGTCCCGCGATGATTTGGACCCTCTGAAATTGCGCCGTCGCTCGCGCAGTTCGAACCATACTCAAATAGCTTTAGTGGTGTTGGCGGAAAACGAAAACGTTAAAAACCACTTGGCTGAATACGGTGTGATCGCGGAGACCTTGCAAGATATTCGACCGATTAATGTGATTACGGCACCGGGTCTGGTGGAGACCTATACCCATGTGGGCGCGAGTAAATCTTTGAATCTCACCGGTCGCCCTCGGCGTCGCTTACAAAGTTTGGCGACGTCTCAAACCTATCAAATAAACGGCAAAGCCAACCTCTGCTTATCCTGGATTCAAAGTGAACACGATGACTACCGCGGTTATGACCCAGTGCTTATGGCGCGCAATATTGAGCGAGAAATAGCGCATATTCGCTCTCATTGGCTGAATCAGGAAGTGGCGGTTTTTACCTGGATGGTTGACGAACATTTTTGTCATACCTACAACGTCGAAGCGCTTTACGAAGTCTTGCGCAATATGCAACTGCGTAAATCGTCGGAACATGTTGGTTTCGCCTCGGCCAAACTGGCGATTCGGGCATCGAGGCTAAATCATTTGGTCACTCCTGAATTTTGTATTATGCCGGTTCATCAGGAGGATCGCAGGCAACAGAAAACTGAGCACTTTGATTTGGTATGCCAGCAAGATGAGCGTCTGCGCAGTATTCTGGAATGTATCGACATTGAAAGTGAAGACACCTGTTACCGCACCCTGGAAGTGTTTGTGACTCAGCACGGAATGGCAAGCTCCTTTGCTGAGGGGGAGACTACGGTTACTGCGCACGAATTGATGCGTTGGGTTTACGCCCAAGCACAAGTAAAAGGATATTGGTTGTTAGCACGTTTTTGTTACTCCCTGCTCGGCCAGTTCCCCATTGATTTGGCGGATGGTTTAACCGTGCTGGTGGCGCGTCATCTTTCGGTCGTCATTGGTAAAGGCAAAATCAACGCCATCTCCATTGACGCCCCTATGCAGAACACAGAAATTGCGGAATGCATTAATAAGCTTTATCACCACCCTTTAGAGCGCACTATAGTGCAAGAACTGTTGGCCATAATCGGTACGATAATGCGCACTGAGCCGCGTTTATTTGATGGTCTGCGCTCGATTCAAATTCATAACTTATTGATGCTCTGTGCAAACGCGACCAGCGAAACTTCTGAACGGGATTTATTGGTTGCTATAGGGAAAATGTCGCCCGCTGAATTATTTGATAAGGCTCACAGTATTTTTGATCGTCAGCATCGGCTATTTAAGCAGGGCGTCACCGAGGGTTTTCACAACAACGGGGATCCGAGTGTATCCACTCGTTCCGTATCGGCAGTCGATACTGACTGGTTTGAGTGGCGTGCGGCCCGCGGTGCGATCACTCGATTGGACGATAAATTCTTAGGTGCTATCTGGCAGAGCTTAAGTCATTCCCATCAATTTATATTTGGTGATAAGAGCAGCCATGAGCATGTATTGGACTGTGAGTTAGTGCGTAGTTCAATGACTGCAGGGGAAGTGAGTTTCGCCAATTTAATTGATCAAATGACTCAGCAACTGCACCCCACGTACTACAAAAGTGCCGTCCTTGAAGCATTGCAATATTTTACCGAGTTTTGTTCTGCACACCCTAAATGTCGGTTTGACGCGCCGATCTTATTTGTTCAGGTGTTAGAGCGGGCGGCCAAAAGTTTCATTTGGGATTCCGGCTCATCGCAATTGGGCAAGCGGGATTTAGACAGTCTGCTGGAACAGCCTCCAGCTGTACTTCGACGTTACGTCAATCAAGTTTTGGAAGATATTGCTACCACCATTTAAGTCTAACATTTAGGGAGCGACGCGATTGTCGCTCCCACTTATAAAACCTATATTGCTTAGGGTGTGTTGATGGTGGCGGCGTAGAGCTTGTTGGATAGCCAGATGCATTGATAGGGCTGCAAGTTCAAGGTACCTTGCAAATCGTTGTATTGGGAATTCGACAGCAAGTCAAACCACTCGTCCAATACAATCAGATTAATGTCTGACAAGCTTACCGTCAGTTCCTCATCGGTAATATTGTTGATACAGAAGATGCTTTGTTCGCGGTTGTGGCTCTGACGCCAATAGGCAAAAATTTTCTCGCCGAGATGCAAGGTAAATTGGGTGGCATTGGGATGAAAAGCAGGCTGATGACGGCGAATTGCCAATAGACGTTTCATCTCGCTGAACACCCGACAGTGGTGACTCTCGATATTTTCCAAGGCTTCTTCCAGTGCGGTGAGATCCCATTGGCGACGATTGATGGCGCGATTGTGCCCCGAATTTTCCAAGCGCTGATAATCATTGGTGGTGCCGAAGAGGCTTTGAATATAGATGGCGGGAATGCCCTCAAGCGACAGCATGATGGCATGGGCGCACATAAAACGCGCGAATTGCCACTCATCTTCACCTTTGGCAATGGTGCCTTTAAAAGCGTCATATAAGGAAATGTTCAATTCATAAGGGCGCATGGTATCTTTGCCCGTGGTGCGCATCGATACTTTCCCGCCAAAATCTGTCATCAAATTGGCCAGTTGATCGATTTCCTCTTCTTTTAATAAACCCTCTGCCGGGCGCATGCCAATGCCATCGTGTGATGCAATAAAATTTAAATACGATGTGCCATTTTGCGCCGGCGGCATGGACATCAACCAGTTGCGCAAGTAGGTGCAATTGCCGCTGGCTAAGGTGTAAAGCAAAAGTGGTGGCAGAGAGAAGTTGTAAATAACGTGGGCTTCGTTAGCATTTCCAAAGTAGGCGAGGTTTTCGCGGTTGGGAATGTTGGTTTCGGTGATGATGATCGCCTCGGGATCGCAATGCTCAACCAAAGTTCGAATCAACCGGACAAGTTCGTGGGTTTGCGGCAAATTTATGCAACGAGTACCTAATTCTTTCCACAAAAACGCCACTGCATCCAAGCGGAATATTTTGACGCCGCGGTCGATGTAAAATCGAATGATGCGCACGAATTCCAACAGTACTTGTGGGTTGGCAAAATTGAGATCCACTTGATCGTGGCTGAATGTACACCACACATAGCGTGTGCCGTCGTGGGTTTCGGTTTCTCGCAGCAATGGCGAAGTACGTGGTCGCACAACATCGCTGATGTCGGTCATGGGATCGGCTTCAAAAAAATAATCTTTACCCGGATCGACACGCTTCTTGAAATTCTCAAACCAGCGACTGCGGGATGAGCAGTGGTTGATCACCAAGTCTGCCATCAATAAAAAATCGCCTGCAATTGCGCTGATATCATCCCAGGCACCGTGTCCCTCATTGACTGCCATATAATCGATAACGGAAAACCCGTCATCTGAACTCCAGGGGAAAAAGGGCAGCACATGAACCGAGGAAATAAAACCGCTGAGTTCCTTGCGGGTAAAATCGCGCAGGGTACGCAAAGGCGGTTCGTGGGGGGTTTTAATGCTATCGCTGTAGGTAATGACAATGGCGTCTTGCTGAGTCCACGCATTATGATGTGGCTGTGGATTGGCGATGTAAGTATCAAACCGCATTATCCCCATGATTTCATTGGTCAGCGGGGCCAAATCGAAGTTTTGATAGACCTGTTTCAAGTGGTGTTCGATTTTATTGCTGAGCAATTCACGCGGGGTTAAATTGGCTGAACTCATTCGGAATATTCTCGCATGTCTTCGTTAACGGCTTTGATAAACTCATCGGTTATATCAGGTAATGCGCTGGTGACTCGGTTCCAGCTTGGGATAAATGGACGCTCCATGGGATTGTCTAAAAAATGGATTCCGGCTTTGAGAATGTTGCCGGCAAATAACTCCACAGCTTCCTCTTCTTTGTGGATATCCAAACGCAAGCCGTTCATCGTGGCGTCGTTGTTGTAGGTTTCAATTAAATCCAACGCGATGCGAAAATAGGTGGCTTTGATGGATCGAAACGTTTCGTTGGAAAAGACGACACCATTGGTGGCGAGTTTTCGAAAAATGGCTTTGCTGATATCGATGGACATTTTGGACAGTCCACCCTGGTCATTGTCAGCCGATAATTCTTGGTGTTTGTGGTCGTAGATATCGGCGATGTCGACTTGGCATATTCTGTTGGTGGAGTAGTTGCGTTTCATTTCCGCGAGCACCCCAATTTCCAAACCCCAGTCGCTGGGAATGCGAATGTCGTTGATTGATTCGGTGCGCATGGAAAATTCGCCTGCCAGTGGATAGCGAAAACTGTCTAAATATTCAAGATATTCCTGTGGCCCAAAAATTTTGGTCAGGGCGCGCAGCAAGGGTGTTACTAACAGACGGCTAACTCGGCCGTTTATTTTGTTATTGGCAATGCGCGCGTAATAGCCTTTGCAAAAGGTGTAATTGAATTGTGGGTGCGCCACAGGATAGATCAGACGAGCCAGTAATTCCCGATGGTATGTGACAATATCGCAATCGTGCAGAGCAACCGAGCTGGTGGTGCCTGCAGCGTATACATAACCAAAACAAAACCAAACGTTGCGTCCCTTTCCTGGCTCGCCAATGGTCAATCCCTCATCGTGCAGTTGTTGGTGCAGCGCTTTGAGTCTCGGGCCGTCATTCCACAATACCGTATACTTCTGCGGTAGTTGTGCGAAAAATTTTAGCGCTTTGCGGTATTCGTCCTCGGTGGCCCGATCCAAACCTATGACGATGTGGCTCAGGTAGGGAACTTTGGCCAATTCCTCCACAATGGGTTGCATGGCTGGGCCTTCCAATTCCGAATAAAGGCAAGGTAATACCAGGCCCAGCGGCCGAACTCGATTAAATCGAATCAATTCGATTTCCAGTTCTTCAAGAGGGCGGCCGGCTAAATTGTGTAGCGTTGTTACTATGCCATTTTGATGGAAATCACCCACGGACGGTCTCCTTTTGCGCGAGAATGGATAACACCGCCTGGTTCCAGCCAGCTGGGCCGATAAGGTCGGTGGTGATGATTTTTTGAACCGGTTTTTGTTGGGCGAGTTTGATCGGATTAGTGTGCAATGGGCGAATGATTACCGCAGTATCAGCGACGCTGAGCATGGGAAGATCATTGGCGCTGTCGCCCAGAGCAATAATTTGGGGTGCGCTGCCAAGCATGGATGCATAGCGTCGCGCTAACCACAGCGTGCCTTTGCCTTTGTCTGTTTCGCCTGCGACGTGGATAAAGCGCCCACCACGGGTCAGAGTCAATCCCAGTTTATTGATGTCGCTGGAAAACATGTCAAAGCTTTTGGCGTTATCAAGCCACAGCATGGGTTCACTGAAGCGTCTCATCTTGGCACGCTGTGCATGGTCATTATCCAGACCTGTCACCTCCATTATATTGTTTACCGTCATATCCCCAAAAGCGCGAAACTGGTAGTGCTTGCTATTGCGCAAACTCAGCAACGCATTGCGGATATCACTGTAAGGCGTACCCAGGCTGCATATCCAGTAGCCATCTTCCTGTTCGCAGTGGTGTGGGTAAGGTTTGCTGAACAGGGTAGTCGGCAGGGCGATCCCTGCGCCGTTTTCAAAGATAAAAGGACTGTTGAGTTTTAGATCGGCTACGGTTTCACGGCATTCAGGGAAGGTTTTGCTGGTGCAGGGGATTACCGGGATGCCGTGTTCGGCGGCGTATTGCAAGGCCGGTTTGGCAGCAGCCCAAGAATAGGTATCGTGATCGAGTAAGGTACCATCTAAGTCCGTAAAGATAAGTTTGTTGGTCATCTGTGTCATGGTCTTCGCTTGCTTTATTTTGGTGCAAAAAAGTGATTAAGAGCGACGTTAAGACAAAACCAAGGGCATGATGTATAGAGCAAAGTGTCAAAAATGTTGCCGGTTATGGGGTGGGCAACGGCTAAACCAAGTCTTGTTCCTGGCATCATCGTGGTGCGCTGCATGGGATTGTCGGGTCATCGCCCAATCTTCCGTCAGCAAAGACTACCATTGTCAGATCCTAATAATCATGTTTTTTGTTGGGTATTTCTCATTTTGTTGCATATTTAGTGCCTATTCTGACATTAGCGCGCCATTGATTAAAAATACGGGACTTCGGCGCGACTGAAGATATTTGACGTTAATTTAATAGATGTCTTTGCCCAGCCCGAACGGTTATATTGGTTCCGGTAAAACAACACGCTAAACAGGAGAACTCATGGTCAAAATACTGCGTGGAGTGATGGTGTTGATGTGGACATTTAGTGTCCTGGGCTGTGCCTCCCTTCAATCACAGCAAAAACCGCCGAAAGTGGATTTAACCAGTCTGTATCTGCTGCCCGCCCAAGGCTTGTCTCAGCGCTTTAATATCGGTATAAAAATCCTCAATGTCGACCGCCAGCCTTTGGATATTCAGGGCCTGCATGTGCAATTGGAGTTGGATGGACTGACTTTGATGGAGGGTGCGGCGCCTTTGGCATTATCCGTTGAGGGCTACAATGAAGCGACTGCGAACGTGGTGGTCAGCAGTAATTTGCTGTCCAGTTTACGTTTTGTCAATAAGTGGCTAAAAGAGCCGGGTAACACCCAGCTTCACTATGGTATGACGGTCAATCTTGACGTTAAAGGCCGGTTCAGCGATTTGGTGGTAAAACAGTCGGGTACAGTCGATTTGACCATGACCAATCCGGAAATTGAATCCTATTGAGCAACAAGGCAAAATTAACCGGGTCTAGTGTGATGTCTTAAATAGGTGGTGCAAATAGAAAGTAACGCAAGCGTTTGTAGCAAGCGCGCTGGACGTTTGCGGGGCTTCCCGAAGGGGGACGCGCCAACTCTCGCTCACTTTACGATTGAACCATGACTCAAAGCGCGCTTCGTATATGTGAGCCGTCTGTTTAAAACACCACACTTGGTTCTTTGGCCGCATGAGTGAATGGCTTTCCGCAAGAGAAAGCGACAAGAATATTAACAATAAAAAAATTTGGGCCTGCACAACTAGCAAGTGCGCGGTTCCTTTCAAATTTACAACTCAAAAAACGGGTTGATAGGCTATGCGTTTGATCAAGTGGTTAGTTGGAATCGTTTTCCTGGTATTGGTATTAGTTGGTATTACGCCATTGCTGAGCAAGTGGGCGTTGCTTCATTGGTTAGAGGGGCAGGGCTACCAAGCCAGCATCAAGAAATTGGGAATCGATTTTATTTTCGGCGAGATATCCATGTCTGGGGTGCAACTGAGCAGTGCCAAAGGAGAGGAACTGCAGTTGTTGGATGGCTATATTCGCTTGGATTTGTCCAGCTTGATCTTTCCTCCGGTCAAGGTTTCGACGGTGCGGGCGGAACACCTCAAAGTGGATTTAGATCGCCGCGACAGCAGTTTGTATGTAGCGGGCTTTGATTTCAATGGAATCAGTCAATGGCTTGGCAGTGACTGGTCTGCAGAACTGGCGTCAGTGCAGTTCAAGGATACCGATATATGCCGTTTTAATCGCCACCAGTGTTTGCGTTTAGGGCAGGTTAACAGTTCGCGAGTTCAACTGCAGAAAGGGGACCACTGGCGTTTGAGTCACCAGGGTGCACTGCGTGTGGAAAAAATATTTTTGCAGGATGCGACGGGGGATTCCGCGCTGGTGTTTACCGACCTGCTGCAAGTCAGCTCGGCGACTTGGTCGCTCGATAGCGCGGCATTGACGGGTGTTCACGTCAGCAATTTTCAATTTGTTGAAGCCGCAGCAGCGAGCCAGGCAAAAAGTTCGCATTTACAAACTCAGCTGGGAGAATTGCACTTGTCTTCGGCGAACTGGTCTGTGGGCGAGCGCAGCCGCATCGCTTTTGGCGATCTGAAAATTGTCAGCTTGCGTCAGGGTATTCAAAATCTTGATCAAACCACAGTCGACGATTTGGTGGATAGCGTCGCCTTCTGGCAGCCTCAAATACCGAGGTTACTGCGCGAATATCGGTTGGGCAATGAGTTTGACTTGGCTCTGAACAGTTTTGATTTGCGCGATGGCAGGCTCAACTGGATGGACACTCGGGTTAATCCGCCGGTTCATATCGTTACCAGCGCCATACATGCTCAGTTCGGTGCTCTCAATAGCAAGCAGTCGATGCAAACGACGGACGTCAAGGTGAAAGGGGTCTTAGGTGAAACCGGTTCGGTGACGCTCAATGGCAATATAGCGCCCTATGCTCAAAAGGGGCATTTTGACCTAGAGGGCAGTGTTCTCAATGCGAATTTTGCTAACTTCTCAGCCTATACCAAGCAGTGGTTGCACCAAACTGTGCACTCGGGATTGGTTGATGTCGGCTTCCAGCTGACCGCAGAGGAGGGTGTGGTGCACGGCTCGACGCAATGGCGACTTATTGAGGTGGAGGTTGCCCCTGCTGCGAGAGCCTCAGGTCGTTTACCTCTCGCTCGGAGCCTCGAGTTGTTGCAAGATAGGAATCACGGCGTCAGTCTTAGCCTGGCAATTGACGGCAACCTGAATGATGGCACCTTGTCTGGCAATCGAATCTGGGCTGGTGTTGCCAACAAACTCAGTGGTTTGGCCACTAATAAAATCAACCCTGCTGGAGCCGTGGAAATTGAGCCTCGCTCTGGCGCCAAAGCGCCAATGTCATTTCGACCTCTGCTCTATCAAACCAATGCCCATTTGCCAGCGGAATTGGACCGCGAACGGATCGACAATATTGTTCAGCTATTGAAAGGCAAGCCACAATT
>JBNKFP010000067.1:0-12567 GCA_050289365.1 Cellvibrionaceae bacterium | reverse complement strand
TTACCTAGGCGGTCTGCGTAGTCGGAAAATAGGGTCTCTAGAGTGTCGTCGCCATCGGGCTCTAAGCTGGAGTTGTACTCCTGGTCGGCGATGTTAGCGAGGTTAAGAAATTGATTAAATGAGCGCACTATAGGCAGTATTTCACTGTCTTCCAATTGGTCGAGCAGCTTGACCAAATTTTGTGAATCGCCTTTACCGCTGCGGGTCATTTCTTTACCCAATCTACGAATTTCTTCAACTTTACGGAATATTTCTGGGCCTTCGTGGCGCAATAGAGTGTCACCCAGTAATTCGCCTAAAAGCCGCACATTGTCGCGTAAGGTTTCCGGCAGATGTGTCATCAAGGTATTCTCCTCTTCAATTTGTCGCGATGGGTATAGTAGTTTGTGGCGATTGGCTCAGGGAGCAATGATGGAATTGCATTTGCTCTCGATTCGTTACGGAGGGTTAAGGTAGAACTTACTCACGCAATTCGCCTGCCAAGTGCGTTTATTCAGTGCGTAAAAATGTGTTGATCTTCTGGAAAAACTCCCGCCTTAACATCTTTGACGTACTTGCTCATTGCGCTTGGTATGTCGCCAGCTTCTCGTAAAAAGTTCTTCGAGAACTTGGGCGGCGCTTCGGTGAGGCCAAGTATATCGTTTATGACCAATACTTGTGCATCGGTATCACGCCCCGCACCAATTCCGATCGTAGGCACTTTCAGTTGCTGAGTGATGTTCTTGGCAAGGGGGGACGGCACGCATTCTAACAGGACTAGGTCGGCTCCGGCACTTTCTAAAGCGCAAGCGTCTGCAACCATTTGTTCTGCTGAATTTTGATCCCGTCCCTGTACACGAAACCCACCGAATTTATGCACAGATTGGGGGGTTAAACCGATATGGGCACATACTGGAATTCCGCGCTCAGTCAATTTACGCACCGTCGAACAGAGCCAATCGCCGCCTTCCAATTTGACCATGTGGGCGCCGGCTTGCATTAATTTGGCGGCATTATGCATGGCAAGCTCTTCGCTGGAGTAGGTCATAAACGGTAGATCGGCAATGATCAGCGATTTTTTGTTCCCGCGTGCTACGGCCTCTACGTGGTAAATCATGTGGTTCATCGTCACAGGGATCGTGCTGTCGTAACCCAAAACCGTCATCCCCAAACTGTCTCCAACCAAAACGACTTCCACTCCGCACTTTTCAGCCATGGCTGCCATGGGGGCATCGTACAGTGCCACGGTGACAAATTTCTCTTGACCTGCTTTCAACTTGCTCAGGCTAAGTACAGAGATTTTTTTCGCAAGAGAGGAAGGCGGTTCAGCGCTGGAATACACCATAGGAGACCCTAATCAAATTTTGGAGTGGGGATTGTAATAGTGACGCCCACTGCGGATGTTCAGTAAATAGCGCACCAAATCGTTGTAGTCTTCGACTCGGTTGACCCAATCCAAGTCACTGGTATTGACAATTAATAAGGGGGAATCTTCATAAAAGTGAAAAAAGCGCGAATAGGCTTCATTCAGCGCTTCTAAATAGTCCGCTTGAATGGTGCGTTCCGACTCAATGCCCCTTTGCTGAATTCGACGTAGTAGTGTGTCGACTGGAGCTTGCAAATAAATCACTAAATCGGGCACTGGGGCTTCGATATTCAGATGTTGGGCAACTTGATCGTAGAGGGTGAGTTCATCTGCGGTGAGTGTCAGTTCGGCAAACAGTCGATCTTTCGCAATCAGAAAATCCGCTACTTGCATGCGTTGAAACAAGTCCTGATGGCGTAGCTGCTGAATTTGCTGACTGCGCTGCATCAAAAAAAACAACTGAGTGGCGAAAGCGGCATTTTTCTCGCCGCCATAATATTTATTTAAAAAGGGATTCGCATCGGCGTCTTCCAGCATTAGGCCGCCGTCAAAAGTCTCTGCCAAGAGATTGCACAGTGTGGTTTTGCCCGCGCCAATAGGGCCTTCCACCACGATGTAGTCGGGTAGAGATTGATTGGGCAGTTGCTGCTTATTGATGCGTTGGGTGGCCATGGTGCCAGGTCCTCTCTAGAAGCTCGAGGTCTTGTTTGCCGTTTTGTTCCGCCAATTCCGCGATACTGTGTTGACCAATTGTGGCCTCGCAGTTCAAGTCCAGCAGTGGCACCAACACAAAGTTGCGCTCTCCGATTCGGGGATGAGGCAGAGTGAGTCTAGGGGTGTTGAGCTGGACTTCGTCGAAAAACAACAGATCCAAGTCGATGGTCCTCGGCCCCCAGTGCTCCGCCCTTACTCGATGTTGACGGGTTTCGATGGCTTGCAATTGTTCAAGCAGGGGGGCGGGCTCTAACGTGGTTTCAATTTTAACAACGGCATTGAGGTAATCGGGCTGGACACCGGGGCCGATCGCACGGCTGCGATAAAGTGATGATGCTTCTAACTTGCCAATGCCATCTACCGCATGCAGTGAGCGAACGGCGTTGCGAAGTTGTTGTTGCGGATTATTCAGATTACTGCCCAACCCGATAAATGCAATGTGTTGATTCATGGCTGTTATTCATTGCTTGGCGGTTGTGGTGCGGCGGGGCGACGTTTGCGGGTTCGGCGCCGCTTTTTTTGTGGTGGGTTAAGATTTTTGGTCATTTGCTCTCGAGTATCCATGTCCGCGTCTTGGTATTTTGTCCACCATTGGCCCAAGCCGTTCATGTCTTCACCGGTTTCTTCTCGCAGCAGCAAAAAGTCGTAGGCCGCACGGAAGCGCGGATGCTCTAACAGCTGGGCAGCGCGCTGACCGTCGCGTTTGGGTAGGCGCAGTTGTAAGGTCCAAATTTCCCGCAGTGGAATTAAGAATCGTTTGGGGATGGCAGTAGCGCTCAATTGCTGGCCAATCACCCCTTGCGCAGCTTGTTGCATGGCTTCCTGTGCCGAAATGCGGCTCTGGGCCATCAGCTGGTCCATTGCCGCTTTCATCGGGGGCCACAAAAACACAGCGTAAATAAAGGCGGGCGTGACGCGTTTGCCTTGGCGAATACGCTTGTCGGTATTGACTGTAGCCTGCTCAATCAGTTGTCGCACTTGAGAATCGCGCTTCATGATATCGCCGGTTGCTGGAAACAGTTGCGCAAATAAACCGTAGTCGCAGAGTAAGGCAAAGGCCGCGGTGGCGGAGCCATTCATTAGAAGCTTTAATATTTCGTCGAATAAGCGGGCCGAGGAGACTTCGCGGATGTGGTGCGCCAGATAATGGATGGGACGAGCGCTCGGCTCGCCGATTTTAAAGCCTAATTTTGCACTGAAGCGCACCGCGCGCAGCATACGCACAGGGTCTTCGCGATAGCGCGCTTCAGGGTTGCCGATGATGTTGAGCTCCCGGGCTTGGATATCTCGTAAGCCGTTGGTGTAATCCAGCAGCTCGCCATTGACCGGGTTGTAATACAAGGCGTTGACGGTGAAGTCCCGGCGGATGGCGTCAGATTCAATGTCGCCGTATACGTTGTCTCGCAACAGCATGCCAGTCTGCGACTGTACCGCCTCTTTACGGCTGGAAGATTGGTCGTGGTGGGCCCGAAAAGTGGTGACTTCAATAATTTCACGGCCAAAACGCACATGCACAATGCGAAAGCGTCGCCCAATAATCATGGCGTTACGGAAGATTCGTTTGACTTGCTCAGGGGTGGCATTGGTGGCCACGTCGAAGTCTTTGGGATCGCTCTCTAACAGGATGTCGCGGATGCCTCCGCCCACTAAAAACGCTGAAAAGTTGCTGTGCTGCAGCTTCTCAATCACTTTTAAAGCGTTGGGGCTGATCAACTCATCGCTGAGTTCGTGTTCAGAGCGCTGAATAATGACATGCTCGGAGTCAGCATTTGCCTCCTTGGCAGAGAAAAGCTTCTTGATACGATTGAACATAATCCGTTTATTGGGCACCTGTCAGAAAAAGAGTGAGTCTACCCGAATGCTCAGCGAAGCCAAAGGTTTTTGTATCGCCCATCAATACGGTATCTGGTGTGATGCAATCGCCATTGCAGCTTACTTGGGCTGAACGGTCCAAACATCACAACATGGCCTGAATCAAAGAGATTAACGAGGCCACCACGATTACAATCAATAACAATACCGTAGCGTTAATTAAGTGTTTGAGCAGCTTGTATAGGCGACGATTGGTTTTTTTGAGTTGGCTACCCATGTTCATGATGGGCGCAACTTTACGAAATAGGGCGCTGATCCAACCGCTCTTGTCGGCATCGGTATTGGGTACGACCGTGCCTTTCATGAAGCGCTTGTAAAAGAAATTGAACACCGAGCCAAACACATTCATCGGACGCTCGATGTCACACATCAGTATCAGTCGGTACTGATCGGTGTCATTGCGAACAAAATGAATGAAGGTTTCATCAAACAGCAGGGCTTCGCCATCGCGCCAGGAATAGGTTTGGCCATCAACGCTGATAAAGCAGGCGTCGGAGTTTGGCGTCTGTAAGCCGAGGTGGTAGCGAAGGGAACAGGCGACAGGGTCGAGATGACGAGTCAGTTGTGATCCAGGGGGCAAGATGGAAAACATGGCACCATTGACCGTGCCAAACTTGTTCAATATAGCCACGGTTTTTGGGCACAGATCGAGGGCCGATTGATGGTTATAGCCATACCACTTTAAGTAAAATTTGCGCCAACCGTACTTGTAAAAGGTGCGAAACCCGACATCGTAGTGAGCAGCTGTGGACGGGTTGTTGATGCTGTTGAAGACATCGCTTGTTTGCAGCGCTACCGCTTCTTCTTTGATGATTTCCCAGTTATCCTGCAGCTCCTTTAATTCTGGGAATTGGCTGAGATCCATAATTGGGGGGTTGGCACGTTTTTCCGTAAACAAGTACAGCAAGCAGTTGAACGGAGAAAAAACAGGCCAGCCTTTGCGTAGATATTCGTTGAAGCTGGTATAGCGCTCATGTCCGCGAAAGGCGTAGACATAACCCATAGCGGTAACGCTTAGCAATGCCATAGCCGCTATGACAATTAGGGGCGTACTCATAGTTGTTCTCTGTAGGAGGTTGGCTTACAAGCCCATGTGCCAGTTGAGCAAGCATAGGGCGCTGACACCAATCTCCGCCAACGCCAAAGGCCGCAAGCCTATCACGTCGCCACTCAATGCAACAAGTCAGACGCTTACCGAGGTCAAAGAGCAGCTCTGAATCCGCTTCGAAGTTACGGTTTCAGGGTAAACTTATTTCTTGCACATTGACGATTTGTGTATTAGTGTACTAGTACATGAATACAGATGAGCGGCGCCATTTCGACGAATTTGTCGAGTTTCTTTTGCAAGCGAGGGATGCCTCCGAGCTTGCCGCGTTGCTGCACGCTTTGTTAACCCCGGCAGAACTTAGAGAATTGCCGAATCGCCTGAAAATTACGCAGCTGCTAAAAGAGGGGGTCCCTCAGCGAGATATTGCCAAACGACTGGGTGTTGGTATTGCCACTGTGACTCGCGGCTCTAAAGCAATGAGTGAAATTGAAAAAATATTGGATAACCACCATGTCTAGCGTCAAACCCGAAAAATTGAGCCTTCCGCGTAAACCGAAATACATCAAAATCGCCGAGGACTGCGATTTTTTCCTGCTGTTTAAAAAAATTGAAAAGCGTTTTAGTCAGTGTTTTTTGCTGGAATCCCTGGGTGAAGACAGTCATATGGCGCGCCACTCTTTGATAGGATTTGACCCTCAAAAAACCCTTTATGCCAATGGCAAAACACTCACCATAGTCGAGCGAGACGGTCGCAGCAGTGAATACAGCAGCGACAATCCGTACTATTTGTTGCGCGATATTATCCCCCAAAACATCATTGCGCGGCAGTTTGCCGGCGGGTTGACCGGTTATTTGGGCTACGACGCCATGAACTATTTCGAACCGTCTTTAAACCTGCAAGAGAGTGAATTGTTTGATGCCTTTCGCTTTGGTCTGTATCTGGATGGCCTGATTCTGGATAAAATGACTGGCGAGCTGCTGTATTTTTACTACGAAGAGAATCGCCTTGATTTGGTAAAACAGTTGTTGCGCGAACCCTACAGTGGCAACGGTTCTTTGTCGCTGGAGGCGCTGGGTGATTCTATGTCGCAAGGGCAGCATGCACAGGCGGTTGCACGGGTGAAAAACGACATTATCGACGGCAAAATTTTTCAGTGCGAAGTGGGCTTCAAAACGCATTTCGCAGTCAGCGGAGACTGCATCAATATCTATGAGCAACTGCGCGAAGTGAATCCCTCGCCGCAAATGTTCTATCTCAAATTCGATCAGCAGAAATTGATTGGTGCCAGTCCGGAGCTGCTGTTCCGTTTGCGCCAAGGGGAAATGGAGACGTTTCCGTTGGCCGGCACAGCAGCGCGGGGTAAAAATGCCCTGGAAGATACCCAACTGGCTCGTAAACTGCTCAACGACCCCAAAGAAATTGCCGAACACAACATGATTGTGGATTTGCATCGCAATGATATTGGTCGTGTTGCGCGCTTTGGTACGGTCAAGGTGCGTTCGCTGATGGACATCAAACGCTTCAGTCATGTACAGCATATTTCCAGCGAAATCGTTGGCATTATTGAGGAAAAAGAAGATATGTTCTCCGCTCTGGCCTCGAATTTTCCGGCTGGAACGCTCACGGGTGCTCCTAAAATTGAAGCCATGAAAATCATTGATGAATTGGAGAGTGATGGTCGAGGACCTTACGGTGGTGGGGTGGGGCATTTTGCTTTAAATGGTGATTGCACTTTTGCGATACCGATCCGTTCGGTGTTTGTCAGTGGTGATTCGGCCTATGTGCAGACCTGCGGTGGCAATGTTTACGACTCCAATGCGGATGATGAATATCTCGAAATTCAGCGCAAGTTTGCCGGGACCAAAAAAGTTTTAGATGCGTTTCTTGGGGGGGCTCGGTCGTGAAGGTGCTGATCATCGATAACTACGATTCGTTTACGTTCAATTTGTATCAATTTGTTGGCGAAATCTTGTCGGCGCAGAAACTCAAGGATCCCGCATTTGAATTTGAACTCTTGGTCAAGCGTAACGACGAATTGACACTGGAGGCCATTAAAGCGCTTAAGGTTGATCGGATTATCATTTCGCCTGGCCCAGGAAGCCCAGATGATCAAGCCTATTTTGGTGTTTGCGCAGAGGTGATTAAACAGCTTGGGCAAACGATACCTTTGCTGGGAGTGTGTCTGGGGATGCAAGGTATAGTGCATGTGTTTGGTGGAGACGTTATTCGTGCCGGCCTGCCGATGCATGGCAAGCTCAGTCCAATCGTTCACTGCGGCATGGGTGTGTTTTGTCAAATCCCACAGGGCTTGGAAATCATGCGTTACCATTCTCTGGTGGCAAAAAACACCACCTTACCAGAATGTTTAGAGGTGACGGCCTATATCCAACTGGATGAGGGTGAAGTGTTTCAAGATGGCGTACCGCAAGCGGAGATAATGGGGGTAAAGCACCGATCTTACCCAATTCAAGGGATTCAATTTCACCCTGAGTCCTTTGCCAGTGAAGGCGGTAAAGAAATGATTGAAAATTTCTTGCTGCAATACTGAAGTCGCTGTGAACATTTGACCGCTTAGCGGCTCTTATCCTTCTGTATAGCCTGGTTGCATCCTGGCGCTCACCAAAATCGGTGGGCGTATCTCGTATTTATGGGCCGGTTAAAATCCTGTTACAATGCCGCCCGGCGCGCGCCTGCTGAGGGTGATCAGCCCAGGGACAATGCGTCCTGTTAAATTCGAGCGTTGTGCAGCGCAAAATCCACACCGATGCCTGAGAATTTCTTCCGTAATGATTAATTTGACCAAAATTGTGAGCCGCATATCTGCGTTGATTTGCCTAGTTTTATTTGCCTATAGTGTTGCCGCTGCGCCGGTCATTATTCCCGCTCCGCCCCAGGTGGCCGCAAAGGCCTATTTACTGATTGATGTAGTCACCGGTGAAGTGTTGATAGAAGAAAATGCCGACGAGCAATTGCCGCCGGCGAGTCTTACCAAAATGATGACTGCCTATATCGTATCGGACGAAATTGCCCGTGGAAAACTGAAGGAAACCGACTTGGTTTTGATCAGTGACGACGCTTGGAAACGCGGTGGTACCAGCAGCGGCAGCTCAACGATGTTCCTGGTGCCGCGTTCCGAAGTTCCTGTTATTGACTTGCTCAAAGGCGTGATCGTGCAGTCGGGCAACGATGCTTCTATTGCTTTAGCGCAGCACCTAGCCGGTAGCGAAGATGCCTTCGCTGATGTCATGAATCAGTACGCTCAAATTCTTGGGATGAACAGCACCCATTTTGTCAATGCGACAGGTTGGCCGGCAAAAGACCATTTAACAACGGCTCGGGATTTGGCCACATTGGCCCGTGCGGTGATCAATGATCACCCGGAGCATTATGAAATCTACTCTGAGAAATATTTCACTTATAACGGCATCAATCAACCTAATCGCAATCGCTTGTTGCATCGTGATTCCTCTGTCGATGGACTCAAGACCGGGCATACCAAAACCGCGGGTTTTTGTTTGGTTGCCTCTGCTAAAAAAGAAGGCATGCGTTTGGTGTCCGTGGTGCTGGGTGCCAAGTCAGATGAAGCGAGAGCAATAGAGTCGCAAAAACTGTTGGCCTACGGATTTCGCTATTTTCAAACCCATACTTTGTACAGCAAAGGGCAAGAACTGAGCCGCAATAAAGTATGGAAAGGTCAGCAAAATGAAGTGGGCATCGGCATTGCTGAGCAAGCCGTGGTGACCATTCCTCGTGGAGCCAAAGACAATTTAAAAGCAGAAATGCGGGTGGACACTCAAATTGAAGCTCCAATTACGGCGGGGCAGACTCTCGGTGAGTTGGTCGTAACCCTGGATGACAAGGAAATTTATAAATCCGATTTGGTGGCGTTGAACGCGGTCGAGCAAGCGGGCTTTTTTGCGCGGCTCTGGGACAGTATTGTGATTTTCATAAATGGGTTGATTAGCTGATGGCAGATATGGAACCCCCTCGCATTGAATTCCCCTGTGCGAATTACCCAATCAAAGTGATGGGCGAGGCCAGCGCAGAGTTTCGCCAGCATGTGCTTAATGTGTTTCAACAATTTGCGCCGGAATTTAACTCGGACGAAGTCGTCATTCATCCCAGCCGCAATGGTCGCTATGAGTCTGTCAATGTCGCCATTACTGCCACTGGGGTGGATCAGCTGACGGCCATATTTGAGGCCCTGAAAAAGCATCCTGCGGTGCGGATGGTGTTGTAACGGAACGCTTGTGGTCGGCAAACTTTTAAGTATTCGACAGCTGGGCATACAGCCCTATGTCGACGTTTGGTCGAAAATGCAGGCGTTTACGCAGCAGCGTAGCGCTGATACCGCCGATGAGCTTTGGCTTGTACAGCATTTACCGGTATTCACTCAGGGGCAGGCCGGTAAGGCCGAACATGTCTTGCACCCCGGTACTATCCCAGTTGTGAAGACCGATCGTGGTGGTCAGGTGACCTATCACGGCCCTGGCCAACTTGTCGCCTATCCGCTACTGGACTTACGCCGTCTGGGTTTGGGGGTTCGTGACTTGGTCAGTGCGATCGAAAATGGCGTCATACGTTTTTTGGACCAATGGGGTGTGGTCGCGCAGGCGAGGGCGGATGCCCCAGGGGTTTACGTTGAAGGTAAAAAAATAGCCTCTTTGGGGTTGCGAGTGCGTCGTGGGTGTAGCTTTCACGGCGTGAGTTTGAATGTAGACATGGATTTGTCACCGTTTCAGCGCATCAATCCCTGCGGCTATAATGATTTGCAGATGACGCAGCTAAGTCATTTGGCCAATTTGAAGGAGCAACCTTGGCCGGCTTTAGAAACTGAATTTGCCAAGTGTTTGGCGAGTACTTTGGGTTTTGACGGGATCGAGTCCTAACCGATTGGCAGTAGAAAATAGAGAGATGTATGAGCGATAAAATCCCTGTAAAACGTACCCGGCGCATTGCCCAGGGTGAAAAATTGCGCGACGCAGACAAAGTTGAACGCATTCCGGTCAAAGTGATCGCCAGCGATGCTGTATTGCGTAAACCCGATTGGATCCGCATTCGTATCCCGGCTTCACCCGAAGTGGATCGCATTAAAAAGCTGTTGCGCAAGTCGAATCTGTCCACCGTCTGCGAAGAAGCCAATTGCCCTAACTTAACCGAATGTTTCAGTGGCGGCACGGCCACCTTTATGATCATGGGGGATATCTGCACGCGTCGCTGCCCATTCTGCGATGTCGGTCACGGTAAGCCTAATCCCCTGGATGCGGAGGAACCTAAAAACCTTGCATCGGCCATTGCCGAAATGGGTTTGCGCTATGTGGTTATCACCTCAGTGGATCGTGACGATCTGCGCGATGGCGGTGCCCAGCATTTTGCCGATTGCATTCGCGAAGCGAGAATGCTGTCGCCCAAGTTGCAAGTGGAAGTACTGGTGCCGGATTTTCGTGGTCGTATGGATATTGCGCTGGATATTTTGCAGAACGAACCGCCCGACGTATTCAACCACAATTTAGAAACCGTACCGCGCTTATACAGACAGGCGCGTCCCGGTGCAAATTACCAGTGGTCTTTGGATTTGCTTAAGGAATACAAAGCACGCTGCCCTTCAGTATTGAGTAAATCGGGACTGATGGTAGGGCTTGGAGAAAGCAAAGAGGAAATCTTTGAGGTTATGGCAGATATGCGCGCTCATAACATCGATATGTTGACCATCGGCCAGTATCTGCAACCATCTCGAGATCATTTGCCGGTTGCCCGCTATGTTGAACCCGCGGAATTCGAAGAGTATACCGCACAGGCTAAAGCGTTAGGCTTTACCCATGCTGCCTGTGGTCCTCTGGTGCGATCCTCGTACCATGCGGACAAGCAAGCTCACGGCGAAGTCGTTAAATAGAGCCATTGGTGAAGCCTACATGCTCCGCATAGTCGATTTGCGTATCCAACCCGATTGGGCGGAGCAAGTGGTGCAATGGCAAATGCAAGAATGGCAGCGCACGCGCGCTGACCATTTTTCTTCGGGCTACAAATCCTCAGATATCCAGAGCAAAGTTCAACGGCAAATACAGCAACAGCTAAAAACCCAAACAGGATTTCCTCTCACTCTGATTGCAGAATTCAATAGCCAACCTGTGGGGATGGTCAGTCTCACTTTGTTGACTGCAAAGCAAGGCAACCGCTCCCTGTGGTTGAGCAATCTTTTTGTCCTCCCCAGTTTTCGTCGACAGACTATAGGGCAGCAACTGTTGAATTCCGCAATCCAAGAAACCCGCTCGGCGAAAATTGATACATTGTACTTGGCGACGTTTGACGCTTTGGACTATTTTTTGGCGAGACGCTGGACCTACAGCCATCAGACCTACTTTGAGCATCTTGAAGTTCAAATAGCGAGTTTGGATATTTCCATTGGAATTGAAATCTAAACACTACTCTTGATGTGCTAAGCAAATCCCTCTCTTGTTATAAGCCCACCTATAAATATTTTCTGATTTCTAAAGTGACCTTATCACCGCTTCATTCCAAAAATGAGGTTTTGGAGGGGTGATGCTTCTGCTTTTTCACTCAGTTCTGTTATCTGTGGATATTTCTTTGTTTTGCGGAGGCAGTGCTATGGTTGGGTGATATGGGATTAGATTGTCAAGTAGACCTCCCCCTAATAGGTTGGGGGAGGTGGACAATGAATAGTGCAAATGAATTATGTTTTATTTGGGGAGATCGAACAGGGATATAAACTGGTCGTAGGTGTAGCACGATAAATCCGCTACATCATCCAACGTGTAACCCTCTAAAAACTCTCCCTCTGGCTCATTGAGATCGGTAACGCAAATTAAGTTCCAGCGCGACTGAACGTAAAGGGTTTCCAATTCACTGACATCGGTTATAGGTTCAAGGGCGTTGGATGTAATGCGATAGCCGATAAATTCCTTCGCCACTTGATTGTGTTCACTGGGGCAGTCTTGATTAGAAATATATTGGTTGGCTGCTTCGCGGACGACCAATACTCGATCGCGATCAAATAAAATCTGCTCACCCATGCACACTTGACTGCTTGCGCGGCTCAGCGTTTTGCTGTCCAGCAGCGTGCCTGAGGCTTTATCCGGCGAGTCAATTAATTTGAATACGATGTTACTGCCCAGTACGAATTTTTGCACCTGCGTCGGATATTGCCGCGAATAATAAATGGAGTCTGGGATGGCGCCATCAAAAATGGTTTGGGCGCTCCAGTCCTTGTCTTTGGCTAGGTGGTGAATAAAATCACGGCTAAAGGACAGGGCGTTGTCAGTGTCTATGTTGAGTGCACGGTCGGTCAATTGAGGCAGAGCAAGAGTCGCTTGTTCCTGTATATCACCGTTTTGTGAACTGATGATCGACAGCCGATTTTCGCTGTTGGGTCCACTGACACCAGGCAGCGGGTAGCTGGTGACATAGGGCACCATTAAGCGCTGAAATTCACTGCTGTAGGACAACACTTGGTCGTCGTAGCTGGCGGGTGTATAAAAATAGCGATGGTCTGTGCCCAAGAGAACATTATTCTGTTCCTGCCCGCCTAAAGAAAAGCTCGTGACGTTGCCTATGGTGTAGTTTTGGTGG
>JBNKFP010000066.1:0-12661 GCA_050289365.1 Cellvibrionaceae bacterium | reverse complement strand
GCCACCTTTAATCACTTGCCAAGTAGGCCGATCATTTACCGACAACAATCCGTGATTGTGAAAAAACTGTACGAAAAATTGAAACGGGAATGCTTCCATATCATGGTGACTGGAAGACCAAATCGCAGACCCCATGGGGACTAGGTAGCGATAACGGAATGCACGGCTGTACTGACGCTGATCTAAATATTGCCCTAAGGTCAAAGAGCCGACCAATTTTCCGCTCTGCCAATCAGCCACTGACTCTTTATTAAAGCGCAATATTTCTCGCAACATCCGCCAGTGTCCCAAGGAAATAAGGTTGCGACGATCGGCAAATAGGCTATTTAAATTTTCTCCCGAATATTCAAACCCGGAATTGGGATCGAAGACACTGAAGCCCATAGCCGTTGGTTGAAAGCCCACCCCCAACCGATTTAACAAGGCAATAAAATGAGGATAGGTCCAATCATTAAAAACAATGAATCCAGTGTCTATATCATAGGGCTTACCACCGACGTCCACCGTTTTCGTTGCGGTGTGCCCCCCCAGATTCGCTTGCGCTTCGAACAGGCTCACCTGATGATGGCTACAAAGCAAATAAGCGGCTGTAAGCCCTGAAATACCACTGCCAATAATCGCAATATTCATACTTCTACTTAAATCCTAATCCTTCAAAAATGCCACACGATCTCTCCGGAGATGCGGCGCGATCAAACCCAACCAAATCGATTTAAAAACACTTAGGCTCAGTAGCGGCCAACTCAAGCGTCGAGGAAATAAAATGTTCTTTTTGCCTTTTTCGATGCCGCGAATAATGATACGCGCAGCCTGATCGGCACCCATTAAAAATGGCATGGGAAAATCGTTTTTATCCGTTAACGGCGATCGTACAAAACCAGGATTCACCAAAGTGACCCCTAAACGCGAGCCTTGAGCATCAAGTCGCAATGCGTCGGCAAAATAATTCAGAGCCGCCTTCGAAGCGCCATAGGCCTCTGCCCGAGGAAAAGGTAAAACGCCAGCAAGGCTGCCAACCAATACAATTCGCGGATTGTGTTCACACCGATTCAGCAAAGGCATCGCAATGTGTAAGGTTTTGATGACACCTAAAAAATTGACCTCAAACACCCGGCGATACATGGCTGGATCAAAATCCAAATTGTCTTCATACTCACAAACACCGGCACAGCAAATCACCATATCCAGATAATCTGTAATATTGGTTAAGCGCTGCTGTAATTCTTGCAATTGTGCATCCGGCAAATCCATATCGAATGGTAAACTGTTGGCCCTACCCCGCGCCCACAACACCAGCTCGTTCAAATTGCTGACGTTACGACCGCTGGCAATGACAAAATTCCCCTGCTCACACAGCTGCCTTGCCAACTCGCGGCCGATACCCGAAGAAGCCCCTGTCAACCAAATGCATTTATCCTTCAGCTGGCGTAAATTCGACGGCTTCATATGCGTTGCTTCACCGACTTCACGCCCCAACCCAAAAGGGGAATGTGCTCGTAGAGCATTTTGCCAAGGTCGTAATAGTCTTGCTGCTGAGCAACTTTGGAACCCTCTAATTGCAAGATACTGACACCGTCTAATTGCAACAATTTGCCACCGCGAATCTTGCTGTGCGCGTAATGCATGATCCAAGTTAAAGCGACGTGGGTGTTCTGTTCAATGGTTTGATCAAATGCAAACCGACATTCCAGCAAACCTTCACGCGAGCGCTCAAAATAATGATGCAGTGTATCCAGCCCCACAATTTGGTGGATCGGATCACTGAATTTCACATCGGGCGTATATAAATGGCCCAAGCGCACGAGCTCTGCGTGCGCAAAATCTTCATAAAAGCCTTTGATTTGATCTACTGGGCTGCTCATAATCTTCAGTTGCCGTAGGTTATTACCGAAACTTACGCCGGCACGGAGGTTTTGGATCATTTGGGGTTGTAGTTGAAGGACAATCCACTCAAGCAGTATCCATCAGGGTCGAATGGATTCATCCAGATACCAAAAGTGCGCGTAGAAGGCTTTGTGGTTAAACTTCCAACTGGATTCAACTATGGCCTATGCCACTATGACTGACTCAAAAGTACCATCTCATCATTCTAGCGCCGTGCGCGACGATGACTGGAGTCTGCTCCTCGTAAAAGTGGGTAAAGAACGCTGCCAGAAATCTTTCGCACATCTGTTCGCTCACTATGCACCGCTGATTAAGGGGTTTTACCTCCAACACACTAACACCTCTATTGTTGGTGAAATGGCTGACGAGTTGGTGCAGGAAGTCATGCTCAAGGTGTGGACCAAAGCGCCTACGTTTGATCCATGCAAAGCCGCTGCGAACACCTGGGTTTACACCGTTATGCGCAATTGCCGGATCGATTTATTGCGGCGCAGCAGCCGTCATTCTATTGCATCCGATCCCATTGGTGTTGAGGATATTTGGGATGAAACATTGGACCACCAGCCGTTTGTACGACTGCTGCAATCGCGAGACAAGGACATGATTTCCAATTCATTTCAAAATTTGCCTGAGGAGCAAAAACACGCACTTAACCAAGTGTACATGCAGGGTAAATCCCATAGCGAGATCGCTCAGGAAACCGGCTTGCCTCTGGGCACGGTAAAGTCCCGGGTACGCATGGGGTTAAAGAAATTACAAGCCAGCTTAACGGGTAATTGAGACTATGATTGCTCACCATCCAGACATTAATTTACTCGCAGAGTACTCCAGCGGTGCTCTTGACTGGGGTTTGAGCCTAGCGGTTTCGGCTCACCTGGACTTTTGCTCTGAGTGCCAAAATCGCGTACACAACTTGAACAGATTCGGAGGCGGACTTTTGAGTAGCGCCCCCACGGTCACTCTAGACGACACCGTCTTCGCAAAAGTGATGGCCTCCATTGAGCAGGGTGATGCCCCTCAGATATCAGCAGCCCCTAAGGTCAGTCAAACCAAGACCCAATATGCAGACCCCATGCTGAAAAAATTACCCAAAGTAGTGCAGAAATTGATACCCGATCAGGGCGTTAAGTGGCGCTTCGTATCACCCGCGCTGCGCATGGCGAGATTGCGCACCGGTCAGGACAAGTATGAAGTCGCGTTTCATCGCATTGGTGTCGGGGGACAGGTGGCAGAACATGGCCATAAGGGCGTGGAAGTCACGGTAGTACTCAACGGCTGCTTTTCCGACGCCGATGGCGTTTACCGCGAAGGCGACTTTTTGGTGCGTCAACCGGGGGAAGTGCACCGTCCAACGGCAGCGCAAAACCAGGATTGCCTATGCTTTTCGGTATCCGAGGCCCCAGTTCATTTAACCGGATTCTTGGGTAAAATCATCAACCCGTTCCTTTCTATCAGACCCCATTGAATCGAGCGCCAAAGACCCTCGCCTAGAACAAGGTAGGGGTTATACCATTTCCCCTACCTTGTTCTCGCGGGGCTCAGTGATAAGATGCACGGCTACGAACGCCATCGCACTCGACCATCACAGACACTTGGCCCAATATTCGCTTTGTTTACCCAATCTATTGGCGAGGGCGTTTAAACATTTGCATAAAGCCCACGGCGCCAGTGTATCCTAGAGTAGGACTGGATTTAGGCGAACACATGAATAATGCTCCTGAGTTTTTGTACAAACTTTTTCAAAGTGCAGTGGACGCGGTACACCCACGCAACACGCTTGAACATCACCTTCCCAAAGATCGCACTGGCAGCGCTATTGTGATTGGCGCGGGCAAGGGTGCCGCAGCCATGGCACAGGCCTTCGAACGGGCTTGGCAAGGTCCCGTCAGAGGCATTGTTGTAACTCGCTATGGTCATGGTGAAAGCTGTAAATCAATCAAAGTGGTTGAAGCTTCGCACCCAGTGCCCGACGGTGCCGGTGAGCAAGCAGCGCAGGATATTCTTGACCTAGTGCAAAATCTTTCAGCAGAGGACCAAGTCTTTTTTCTCCTCTCAGGAGGAGGTTCTTCCCTGCTGAGCTTGCCTGCACCAGGGATCACCTTGGAACAAAAAAAGTCCATCAATAAAGCTCTGCTCAAAAGCGGCGCGGCAATCGATCAAATGAATTGCGTGCGCAAACATTTATCAGCCATTAAAGGCGGTCGCCTCGCTTTGGCCTGTCGGCCCGCCCAGCTCTATACCTATGCCATTTCAGATGTTCCAGGGGATTTAGCCAGTGTCATCGCTTCCGGCCCTTCGGTCGCGGACCCAAGTACTTCTGCCGATGCTATTAACATACTCAACCAGTACGCCATAGACGTTCCTGAAAATGTTATGAGTTGGTTACTCTGTTCAGATTCCGAAACTCCGAAGGAACGGGAACTTCCCCATGCGAGCACTCACTTTCAACTGATCGCCACCCCCAAAGATGCGCTCACGGCAGCGGCAGAATTTGCCCGCACGTGTGGTGTAACGCCTTTGGTCTTGGGCGACAACATTGAAGGCGAGGCCAGGGAAGTCGCCAAAGTCATGGCGGGGATAGCACAGTATGTCCAACAAACAGATGAACCCGTTAAGCGGCCATGCGTGATCATTTCCGGAGGTGAAACGACAGTCACAGTGAGGGGGACGGGTCGAGGCGGACGCAATGCGGAATTTTTAATTGCCTTGGCATGTCGCCTTAAAAACAATCCAGGAATCTACGCCATTGCTGCGGATACAGATGGCATTGATGGTACTGAAGACAATGCCGGCGCTTTGCTGCGTCCGAACACAGCTGATCGCGCTGCCGAGTTCGATTTGGATATGGAGGCATTTTTAGAAAATAACGACGGCTACAGTTTTTTCAGCCAACTGGGAGACCTGTTAATCACTGGCCCCACCCGCACCAATGTAAATGATTTTCGAGCAATTTATATTGGCGTTGATCATTGAGCTGCCGCGCCTTGAAAACGAAACTTAAACTCAACTTATTGTTGACACCCTTCCCTGCCAACCGAGTCCGAACCGAACTCGATCTCAATAGTAAATCCAAAAATAAATAGTTCCAAGTTAATCTGACGAGAACATTACCTCGATATCTTAACTAGCTCCCTCCTGTCAATTGACTATACTTGGGCTTAGCTCATTCAATCCAATCCACCACAACCAAAATCCATGATCAGAATTCACAGGCGAACCTTGCTATGACCACTTCGAACCCCTACGCACAGCACTTGGCAGAGGTTAACAATGTGCAAAATGTAGTAGTAGCGGACGACATATTAAATGCGCAGGGACAAATACTGGTCAAAAAAGGCACGCCGATCAATAAAAACACCGCAGAAAAAATTGCACGATTTAAATTATCCAAGCCGATAGAGCAATCTGTACTAATTGAAAAAGAACTGACCAGCAAATCATTAATGCAGAAGTTTTCCGACTATTTCAATCGGGACCCCTCATTAAGCCAATTGTTTACTCAGTTTAATGACGCAGCACAACTGAAAGTGTGTACTGACTATTTTGAAAAATTCCCCCTAGTTCGCCAAAAAATCACCGTATTAGCCATTCAAATGCCTGCGAAATTCGAACAGGCTTTGTTCTGCTCCTGGTTTAGCGTCGCCTTGTCCAAACGTATTTTAAATTCCGACTCGGCACACAAGGATCTATTTATCGCGGCCCTGTGCCATGACATCGGCATGGTGCATATCAGTCAAGATACTTTAAATAAAAAGCAAGCACTCACTCTCGAAGAATGGAAATTAATTCAGTCGCACCCGGTAATCAGTTACAACATATTAAAAGAAATTTCGGGAATTAAACCCATTGCCTCTCGAGCTGTACTAGAGCATCACGAAAATTTGGATGGCACAGGTTATCCAAGAGGATGCCTGGGTTCATTATTGTGTCACGAAGGCCAGTTGATCAATTTACTCGACAGCATCAATGCTGTTTTTAAAAAACATTTTTTGCCGACAGGACGCTCCATTAAAGAAGTGCTGCCGATACTGCAAATGAACCAACACAGTCGCTTCGGACCTGCGGCAAAACATCTCATACTGATGCTGCGTGAATTGACAACAGAGCCCAAGCCAACCATGACACAAGACTTGGCAGAAGAATTAATAAAGGACGTTCGTGTGCGCCATGACTACATTTCCCAGTGCCTGGATATCTGCAGTGACTTGGCGAATGAACTGGGATTTCGCAATGAAAACCCAGAAGTGGTCAGCCTGCAAAACGCCATTATCCATATCACCATGTCGATTGCACAATCTGGAATTGTGAACGAAGCCTATATGCGCTGGTTACAGCAAGTCCAACAAGAATTTCTCGCTCATGCTTACAACGAAGTAGAAGAAGCTTTCCTGATGATGCAAGAAATCATTTATCACATAGGCAAATTAATCCGCCAGTTAGAGCTTTGCATCGAAAAAACTCAAGCGGATATATCGAAAACTCTAACTCAAACTCTGGAAAACCTGAAAGCCGTGCCAACGCCCGGGTTATCGGCCGAGTCGGCCAAAAGCTGGGGTTACTGATCCAATTCCACCGTTTTGCTTGCCATAGGCACCCCAAATAGAGCAGAATCGCTTTCCAGAGCGAAGCATATCGCCTGAGCGTGAGCTACCACGCAAAATAAACTATGGCTGCTGATCTTTTTAGGGAATCGGCACTCGAAATGGATATTCACACTTACTATGATGAAAACATTAACCGCATATCATAGGACAGGCCAGGAACAGCAGCGGATATGACAAGAATAACTCGCCGATTGTGGCTACCCATCGTCCTGATAGGTTTGATTTTGGTCGGCTGTGAAAGCCATTCCAACGGCAAAACCGAACCCCCAAGTTCCCAGGAACCTTCGTATAAGTTACCGACCGAAACCGTATTGGTGCAGGGTACGGTCACGTTTGATCAAATTCCACGGGATCCACAAACCGGCAGGTTAAATCCCGCCGCCGCTTATCCCATGCCAGTGCGCTCGGCTCAAATCGATGCCATGGACGATCAAGGCCACCTGCTCTATTCGACGGTCAGTTCAAAAACAGGCACCTATACGGTTTTGGTACCCGCAGCAACCATCATGACCTTGCGAGTATGGGCCAAAATCGAAGATACCATGCACGGCGCTTGGCGGGCCCAGGTCGTCGACAACACTAAGGGCTATGGCGCTTACGCCATGATATCGAGCCCATTTAACAGTGGCAGCAACAGTCATCGAGTCGACCTCCACGCCGCAAGCGGATATGGTACTGATGCCTATGAAACAACGCGGATATCCGCACCCTTTGCCATTCTCGACGCAATACACGACGGCTTTGACTTTGCTGCAGAGCAAGATCAACGCACTTTTCCACCGCTAACTGTCGCGTGGAGCCCACGCAACTCCACCGCAAAAGGCGCTATCGAAGCGGGTCAAATCGGCACCTCGTTTTACCTTAGCCAAAACAAGAGCTTTCGAATTTTTCTTTTGGGGAATATCCATAACGACGCCGATGACTACGACCGCAGTGTCATACTGCACGAATTCAGCCATTACCTCATCGAACAAGTTTCCCGCAACGACAGCCTGGGGGGAATTTACGGCCAAAGCACTCAATTGGATATGCGGGTTTCATTTAACGAAGCGATTAGCAATGTATTGGCAATGGCAATTGAAGGCCAAAGCACGTATTTTGATTCGACCGGCGATCAACTCAGCGCAATTCTTCGATTTGATTTGGAAGCCCATCAAAATTCTACACCCGGCTGGTACAACACGGAGGCCCTGTCTTGGCTGCTGTATGACCTCTATGACGGAGGCAATAAAGATGATGACCCGGTTGCACTCGGCTGGGACGGATTTTATACCATCCTCACCAACCCAGACATCCTTGTGTTCGATGGCGTCATGTCCATTTTTCCGTTTTTGCAGGTGGCAGAAGAACTCTACCCCGAGCAGGCCAACGCCATTCGCGCTCTGGCCAATCGCCAAAATATTGTGGGTGGTGACGCCTACGGTGCCAACGAAACGGACAATGCCAACAGCGAGTTGACATTGCCACTCTACTACACCTATGAGTCCGGCCCCCTGAACGTCTGCAGTGACAATCAAAACTCAGACTACA
The DNA here is from genome assembly GCA_050289365.1 of Cellvibrionaceae bacterium. Lineage (GTDB taxonomy): Bacteria > Pseudomonadota > Gammaproteobacteria > Pseudomonadales > Cellvibrionaceae > JBNKFP01. The sequence goes on along the minus strand of JBNKFP010000066.1, from coordinate 4,643 downwards.
ATGGTGCCGACGTTCACCGCTTAATACGCTTTAACGTGGAAAAAGATGAGAACTACATCATTACTGTGACTCGTCAAGGTGGAACCCTAATGGATACCAACCCGGATTTTGACCTCTACCTATATGGCAAAACCAAAGCTTCCGGCTCTTCCTCAGAGAAGGACAGGGAACAAATCTCAACCATGCTGTCACAGGGGCAGTACCTGCTGGATGTCTTTGAACGCGACAATGCCGATAATGTCGAAGGCAATGGTGGACTGGCCTGCTTTGACGTTACGATTAGCCCTGGAGAACTGAATAATGCCCCACCCGCTTCGTCCTGTGATAATTTGGCTGCTCGTACTGGCGACATTCGCTGCCAACAGCCAAACCCCATCGACGCCAACCGCAGCGGCGCCCTATCACTCTAATCATCATAAACCCGGCGCCAGTGTTGACTTGGTGAGTGACGGGCACTTCGAAATGCAACAGGGCCAGAGGTTGTTGGCCGAAGTGCTACTCACTACCGTTGGAGTGGATGGCGATATTACCATTCGGTTGCGGGCCGGATCAGGATTGACCATTGAGGGCAACTCAACATTTCAATTTAATCAGCAACAGCTTACCCCGAAGATCCGGTTGCCCATTGAAGTTTTGGCGGAATCCAGTGGCAGTCATTTAATCCATATTTATATCACCGAAACGCGCCATCAGCAGGTGCTAACTCGCGCCTTGGCCTTAGTCTTTGACGTGAAATAAAGACCTTACATTTCGATAAATACGGTTCAACCAAACCAACACTCTTCAAAAAAGCCGAGGCATAGGTACCTCGGCTTTTGGTTGAAAAATACCCGTGTGAAGGGATATTATTTTTTCGCATCCTTCTCTTTTAAGTTCAAACGAATATGCAATTCGTGTAATTGCTTAACATCCACAGCACCCGGCGCATCAGTCATCACACAAGCTGCCGTTTGGGTTTTTGGAAACGCAATCACATCGCGAATGGATTGGGACCCAGTCATCAGCATGATTAAACGATCCAAGCCAAATGCCAAACCACCATGAGGTGGGGCACCAAACTTCAAAGCATCCAATAAAAAGCCAAATTTTTCACGCTGCTCATCGGGCTCAATACCCAATATGGCAAAAACCGCCTGCTGCATTGTTTGGTCGTGAATACGCACAGAACCACCGCCTAACTCGGTACCGTTTAAAACCATATCGTATGCGCGGGACAGGGCCACAGCCGGATTCGCTTGCAATTCTTCGGGGGAACAAGATGGCGCAGTAAACGGATGATGCAGTGCCGTCAAGGCGCCCGTATCGGTTTCCTCAAACATAGGGAAATCGACTACCCAAAGTGGCGCCCACTCACAAGTGTAGAGATTCAAATCCTCACCTAACTTGCAGCGTAACGCACCCAATGCCTCGGTAACGACTTTCGCTTTATCTGCACCGAAGAAAATGATGTCGCCATTTTGAGCACCGAGACGCTCTAACAATTTACTGCGCACGTCCATGGGTAAAAATTTAACAATAGGAGACTGTAAGCCCTCCTCTAAATTGCCTACGTCATTCACCTTGATGTAGGCAAGTCCTTTGGCACCGTAGATGCCAACAAACTTAGTGTAGTCGTCAATTTGTTTGCGCGTTAACGACTCACCACCGCCAGGCACCTTCATCGCGGTGACACGCCCTTTGGGGTCGTTTGCCGGACCGGAGAATACTTTAAAATCGACTGCCGACATCAAATCTTTTATTTCCACCATTTCCAGTGGAATACGTAAATCGGGTTTATCTGAGCCGTATTTTTCGATCGCTTCACTGAACGGCATGCGCGGAAATTCAGGAAAGCTAACGTCCATCATGGAGCGGAACAATTCGCGCACCATGGTTTCAGTCACGCCCATAATTTGCTCTTCACTCATAAACGAGGTTTCAATATCGATCTGAGTAAATTCGGGCTGCCGGTCGGCACGCAAGTCTTCGTCACGAAAGCATTTTGCAATTTGATAATAGCGATCAAACCCCGCGACCATAAGCAATTGTTTAAACAATTGCGGTGATTGCGGTAGCGCAAAAAAATGGCCGTCGTGGGTTCGCGATGGCACCAAATAGTCGCGGGCGCCCTCAGGCGTTGCACGGGTTAGGATTGGGGTTTCAATATCTAAAAAACCTTGTGCATCGAGGAAATTGCGGATAAAAGTGGTTACTTTTGAGCGGAACCGCAAATTGTTTTGCATGTCGCTCCGGCGCAAGTCCAAATAGCGGTATTTAAGACGAACATCTTCACCGACGGTGGAATGCTCATTCAAAGGAAATGGAGGTGTCTCAGCAGAGTTTAAAATCGTCACGGCGAGACCATAAACCTCGACTTCACCCGTACCCATTTTAGGGTTGACCGTCGCTGCACTGCGTGCACGTACGCGACCGCTAACCTGTAGAACGAACTCGCTGCGGACTTTATCTGCGGTTGCAAAATCACTGCTGTCGGGATCAAAAACCACTTGCACGACACCGTCACGATCACGCAGGTCAATAAATATGACACCGCCGTGATCACGACGACGGTCTACCCAGCCACACAAGGTGACCTCTTTATCTATATCTGCGGCACTCAATACACCACAATAAACACTGCGCATAATATTACCTGTATCCACGTTTCAAAATAATTTACCCAGGTTTGCTCAATCAGCAACCCGGTTTTAACAGCAATACCCGATGATCAGAGCCGATCGCCATTTGTGTTTTGCCAGCCAGTCACCGCTCCAGGTCAAAAGTTAGCACAGCATCAAAACCGTTTGTATTCACTTCTGGTTGTAGCAAGCAATCTATTTAGGAGTCGCTACCAGACGATTTGGGTTTTGCATTTTCGGCTTTGGGCGCTTCTGTCTTTACAGACTTATCGCCAGCACTAGAACTTGAATCGGCCTTTGCTTTCGAATCCGCACCGTTCTCAGCGCTTGAGTTGCTGTCACCAGCCAAATTTTTCTTGTTACCCCCTTTTTTAAAATCCGTCTCATACCAGCCGCTACCACTCAACCTAAAACCGGCGGCGGAGATCTTTTTGCGCAGAGCCGGCTCATGACACTCCGGACACTCAACGAGGGGCTCATCACTTATTTTTTGCAACTTTTCCAAATCAAGATGACAAGCTTGACAATGGTATTCGTAAATGGGCATGTATTAACGTCTCCAAAGAATCACATAGAATTGAGCGGATGCTGCTCGCAAGCCAAAATAAGGCAAATACTGGTTTTTTCAAGGCCCACTCAGCGGACACCTCACAAAACCGCCACCTTCTGCACCCAATGTGAAATCCATCACCCATTGCCGTTGGGGCGCAGCATTATACATGAGCCGCGCTGTACGAAAAATACCCCGCCCCGCCTTTTCGGCGCGTTGACTTGGACAAAAAACTGTCAATTTTCAAAAAACGCCTAAAAAACAGTGTTTTTTTTAAAAAACTATTGCTGCGCTTGTACGAATAATCTATATATTACGGGGGCTAAGCGAAACCGACGATGTTGCCACCCTAAAAAATACCTGTTCTTAACCTTTGAGCGAGCGAAGGAGTTCAAAATTGATCATTTTTTGTTTTAGCTTTTGCTCTACTCGATCGGCGCTGAAGTATCGTTTCAAGCCCATTTTGGACTCAAACAGAACTGTATTTGGAATCGCTGCTGACATCCGTTAGTGTCACACCTACAAAAAAGATCACCGTCAAACCACCTTAACAACAAACAAGAGGTTTAATAAATGGCCGCAAAAAAAGCACCAGCCACAAGAAAAGTCGCCGCCAAAGCACCTGCTGCCAAAGCCGCACCAAAACCCAAAGCCGTTAAAGCGATCAAAGAACGTTTTTCAAAAACCGACATTCTGAATCAAATCTGCACTGAAACCGAATTGAATCGTAAACAAGTCAATGCCGTATTGGATCAACTGTCGGATATCATCGAAGGTCACATAACCAAAAGAGGTTGCGGCGAATTCGTTCTGCCAGGACTGATGAAAATTGCAACCATCAAAAAACCCGCGCGCAAGGCCCGTAAAGGGATTAACCCTTTCACCGGTGAGGAAACAACTTTCGCTGCCAAACCTGCCAGCGTTCAAGTCAAGATTCGCCCACTGAAAAAACTCAAAGACATGGTGATTTAAGCATTTACTTTGATCATGAGGGTGCCCTGGCACCCTCATTTGAACCTTTACGAGCCTTCCCTAACTCGCCTTTGATTCTACTGTTTTGCTTAACCTTTACCCTTACCGATAGTCTGCTTTGCGAACAATACCCTACAATGTAGAGCTCATCTACAGCCTAAACTTGTGCACTAAGTTGTTATTTGCCCCTTACCTTTTCAGCCATTCCTACAACGGCGTGTGGTAAATTACTCTGCCCTAATGGTTACCGTCGCCTTGACGATTACCGTGTTTACATTAATGCAAACTGGATTCGAGAACCTACATGCGCATCACTCAATTTTTGCTTGCCACCCAAAAAGAAACGCCTGCCGACGCGGTGGTGATTAGCCATCAACTTATGCTCCGTGCGGGAATGATCCGCAAATCCGCTTCTGGGCTCTACTCTTGGTTGCCACTGGGGCTGAGGGTTTTGCGCAAAGTGGAGGCCATAGTGCGCGAAGAAATGAACCGCGCAGGAGCGA
>JBNKFP010000065.1:0-12795 GCA_050289365.1 Cellvibrionaceae bacterium | reverse complement strand
CGCTGACCAAACTCAATTTGACCAGCGAGTGCGGCAATGGTGTTAATTGCGCTATCAATGTCAGCACAACGGAAATAGTATTACCACATCGGTGTAACCCAACCATAATGGTTACGCGCTAACCTGGCGCATCTCTTCGGTCAATTGCAATACGCCGCAAACATCCTGGAAATATCCAGTGTCTTGGCAATCATCTGTGAGTAATTCATACCAGATGAATTCACCATGTTTGTTAGCCACCTTTCACTCCAATTCGAAAACGGTTACAGACATACTTACTTTTCCAGTTGCACTACTGGCGTGAAGCCGCCAAAAATTAAGCGAGCGCCATCGAATGGCATGGGGTTGTGTTGCTGACTGATGCGGGGGTCCGACTCCATAGCAGCCATCATTTTTTGCGTGGCGGCATCGCGTGTGGCTTTATCTGGCCATTCGATCCATGAAAACACGATAGCTTCGTCCTCCTTGGCCTGTACAGCTCGGCGAAAGTCGGTGACTTTTCCCTCAGGCACATCCGCTTCCCAGCATTCGATCACGCGAGTAGCGCCCCACTCGATAAAGACTGTGTCGCCGACTTCCGCGTGTTGGATAAACTTTTCTTTGTTGGCTTTGGGTACAGCTATAATAAATCCGTCGATAAAACTCATACTTCTGTTACTCCTGTGGGGGTGACTATTAGATAAATGGTTTCATCCTGTAGTCGTTCACCAAACACCGTTTTCGACAGTACATCCAAAACTTTTTTATTTTTATTGTAATGCGCTTAAACGCAGCTGTAGAAAACGACGTTCCGGTTCCTGCTGCACCAACTCCAACGCCTGCTGATAGCAGTCGATCGCTTCGGTGACTTGATCGAGGCGACGGAATAAATCAGCTCGCGCGGCATGTAAAAGGTGGTAGCGCTGTAAATCCCGACGACTCATAATTTTATCGATAGCTTGCAACCCGGCCTTAGGGCCGTCTCGCATAGCCAGAGCGACAGCGCGGTTGAGCTCGACAATCGGAGATGGATTGATTTGCAGTAGAACATCATAAAGCCCCATGATTTCAGCCCAGTCAGTATCTTCAGCCCGGCGAGCCTCAGCATGCAATGCAGCAATGGCCGCTTGCAGGCTGTACACACCAGGCGGGCCAGCCTGCAAGGCCTGCTTTGCCATCTCGCAGCCCTGCTCGATCTGGGCGCGGTTCCACAGGGCGCGATTCTGCTCTTCTAGAGGAATAAGATCGCCGTCGGCATTGGTACGACCACCCCGCCTGGCATCGTGTAACAACATCAAAGCCAAAAGGCCGGTGATTTCGGCATTGGGCAACAATTCCTGCATGAGCTTAGCCAAACGAATGGCTTCCTCTGACAGGTCGCGTTGGATAACTTGGTTGCCGCTGGAAGCAGAGTAGCCTTCGTTAAATACTAGGTAAATAACCGGTAACACGGCTTCTAGACGTTCTGGTAATGCATCAGGCTCCGGTACCTCGTAGGGAATGCCCGCGTCACGGATTTTGTTTTTTGCCCTTACAATGCGTTGTGCTAGTGTTGATACCGGCAACAGAAATGCGGCGGCAATCGCCTCTGTCGTAAGGCCGCACACCTCCCTCAATGTAAGCGCTACACGAGCCTCGATCGCCAGGCCGGGGTGACAGCAGGTAAAAATCAGGCGCAGGCGATCATCTTCAATGGAATCTTCATCCTCCAAAGGTTGGGTTTGTAGTTCAGTTTCCAGGTTCTCCGCTAGATCCGTCATCAGTACGTCGAGGCGGGAGTTCTTGCGTATTCGGTCTATGGCTTTAAAGCGGCCGGTTGAAACCAACCAAGCCCGCGGGTTGTCGGGAATACCATCGCGTTGCCACTGTGACAGAGCTGCAATAAAGGCGTCCTGCAGGGCTTCCTCGGCGAGATCGAAATTGCCATGCAACAATCGAATTAAGGTGGCCAGCACGCGGCGAGATTCATTGCGATAGACTGCGGCAATGTGTTGTTTAAGAGATGCTGTGTTCATAGGGGGTTATTTGAATTGATATTGGATTAATAGCTTACATAGACACCCACTTTAACGCTTTCAGAGTCAGGCTCGATAAGATTAACAGTAGAACAATGGCCATTGCACCTGAGTGACGTCTCTTGGTTCATGAGAACCTTAAATGAGCCTATTGCACGCCAAGCGAATGCCGAAGACCAGCCAGTGCACCCGGGCACTCAAAAGCGGGGTAGATTCCTTGTCACACGACGCATACGGCGCACCAGAGCGATTGCGGTACGGCAGGGTCTGGCTCAATCATCTGTTCAAGACAGCCTTGCACGAAAACCTTTTTAAGGTCATTAAATTGAATAAAGGTGAGTTACGTCAACTCAAGCCTATCTCGTTGCTCATAATTTAATGCTATGATTCGGCGCGTCTGACAAGAAAACACGTTAATTAGATATTGTCATTACCGACACATCACTGTGCTTATTTTTTGGTAGGTAAGTCCATTTCCGTTTTGGTCTAGTTCGAATATCCATGTCTTTAGTTTAGAGGGTTTAACATGCTTGTTTGCCTTGGGATCACTCGCATTATGCGTGAACTGTTTTGGCTCCGGGCATACAGGTTAGCATTTTGTTTAATCAGCATCGTAACGATTTCAGCTTGCTTGGATTCTTCGGGAGGAGCGGGTTCGAGCTCAACCGAAAACACATCATCTAATTATTCCGTCTCGATCTCATCAAGTTCATTGGCGGTAAGTTCGATCGGTGCCATCAGCAGTTTGACGTCTTCTTCCACTGCTTCTGATCCGGCTGGGAACAGCAGCGAGCAGAGCAACAGTGCCGTCAGCTCCGCTCCTTGTAGCACACAAGAGGTAAACGACGTTTTGCAGCGAAATAATTGCGTGGTTTGCCACAGCGCGTCACTGTTTGCCGGTACCGGAGGCGGGCTGAACTTGGAAGCCAGTAATCTCGGCCAGAGTTTGCTTAATCGGCCCACACAATATGGTGGCACGGCGTGTACTGGGGAACTTATTATCAATGTATCCGACCCAGCGGACTCATTGATTTTAAAACTGACTGAGCCATCGCGGCACCTTGCCCTAAATGCCACAGGTTGTTTGCGTCAGCCTATGCCGCAATCGGGGCAATTTATGCCTGCTGCGGATTATGCCTGTTTGACCAGTTGGGTTTACCAAGTGGCTGAGAACGAAATTCCAGTGGTGACGGAACCCCATCCCTCCTATGAATTTGCTCCCACCAATGCTGGCATGGCGTTAGCCAAAGCCAAATACTTGTTGCACGGCGGCGCCCCAACCGAAGCCGAATTGGAATTACTGGGTGGATCGCAAGTGCAACTTGATCCAATGGTTTTGCGGCAAATCATTCGTCAGTGGTCGACCACTGACGAATATCAAACCAAAATCAAAGATTTTTTGCAGTCCACTTTACAGCAGCGTGATCTCGGTGATTCCCGTTACAATGAGCAGTTTGGCAATATTCGTTCGTTAATCAATAAATCCATAGATGATGACGCACTTCGATCTAATTTTGCGGAGTCTTTTGTCCGTACGGCGTGGCAAATCGTGCAACAAAACCAGGATTTTCGCGAAGTCATTCGCACTCGACAATGGCAGGTCACCACCGCTTTACTGGCGGCTTTGGTGTATTTGGATAAACCCAATCAATCGGAGGACAGAAGCTATCAAGAAGTGAGTCGAATGGCCGACCTATTCCGGGCGTTGGATTCCTTACAAGCGAGCGATTATCAGGATTGGCGGACGGTCACATTAGCACCGTCCTCAACTCCTGCGAGCTGGCTTAACGACAGCACTTTTACACAGAATTTGCGCGCCATAGCCAATGGCGGGACGCTGCCTCTGCGATACCCCAGGATTGGATTTTTCAGTACACCAGTATTTTTAAATACCTGGGTAACAAACGATGACAATCGTTTTCGGTTGACCTTAAATCAAACGCTTATTGTTGCGCTTAACCGCAATTTTTTACCGTCCGACACGACGCCTCATTTGAGTGAGAATGGCATTCCTCCCAGCCATGTGGATCCAAATTTAATTTGTTATCAATGTCATCGTCATATGGATCCCATGCGTTTAGTGTTTGATAATGTTCTGGTCACCCGTTATCGCTCCAAAGCCCCAGAACAGGGCCCCAATGTCACACCAAGTTTTTCGTTTTACGGTGTCAGCAAACCCATTAGTTCGATGGAAGATTTTGCTGCTATCTTAGTGGATCATCCGCAATTCGCAGTTGGCTGGGTACAGAAATTATGCGTATGGGGTAACTCGACACTGTGCGATGAATCTGACCCGGAGTTTGTGCGCTTAGTGGATTCCTTTAAATCCAGCGGTTTTAAACTGGCCAATTTATTGGAAGAATTTTTCAGTTCGGCCATTTTTACCGGCAGCTACCAAACTCCAACTCAACAAAATAAAAATTTTATTATCAGTCTCAGTCGCAGTAATCATCTGTGTCGTGCACTTGCGGCGAGGATCAATCAAATTAACCGTGCGGCAGGTACGTCAGGCACGCTTAACCTGTGTAGGACTGACGAGTTTGGCTTAGTTCCCAGCGATGAATACAGTCGAGGCGAGGTCAATTTGGTGCAGGCGCTGAATTTAGGCATGTTCGACGCCAAATCCATTGATCGAGAGTGTTCGCGAGTCGCGTCTAAAATCTACGCCGCAGACAATAGTGCCCTGTTTGTGTCGAGCGCACCCGTTGCCGAAAACTTGAGCTATATGGTGCGGTATTTGATGGCCACCCCGAAAAATCACCATCGTTATGCCGAGCTGATAGCCGGTTTGCAGAGAGTCTACGATTTGACCACCAAACCCAAGAATTGTACGGATCCTCTGGTGCAAACGGGCGAGATTCAATGTGGTTATGGTGCGAACAGCAACGCGGGTTTACGCAGTGCGTGGTTTGCCGCCTGCACCTCCCCCGAATTAATCGGCATAGGCATGTAGGGATTCACTATGAAAAAAACACCTTTATTGAGACCGATGGATCGTAGAGAAGCGTTACTGAGCAGTGTTTTAGGGCTGGGTTCTTTGGCGCTGAGGTCACTGGTGACAGGTCTGCCGATGACTTTTTTACTGGGTAAACCGGAATCATCGTGGGCGGCTGAGAACGCTGCAAAATTTCTAATCTTGTCCCATATGCAAGGTTCTGATCCGATCAATACCAATGTTCCGGGCACCTACGGTGACCCCAATGATCTCAGCGACCCGCTGCATGCTATCGCCCACGCGACCGTCGCAGAGTTGGGTGACAGGGCACAAGGATTCGAAGTGCCAAGTCAATTCCAATTGGGCCCGAAAACGGTTAGAGCGGCTCAAGCTTGGTCCGGCTTACCTCAGGAACTATTAGATCGCTCGGCGTTTTGGCATCATGGTACCTATGTAAATGCCCATACGGATTTTGATGTGGTTATGAGTTTAGGAGGTGCCATCAGAGGCTTGGATGGCAGCGGCACAGAACAACTGGCCTCTTTCGTTGCACAAGAAAACCATCAGAATTTGGGCACGATCAGCAAGGAATTGATTCGCGTGGGGGGGACTGCGCCCCAATCTAACGGGGTATCCGCCCCCGAATTAAAACCGTCCACATTAAAAAATGTGTTTGCCACCCAAGTCGGCGACTTCGAGCGCATGCTTGCATTGCGTGATCAATTTTTAGACCAAACCTATAGCGAGATTAAATCTGCTGGCACACCAGCTCAGCGACAGTTTTTGGATCGTTACGCCATCAGTCGTCAGGAGTCCCAAGACTTGGGTGACAATTTGGCGTCATTGATTACGGATATTAAAGGAAACACTCCAGCGGATCAGGCCAAAATGGCCGCGGCGCTGATTCAGCTCAAGGTCGCACCGGTGATTACCCTCGGCATGCCGTTTGGCGGTGACAATCATCAAGACAGTGACCTCGCTGACGAGGTGGATGAAACACAGGAGACCATTAGCGCGTTAAATATTTTGTGGGATAAACTCACATTTGCACAAATTCAAGATCACGTTGTGTTCGCCAATTTGAATGTGTTTGGTCGAACCTTGAAACGTGTTGCATCCGGTGGTCGCGACCATAATGGCGGCCATCATTGTATGTATGTTTTTGGTTCTTCCATTCAACCTGGTGTGGTTGGTGGATTGGAAACCTATGCTCGTCGCCCCGATCCTGACGGGTCTGATTTTAAAGCCTCTGCCATCAATTCCACTACGGGAGGAGTATTAAATCCCGATATCCCGTTTGAACAAACCCTAAGCTCTGTGGGCAAAACTTTAGCCGCCGCAGTCGGCATTTCTGATGAACGAATTGAGGTGAGAATCGAAACCGGGCGGGTGATTACCGGTGCTCTGCTTTGACTTGAAATTAATTAGGCGAATGAGTCTCCCTCCTCATCAGAATTCCATATACCTAACGCACTCAAAGGGAGCTCACTCACCTATTACGAAGTGGCAAGTCCAGCCAGCTTGCCGGCGTTTGTGGCTGGCTTGTTAGAACGTGCTTAGACAACTTCCCCAACTTGAAAAATTGGTAAATACATTGTCCACATAGCAAACACAAAAAACATGATAGAAAATACTAAATTGAAAATACTATATCTCAACATATACTTTTTTATAATGTAATTTAATGTTTAGTTTAAACCATAGAGCCAGTGTGAAGAGCCCTATCAATCCCAACCAGGGTGAAATACATAGTACCGCAGTGAAAATAGAGTAACTCCCAGTCAGTCTGCACCGAATAAGGAAAACATTTCCATAAAATTCGGCACTACGAGGCACACACCCAAGTAAGCGAAAAATGATAAAACTGAAAATATTGTGACTAATACTTTTTTATTTATTGAAAGGTCACTAGTTTCGCTATCCTCTAAATTTGAACTAGGAGTTTATACGTTACTCATAGACACCTTTTCGTTCCAACGTCGCAAATGACCGGCTGCTCCTACGCTTTTTTCGCTTTTAACAGCAGTTGGTGTTATCCAATATTTACCGCACACCGGGTGGTAATCACGGGGACTTACCACCCCAGCTTTGCGTTTTATTCGTAAGTTTAAGGAAATTTCAATAGTGAGCGAACCACTAATTTCCTTGACCTTATTTGCGGCTCTTCCAGTGGTTTTTTCCGTTTCTTTTATCGTGATCATGATCATGTCCTTTTCCATGCCCATAACCTCCGTATTTACCGTATCCGCGCTCTGGGTCTAGCCTTTGCGTAAACAAAGTATTGCCATCAATATCTTTTAGACTGACTTCCATTTCCGCAGTGTATTTGTCAATTAGAACATCACCGTAAAACTGTAATCCAGCAAAAGGCGACATGTTGGGGGCTTCTGGTGCGCTTTGGAAAACAACTTTGGGGCCGAAGGTGTTATCCAAGTCATTGGGACCAAAGCTACCAGCATTTAATGGGCCTGCAACGAATTCCCAGAAGGGTTTGAAGTGTTTGAACTCCGCCCACTCTGGGCTGTAATGGTGAGCAGCACAATAGTGTACATCCGCTGTTAACCATACGATATTGTCAATGTCGTGGTGTTTGATAAAGCGCAGCAACTCTGCCATTTCCAATTCGCGACCTTTTGGCTTACCGTCGCCGTTGGCCATATTTTCAAATCGTTCTGCTCCGTCACGAACCAGCAGTCCAATAGGCATATCAGAGGCGATCACTTTCCATACTGAACGAGAGTTGAGCAGACTTCGCTTTAACCACTGCAATTGTTCTTCACCAAAGAAACGCGTTTCTGTCCCTTGTTCTTCTTGCTGATTTGCTGTGTTGGGGCCGCGATAGCTGCGCATATCGACGACGAACAAGTCCATAAGTGAACCGTAGGGGATGTGACGATAAACACGGTCTTGTTCGATAGCGTTGTAGGGGCGCAAGGGTGCGTATTCTAGGAAGGCATTCGCACCGCGAGCGATTAACAAGGGAACATTCTTTTCTGTATAGCGGTCGTCACCACTTAGGTCTTTGGAGCCGGACCAATTGTTTACCACTTCGTGGTCGTCCCATTGCCATATTTGAGGTACTTCCGCGTTAAACGCGCGAACATTGTCGTCCATCAAATTGTATTTGTAACGACCGCGAAACTCGGCCATGGTTTCAGCTACTTTAGATACTTCTTCAGTGACCAGGTTGTTCCAAATTTCGCCGTTTTCTGCCACAACAGAAGATTGGATTGGGCCATCAGCGTAAACCGTATCGCCACAATGAATAAAAAAGTCAGGCTTTTCATTGCGCATGGTTTCGTAGATTCTCATGCCGCCGAAATCCGGGTTTATTCCCCAGCCTTGACCGGCAGTATCACCAGACCATAAAAAGTGCAGGTCGCGCGTATTTTTTATTGGCGCCGTTGTAAAGTGGCCCTCTACGGGATCACTGACGATGTTGTCGTTGCTCAAATCTTGATAGCTGACTCTGACAAAGACATCGCTATCTGGCTTTAAATGGCTTAGATCAAAACGACTAGTAAAGTCAGTTTTGTCCAAGGCATAGGGGCCGCGGACAGTTTTAGAGAAGGAAAAATCTTGGTAGTAACTGTACTCAACCAACATGCGTGAAGGGCGATCGGCACGGCTCCAGATAATACTGTTGCAATTGGTTACGTCACCCATTTGTATGCCTTGAGGCATGGTGGGGCGTGCAGAGCTGTTCATGATCATCGACCAAGTGCTTGCGGGCAAGACACATGTGAGCGATGCACCACCAGCGACGACCCCCACATTTTTAATTAAACCACGGCGAGTTTTATTGATAGACATACCCTTTCTCCCATATTCGTTGCGTTAGCCTGAATTATACTTAACGAGCTTTACAATATAATGAGCCTTGATTGTTGCAGTTGTTTAAATATAAGGTTTCACTTTGATGAACTTATTATGAAGGAGAAAATATTAGGACAGGAGCAGTAGACGAGGCTCTAAGGCTGTCTTAGAAAAATACTGTAGTTAACAAGAACAGCCTATTAAAATAGGTGGAATCTGGCAGAATTGAACTATACATCTATTATGATTCGGTTCCGAAGTGTCGAATTTAAAGTTTAAAAAGAGTGCATTGCTAGAGAGCACCCATAAAATGCATATGCCAAATTACTCCTTTTTTATCAAACCTCTGCGGCATTTGAGTGTTCAGATAGACGGCTGTTTAGCACAAATGCTACTGCTCTGGCCAAAGCATTCCGAGGTGCCTTGCTTCGCGCTTTAAATGACACGGGACTCCTTACACCACCCACACCCCAAAAATGGGTGGTGCAATGCACGAAGGTGGGCCGGGGATTGCAGGCCCTGCGATACCTATCGCGGTATCTCTATCGTGGCGTGATCAGCAACGCCAACATCATCAACGATGACGGCAAAAACATCACCTTCCGTTACCGCGACAGCAAAACTCAAAACTGGAAAACCCGCACCGTCGAAGCCAAACAATTCATTCACATGCTACTGCAACACTGTCTGCCCAAAGGCTTTCGCCGGGCGCGGGATTTTGGCTTTTTGCACGGTAATGCGAAAACAAAACTGAAGGTACTGCAATGGATTTTCCGGGTCGCTCTTCCCGAGCCGCAAGCCCAACGTAAAAACTCTGTGCAAATCGCTTGCCCTAAATGTCGATCCGCCATGCAATGTGTTTCGGTCAACCACAAGCCAAGAGCACCTGGATGACCGATCAGACTCTCGATAAATTTCAACTCACGAATATAAAAAGGGGGCATTAAACCGCTGGACCTAAATCAGCAAAAAAATCATTCTTCGGGGTGAGGGTTTCACTCGCCCCCAAAAAAGGTGAGACTGACGTGTCTCACCTTAATGCCTCATTTCAGAATAATTTATTTCCTATAAATAAGAACTTTGGGCTCGTTCAACAATGGGATATGTTGCGAAAAACGCAACACATCCTTATTTGTTAGGCGTGTCCTCGAAATTGAAAGAAAACATCAAAAAAATCTTAGAAGTAATATCCGACATTTGCAGATAGGGACTTACTTCTTCCTTCTTTAGAGTCATCTACAAGCTCATACCCAAGTGAAATACACAAACCTTCGAATTCTCTCTTTCCGAGATACACGTTATAGTGCCCAGCTAAAAGCGTTCGAGTCATCATTACTACACCTCCAGATAGGCTCACTGATTGGTTTTTTATAAGCTTGTATTCCACACCTACGCTGTAAGCAACTAAAAACCCTGTTGCTGCATATAGTCTGACTCGGTCGAGATCATACCTCGCCTGTATCCCAGGGAATAGATTTAAGCGCGAGTCACCTCCACCTTGACCACCATATTTTACGCCAACTCCTACTCCTAAAGCCAATTCAGAAGCCAGACTTTCTAAACTTAAACACACGAGGAGAAAAGCCATCAATATTTTCATACATCTACCCGAAATACCTTTTTCTCATAAGACGTTTTAATGGAAGAATTCGTCAGTCTGCATCGCCTAACGCCGTGCCTCTGTTTTATACACAAATACTGAGAGTCGTAGCAATAAAATCAAGCACTTACGGTAAGTAACCCTGCAGAATGACTACTATATATGGACGAATGTATCTTAAAACCACTAATCCTCTCCCGTATTTGCACAAAATAACTGATTCCAATATGGCCTTAGCTACAGTCATTGCTAGCCTTTAGGCCTATTTTACAGCTTCAAAAGACCAAATATTTGTGTATAAAACTTAGCGCCACATTCAGCGGCTTGTCCGCTGCAATGTTTTGTTAGGCCTTCGGTGCAACATATTAAACTCAAACTGAGACTCCTTCGTCTCAGCGATTTTCAGAAAATCTTGAAAATCAACAGCGTACATATTATGTGAATCAGCACGATCAACAGCAATGGAAACCGGGTTAAATTTTTCGCCACTTACTGTCTTCATCCCTTCTATAGTCTTTTCTCCATCTCCCGTGGCCGCCATCGCATACACCCACTTCGCTACTTTCGGGTCGCAAAAAGAAAGCACCATATTCTTCATCATTCTGTAAATGCACGGGATCCCACTCTTTCTATGCGACTTTTTAATTATAAAACTTTCCACATACAGATCTTTTATCTCGGCTTTATTCCCTGAAGGGATTAAGTCACAACCACGAATTTCCGTTTCTCTAATAAGTCCACTCTTATAAAGATTTAACCTTTCCTCTTTAATTGCTAAGAGCGTCAAATGACCTACTACCTGATTTACTTTTCCGGACACCTCCAGTACAAAAAAGCCATCTGGATTTACCTCGTACCATTCTTGATAGAGCTTAACAGGAACTGCATCTTCAGCCGTATATGCTTCTTTTTGTAAATTACAAATATCTTGAAGATCAGCGAATGTTGCGTACCTTACAAAGTAATTATTAACGTTACTTGAGTCTGCGACCACTGTATATCGAGGGGTAACCTTTCGATAGGCTCGAAGGCCCAATATGAACAATATTATTAATATCATTGCACTAGACGCAATGAACTGAATCTGATCCGGCAAAGTATATATTGTCGCAAGACTGGCAACAGTACCGATACAAATAAAAATAAACTCTAAATTCTTAACGCCATAACTTTCTTTCATAGATTTTCCTAGGCCTAATCGGGATAGGGAGACAGCTCACGCTGCTTCTCCCCCCACACCACCGGGCATACGGAACACGTACCACGGCGGTTCGGTTGATTGAGTTCAATATCATTCAGCAAGCTCTGGCACTCCCAGTTTAATAAATAAACTAGTCGGTAGAGCTAAATATAAAGCGGGGCTATGGCTAATTCTCCAAGGTCCATGAGCCGATTTCGCTGTGTTCCAAGCCAAAATGCGTTTCACTCCCCTTTTACGTAGTTGCCTGTACCCTAACCTACCCCATTGCTTCCAAATATAACATCGAAGTTTACCCCGAATCCATTTATCTAAATCTACTAAAGCACGCTTGATCTCGCAAAACCCGAAATAGCCACGCCACCCCAGCAAGTATTTCCTTAAATCAGAAATGATATGAGTAATCGTTCGACCTCGTGTACGCCGAGTAATGGTACGTACACGATATTTTAGTTGCTTAATCGCTTTATCACTGACTTTCACTTTCTTGTACTTCCCTCTACGGGAGAACGTAAAACCCAGAAAACTGCGATTCCAGGGTCGATCTACAACACTCTTTTGTTCATTCACGGTTAATTTCAGCTTGTGTTTCAACCAGTGGCTGATCGATACAAGCGTTCTCTTTCCCGCGAGCAGACTTCTTACGTATATATTGCAGTCATCGGCATATCGAACAAACTGATGACCCCGCCTTTCCAGCTCTTTATCCAAGCCGTCCAGTAGTAAATTCGCCAATAAGGGAGACAACGGTCCACCTTGTGGTGTTCCTTCCTCAGACTCCAAATATTGGCCACCAGATAAAGCTCCAGCTTTTAAGAATTTATTGATTAATTTTAGAACTCGTTTATCACTGACACGCCTTTTAATCCGGCTCATGAGTAGATCGTGGTTAACTCTGTCGAAGAATTTCTCCAGGTGGAGGTTGGGCGTCGTGTTGAACGTATTGAAACTTGTTTATGACCCCCACCCCACCATTCGGGCTTAGTACCAAGTACTATCCCATGGACGTATAGTCAACGGTTTCAATGAACCTAGGGCGATTAGGAGAGGGCCAATGAGATTCTACACCAATTCACAGTAAGCGTCCGGCCAACCACACCTAGCGTTTATTCGCCCAAGGTAATAAATCGTCGATAGATTCGTTTCTATCTCGTTTAGGCAATTCGTCAAAAAGCCGTTGCAAGTAGATTAGAGGTTCGACATCGTTGACCTTGGCTGTTTCTATTAAGCTGTACAGCGCAGCGCTCGCATT
>JBNKFP010000064.1:0-12876 GCA_050289365.1 Cellvibrionaceae bacterium | reverse complement strand
GAACATGGGGATCTTGGTATCTTTGTAGCCGCGCTGAATATTTATCATGGTCACCTGAGTCACATCCGCCAATTGAAATAGGGCAGCTAATACCAACAGTCGCGTCGCTATAGCAATCACCTCGACATCTGCGGTGTAAAAGCTTACCAACAGCTTATTTCCCGATAACATCAGTAACATATTTAAACTGGCTATGGATAACGCCAACAGGCATGCACTTCTGGCAAGCAGTTTTGCGCGGATCATTTCCTTGCTCCCCACTAAATAACTAATGCGCAAGGTAAGCGCCATGCCCAAACTCAATGGCAACATAAAAATAACCGAGGTGATGCTGAGTACGATTTGATGGCCTGCAACAACGGTTGACCCAAGACGAGCAAGAAATAATGCGATCATGCAAAACATGCTGACCTCGGCAAAAATGGTTAGTCCGATTGGCAATCCTAACTGCAAAAGCGCTCTGATGTCGCGAATATTGGGTGCCACCCAGTCTCGAATAAGATGTATTGTCTGGTAGCTCTGACTGACATTTAAATACAAAAATAGGGCCAGCAGCGCGATCCAATTGGACAGACTTGTTGCCCATCCGCAACCAACGCCACCGAGTGCAGGTAGATATAACCCTCCCAGTTTGACGCCGTAAATGAAGACATAATTCAAGGGTATATTGAGCAGAGTAGCCAATACCGAAAACATCATAAAGACCCGAGTATGTCCCAAACCATCCGTTAACCCGCGCAATGCCATTAACAGTAGCAAGGCGGGTATTCCCCAACAAAATGCAGCCAAGTAACCTTCAGTTACCCCGGCGGTCGCGGCCTCCATTTTGAGTAATATCAACAATGGTTCGAGGTTGAGGATAACCGTAGCCATCAGCGACATCCCTAGAATCGAAATATAGATTCCCTGCCATGTCTGAGGAATAATTTTCTGCCACAGGCCCTTTCCGCGTAACTCGGAAACAGTAGGCTGAATTGCACTGAGCACACCCATAAAAAAAAGCAAAAGGGGTAACCAAAGACTGGTACCAATGCTCACTCCCGCTAAATCAATAGTACTGGCGTGGCCGGCCATAATCGTATCAATAAGACCATTTCCCATTTGCGCGTATTGGGCGATCAGGATGGGAGCACCTAACCGGCCCAGCTCGCGCCACTCAAGCCAAATACGAGCCGTCACATCCCTAAGGACTGAAGGTGAAGGCTGAATACCAAATTCCGTTTTATCGATCATGAAGCGCTACTGTAGATGAGTGGTTGCACAGTTTGAGAGGAATATTCGCGCTATGCAATAGGCGCTATGCAAGAGCAGACTGGTTGCGATGAATGACCATCGCCAATCACTCTCGAAATGACCTTTGTACTTTTCTATAATCTCCGAAGCCGCGTACCGCCATGACCAATGTAGTGTGATAGGCTTGTATTAATGCAAAATGATTTCAATATGAAATAAAAAATCCAGACAGAAAGGGAGAGCAGATCAGTGAACAATCATGGCAAAGCCTATCTCATCGTTGTATTTTCCGTGCTGATGAGCTTGGGAATAGGCGGTTGTAAAGGCCACAACTCTGGCAACAGCAGTGCAACCGATATGTCGTCCAGCTCTGAACAACACAGCTCACCCCCTTCATCAAGCTCCAACCAGACCTCCAGTTCCGCAACCGTTGCAGAAAGTAAACCATTAAACCCAGCCATTACTCAGTCCGTAGTGCGCTTTGTGTATTTTGTTGCCAGTGATGAACAATTTTATTCTGCAGAATACGAAGCGGTTAAAGCTCAGGCTTTTGCGATGCAGCTGTTTTGGTATGAACAATTTGGCGGCACATTTTATTTGTATGATAAAGCCGTGGATGTAATCTACGGCGACCAAACTGCTCAGTGGTATGTGTCCACACCCGATAGCCTTCATAATGACGAACGCTGGTATCGCTTGGGGAATATTAAAAAAGAGGTGTACCGAAAATTGGCTATAGCGGATTTCGATCCCAAGGTACGTGTAATCAATTACCCGAAAGCTCGATTTGACGGCCGCGTTGGCGGCAATTTCGGCGGTGCTTGGATGGATGGAGACGATTTGCGTTGCTTACTGGGTGACAACAACGGCTATACTTTCCCCTACGATGACGCCAATCCAGCCCACTGCATGGGGCACGTAGCTCATGAATTTGGGCATATTTTTACTCTAGAGCACACCGGACCCAATACCGACTGCATGCAATACGGTTTTTATATTTTCAGCAATAATGGTGACCTGTGTAATTTTTCAAGCGAAAACAGAGCCACGGTGAAAAACGCTAGCGTCAATCAGCCATTTTTAGCGGCAACCCCTGGGGAAGTGGTCACCACCAGCGGCCAGATCATAAGCCAATAGGGTTTTAAAAACCCTCCAACACAATTTTGCCGCGCGCTTTACCAGATTCAATTAAAGCATGGGCGCGGCGTAGGTTAGCTGCATTAATCGCTCCAAAATTCTCACTTAAGCTCGTTTGAATATCCCCTTTGTCCACTAGAGCCGCAACTTCAGTCAAAATATCATGTTGTACCTGAATGTCCACGGTGGTAAATAACGCGCGAGTGAACATCAGTTCCCAATGTAAAGAGATACTTTTGCGTTTCAATTTCAGAATATCGATGGGCTCGGCAGGATCATCTATTAATCCAAATTTACCCTGGGGAGCGATAAACTCGGCAATCTGCTCAAAATACTGTTCTGTGTGAGTTAGGCTGACCACATATTCCGGATGTGCCACACCAATGGCCTGCAGCTGCGCCGCCAAGGGCTGACGGTGATCAATCACATGATGAGCACCCAATTGGCTTATCCAAGCTTGGCTCTCGGCGCGAGCACTGGTGCCAATCACTGTCAGACCGGTTAACTTTCTGGCCAGTTGGAGCATGATGGATCCCACGCCACCGGCAGCGCCAATGATCAGGATGGCTTTACCTGTTGCATGCGTATTTTGCGATATCGCCAAACGGTCAAATAGCATTTCCCATGCCGTTAAACTGGTTAAAGGCAGTGCCGCGGCGGCGGCGAAATCGAGCGACTCAGGCATAGGACCCGCAATGCGTTCATCCACCAAATGCAATTCGCTGTTACAGCCAGGGCGCGCTATAGAGCCCGCGTACCAAACCCGGTCACCGGGCTTAAAGAGTCTTACCTCTGGTCCAACTTCACGAACGATACCGGCGGCGTCAAAGCCCAAAACTTTCCACTCGCCTTCAGCGGGCGAGGAAAAGCGACGAATTTTAGTATCTACGGGGTTGACCGATATGGCTTGGACGTCCACCAAAATATCGCGTCCCGAAGCCACTGGTTCGGGCAAACTGATATCCAGAAGTGCCTGTTTATCAGTCGCTGGAAGAGAATTTTGATAGGCAATAGCTTTCACGATGGACTCCAGATTTTCAAAGATTAAGGCTGGCTTGGCGCAACAACGGGGTCAAAGCATTATTGTATTTGGCCTGCCCTGAGCCTTAATTTTGAGTTCGGCTAAACCAATATTCCGATTTCAATCCAATAACACGGTAGATGCCGGCAGGTAAGTCGCGACGGGCGTCAGCTAAATTGCGTGTAAGTCGGGTGTAGCTGACAAAGCCGTGAATAAACTGCTGCATCAAACGAGCAAGCTGTTCAGCATCGTCAAACGGTAATAGGTAGTTACCAGCGTCTAAATTACGCACCAGCGCTAAATTGTATTTTGCACCGCGGGCCATCATAAGTTGCAAGGTTTCCGTGACTTGCGTTTCTTCGCAACCGGTTTGACTGCCCGCATTAAAAAAAGCACAGCCCGGAATATGATCTATGTCATCACCAATTTTGTTGGCGAAAATTAACGCTATCCAGCTTTCCAGTTGCTCTAGGGGACTGTTGATGGGTGACAGCAAAGCATCCAACTCCTGGCGAATCTTATCCCAGTATTGTTCCGTCGCCTGGCAAAACAGCTCCGCCTTGGATTCAAAGTGATGATAAAAACTGCCCTTGGTCACCGCTGCTCGCTTGCAGATCTCATTTACCCCGACGGAGTTGTAGTTACTACTCCAAATCAATTCCAGAGCGGTTTGTAGAAGCACTGTGCGAGTATCTGTGGGTGCCATAAATCGATTATCTCGGCGTAGTTATTGAGGACATTATGATACCGGAAGGTATGTTTTACAATGCCGCTGGATTATTTGAGAGCCTGTTAGCGCCCCAATGTTGTCAGGTGAAGTGTGTATAAAGCCTTATTTTTGATCAATTTTAAGAGGTTTTCGTCCATATTAAGGCGTTCCTAAGCACAAATTACAAAAAATGATCACTTGACGATTAGACCGACCGGTATGTATAGTGGACCACATCAACTCAATATCGTTCCATTCCCTCTTTTTCCTTACGAAATTTGCCCAGCGGCAGAAGGAGATAAAGCATGTCCAGCTCGGTGTTATCCTATGATTCATCTTCGCCTTTCAAAACATTCACCCAATCCATACTAGTCAGTTTAGTACTTACTTGTTTTCCACTGCAAAGCTTTGCTGAAGGCCCCGGCGCCGTACCGACTGCACCGGCAGTGGAAGTTTTAGTTGTGCAGCCGCAGGACGTTCGCACTTGGGTTAAATTTTCTGGGCGTTTAGCGCCCGTAGAAAGTGCCACCATCCGTCCGTTGGTCAGTGGCACAATTCAGCAAGTATTGTTTCGCGAAGGCGAGCAAGTCGAGAAGGATCAGCCCCTGTTCCTGATCGATCCGCGAGCCCACCAAGCGTCTGTCGCGCAAGCGCAGGCTAAGCTGGCGGTCGCACGATCTCGCGCCAAACTCGCCCAAGATGAACTGAAACGTTCGCAACAATTAGCCAGTGATAATCTGATTTCGCAAAGTATTTTCGATTCAGCCCTAAGTGCCAAACAAGTGGCCGATGCCGATGTAAAAGAGGCGGAAGCGGCGCTGAGTCGAGCAGAACTCAACCTTGAGTACGCGCATATTCGAGCACCAATCTCAGGCCGTGTTGGCCGTGCGGAATTGACCACAGGTAATGTGGTTGAAGCGGGTCCCAACGCACCGGTACTGA
This sequence comes from Cellvibrionaceae bacterium, assembly GCA_050289365.1. Lineage (GTDB taxonomy): Bacteria > Pseudomonadota > Gammaproteobacteria > Pseudomonadales > Cellvibrionaceae > JBNKFP01. The sequence goes on along the minus strand of JBNKFP010000064.1, from coordinate 7,834 downwards.
CGGAAGTTGTGGCGAATCGCCAAATGTTTGCCGAGTTCAATGTCGACGAAGCCACCTATATCGACTTTGTTCGAACGGCAAAAGATCATCAAAACATGCCAGTACAACTCACCTTGGCCAGCAACAGCGATGTGGTTTATGAAGGCCACATTACTTCATTCGATAATCGCCTCGACGCGACCAGCGGCACCATTCGCGCCCGGGCGCTGTTTACCAACCGTGATGGCGCTTTGACAGCAGGTATGTTTGCCAATGTCAATTTGGGCTCGGCCTCAACCCGCGATTCCCTGTTACTGCCTAGCCGCGCCATTGGCACCAACCAAAGTAAAAAGTTTGTGTTGGTAGTCGATGCCAACAACACCGCCAATTACCGTGAAGTCATATTAGGTGACTATTTCGAAGGCCAGCGGGTTGTGCTTAGCGGTTTAGCCGCCGGCGATAAAGTCATCGTCAACGGACTTTCGCACGTGCGCCCCAATTCCGTAGTGGCGCCTCATGAAGTCGAAGCTAAGGTGGCATCTACTCCCTGATCACTTTTCGTTTTTGTTTCTTTTTTAAATGAGTCACGAACCGACCTTGGGCTGCTGAACTTACTGCGCCCGCTTCAGTTTGTTTTTTGTCAGCGCTTTTTCATTAGCCACTTGTTTCCCTTGCAGGTTCAATATGAACATATCCAAATTTTTTGTGGATCGACCTATTTTCGCCGGCGTTATTTCTCTGCTGATTTTTATAGCAGGTTTAATTGCCATGTTCCAATTACCCATTTCCGAGTACCCGGAAGTGTCGCCGCCTTCCGTGGTGGTCAGCGCTGCCTACCCAGGAGCGAACCCAAAAGTCATAGCTGAAACCTTGGCGACACCTTTGGAAGAGCAACTCGCCGGCATCGAAAACATGCTGTACATGTCTTCACAAGCCACTACCGATGGACGCCTCAATCTTACCGTCACGTTTAAGATAGGTAGCGATGTGGATCTGGCTCAGCAAATGGTGCAGAACCGCGTTTCACGGGCGCTATCGCGTCTACCCGAAGCGACTCGTCAACAGGGTGTGACCGTCGTTAAAAGTTCACCCGATTTAACGATGGTGGTCCACTTAATTTCCCCAGATAAAAGCTATGACGAACTCTATCTGCGCAATTATGCAGTCCTCAACGTCAAAGATGAATTAGCTAAAGTAGCCGGAGTAGGGCAAGTGCGTTTATTTGGCTCCGGTGATTACGCCATGCGCATCTGGTTAAACCCGGAAAAAATTGCCGAGCGCAACCTAACCGCCACCGATGTCGTCAATGCCATTCGCGAACAAAATGTGCAAGCTGCTGCTGGTATTATTGGTGGGGCCCCTATTACCAATTTGGTTGATGTGCAGCTTCCCGTTAACGCCAAGGGCCGTTTAGACAATCCCGAAGAATTCAATCAAATTATTATCCGCGCTGGACGCAATGGCGAAATTACGCGTTTAAAAGACGTCGCCCGAGTTGAACTCGGCGCTTCCGATTTTAGTTTGGGTTCGATGCTCGACAGTCAACCTGCCGTTGCCATTCCTATTTTCCAGTCGCCCGGCGCCAATGCCATTCAAATATCGGAAAACGTTCGCGCCACTATGGCCAAATTAAAACAGCGATTTCCCGAAGGTGTGGATTACCGTGTGGTTTACGACCCGACTGTATTCGTCAAGAGTTCGATTAAGGCGGTGATCAAAACACTGCTCGAAGCTTTAGCCCTAGTGGTACTGGTGGTGATTCTATTTTTACAAACCTGGCGAGCATCCATTATTCCTCTGCTGGCGGTACCGGTTTCAATTGTCGGCACATTTGCCTTGATGTCGATATTCGGGTTTTCGATCAATACCCTATCGCTGTTCGGATTGGTTTTGGCCATCGGTATTGTGGTCGACGATGCCATCGTGGTAGTCGAAAATGTCGAGCGCAATATTGAAGAGGGTTTAAGCCCCATTAAAGCGACCTACAAGGCTATGCAAGAAGTGAGTGGGCCGATTATAGCGATTTCGCTTACGCTCATCGCGGTGTTTGTGCCGATCGCTTTTGTCAGCGGCTTGACCGGGCAATTTTACAAACAATTCGCGTTAACCATCGCCATCTCAACAGTCATTTCAGCAATCAATTCACTGACCTTAAGTCCGGCTTTGGCCGCTTTATTATTAAAAAACCACGACGCACCTAAAGATCGTCTGACCCGTTTAATCGACGCCATGTTCGGGCGCTTTTTTGCTTGGTTCAACCGCACCTTTAAACGCGCATCCAATGGCTATTCCAACCAGGTAGGCAGATTGTTGGGCCGCAAAGGCATTATGGTGTTGGTGTATGGCGTGCTGTTGGCAGTGACCGTTGCGGAATTTAATGTGATTCCAAAAGGCTTTGTACCGGCACAAGATAAACAATACTTAATCGCATTTGCCCAACTACCGGATGGCGCTACCCTTGAGCGTACCAATGCCGTAATTCGGGAAATGGGTATCATTGGCATGTCCGAAGCCGGTGTTGACAACGCTGTGCAGTTCCCCGGCCTAAGCGTTAACGGTTTCATGAACAGCTCCAGTGCTGGAATCGTATTTTTCCCGCTCAAACCGTTTGAAGAACGTCATGGCGCCGAACTTTCGGCTGGTGCTATAGCTCACAAATTACAAATGAAATTCGCCGGAATTGAAGAAGCTTTTATCGCTATCTTTCCGCCACCTCCCGTGCGCGGTTTGGGCACCACGGGTGGTTTCAAATTACAGATCGAAGATCGCGCCGGCTTAGGTTACGAAAAATTGGCCGAAGTCGTGCAACAGGTGCAACAAAAAGCCTGGCAAAGACCCGAGTTAGCGAGTGTGTACTCCAACTACAAAATCAATGTCCCGCAATTGTATGCCGATCTTGATCGCACCAAGGCGAAACAATTGGGCCTCAATATCAAAGACATTTTTGACACTATGCAAATTTACTTGGGTTCACTCTACGTCAATGACTTCAACCAGTTTGGCCGCACTTACCAGGTTATCGCTCAGGCTGATGCGGAATACCGCAATACGCCTGCCGATGCGCTGGCGTTAAAAGTACGCAACCTGCAGGGTGATATGGTGCCATTAGGTACCGTGCTGACCATGGACGAAAGCTATGGCCCAGAGAGCGCTACCCACTACAACGGTTATCTGTCGGCAGATTTAAATGGCAATACCGCACCGGGCTATTCCAGTGGACAGGCGCAAGATGCGATAACCGCCATACTGAAAGAAACTTTGCCCAGTGGCATCGAATTCGAGTGGACCGATCTCACCTACCAGGAAGTGCTCGCTGGCAATACCGCTATCCTGATTCTGCCTCTGTGTTTGTTGTTGGTGTTTTTGGTGTTAGCGGCCCAGTACGAGAGTTTGGCTCTGCCGTTAGTGGTGGTTTTAATCGTACCCCTATCAATCCTGGCAGCCCTCTTTGGGGTTTGGTTAACCAAAGGCGACAACAACATTTTTACCCAAGTCAGCCTCTTTGTTTTGGCCGGTTTAGCCAGCAAAAACGCCATTTTAATTGTCGAGTTCGCGCGCGAGTTAGAACATCGGGGCTTGGCCACTTTTGAGGCTGCGGTTACCGCCAGCCGTATGCGATTAAGGCCCATATTGATGACCTCATTCGCATTTATTATGGGCGTTTTACCTATGGTCTTTTCCACTGGCGCAGGCTCTGAGATGCGCAGTGTTATGGGCATTGCAGTATTTTCTGGGATGCTGGGTGTCACTTTCTTTGGTTTGTTTTTTACGCCGGTGTTTTATGTCTTGCTGCGCAAGTTGGAACGTCGCAGCTATGCCATTACAGAGCAGTCATTGCCTGAAGTAAAGCCTCCTTCAATCACCAAACTGCACGCTCAAGCAAACGCTTAAGGAGCCGCTATGTACTATTCATCGAAATTTTTAAAATTGGCGGTTAGCGCGTTATTACCGCTCACGATTGTCTCTTGCAGTACCTATAAATCCACTGAAGATGTACTCAATAGTGCGCAATTGGCAGTGCCGACAACGCATTTCGATTTGCCGGAAAACGCCACTAGCGCGCAACCGATAGCGGTTTGGTGGTCGCAATTTAATGATCCGCAATTGAATGAACTGGTTGACAGCGCCCTGGCTTACAATCACTCCATTCGCATCGCCGCAGCGTCATTGGCCGAATCACGCGCCTATTTGCGCAACAGTAAATTGGATTTCTATCCCACTGTCGAAGCCAACATAAAGGGTGTCCGTCAACGCCAAAGCGCGGATGTGGTTGGCGACACGGGTTCACACATCAGCGAAACCTACAGCACGGGTTTTGATGCATCTTGGGAGCTGGATTTATTTGGGCGGGTGCGCAATGGTGTAAGGGAGGCCAGAGAACTCGCTGCAACCAAAGAAGCGGATTTACAGGCAGCACAAGTGAGCGTTACAGCCGAGGTCGCACGTGCCTATGTTGTACTGCGCGGCAGTCAATATTTACTCGATGTCGCCCAGCAAAATGTTGTCAATCAACAGCAGACCCTCAACCTCGCTCAGCGATTTGCAGAAGTTGGTTTGGGTGACGAGCTCAATGTGGCTCGCGCAAAAGCACAGTTGGAATTGACGCGTGCACGCGTTCCAAGTCTGGCCGCTGAAATTAACCGTTCCCTCAATCGCCTTGGCGTATTGACCGGTGGCAACCTTAATGAACTGAAATCCCAACTGGCTGTTCCGCAACCACTACCCAATTTGCCCGCCACCTTTGCTGTAGGCGATCCGCACAGCTTATTAAAGCGCCGGCCCGATATTCGCCGTGCGGAGCACGCTCTGGCCGTTGCTGTTGCGCAATACAATATTCGCGTCTCCGAACTTTACCCGAGCATCAGTTTTAGCGGAGGTTTGGGTTACCTATCCAGCGATTGGTCACGCCTGGGTGAAGGCAATGCTTCAACTTTTTTATTTGCTCCACGAATACATTGGGCCGCTTTTAATATGGGCCGAGTTTACGCACAAATAGATGCTGCTGATGCCCGCACCCAAGCGCGTTTAGCGGAATTTGAACAAAGTGTTTTAATGGCCTTGGAAGAAACCGACAACAACTTGCAAAACTTTACTCGCGAAGAACAGCGTCGCATCGGGCTGCAACAAGCCGCTAAAGCGAGCACCCGAGCCGCTTCGTTAGCGAGTAAAAAGTTTAAATTGGGCAGCAGTGATTTCATCAGCGTGCTGGACGCACAGCGTGAACAACTCAACATCAGTGCCCAACTGGCGCAGAGTGATATTCAGGTATTACTCAATTTAATTGGGATTTACAAATCGCTGGGTGGTGGATGGATGCTGGAGGAGCAAGTTGTTGGTCTAAATGAAAACCTGAATCCGTGACTTCGAGGCGGATTTAGGTACAATTTAAGAAATTTTAATTTTATTATGTAGGAACTTACTCACTTGTACGCTCGTTCCCATGCTTTGCATGGGAACGAAAAATGGATTAATTTTCCTTTCAGGTCGGTACTTTAATCAAAAATCTGTTGCACACGCAATCTCAATTCCGGCACAACCTCTTGTTCAAACCAAGCGTTCCTTTTTAGCCATATTTGATTGCGCGGTGAGGGGTGGGGCAGAGGGAAATACTGGGGCAAATAATCCTCCCAACTGGCCACCGTGGCCGTCAGTGTAGTTTTTCCTACACTTAAATAATAGCGCTGAGCATAGTGGCCAATAAGCAGTGTTAGTCGAACTTCCGGCAACTTGGAAATCAATGCTTCATGCCACTTAGGTGCGCATTCTGGGCGTGGAGGTAAATCTCCAGAGGAGCCTTTGCCTGGGTAACAGAATCCCATAGGAATAATGGCCACGCGCGTGTCATCGTAAAAAGTCTGTTTGTCGATACTCAACCACTTGCGCAAGCGATCACCACTGGGATCATCCCAAGGAACGCCGCTGGCATGAACACGGGATCCAGGGGCTTGGCCAATAATCAGTATGCGGGCCGTGGAGCTCGCCCGCAAAACGGGACGAGGTGGATGGCTTAAATGTCCCGCGCACACTTGGCACTGTCTCGCTTCATTCAATAAGTCAATCAGCTGAAGACGTTTCATTTAGTCGCCTTAGAATGCGTTTGCTATAAATGACAGAGTCCAATTGCAATTTATACGTTCATCAAAAAATTGTCTTGATAGATGAAAACCCCATTTGACCTGTTTCCAACAATACTAATCATCAATTTAACGCAGTAGCCAGGGTTTTCACTCCGGTTCCACAATGAAGCTGAGTTACTGACATCACCGGTTCAAGGCTAGCCAACTGACAAATCAAATTCGTCAACGATCGTACGCCGGACAACTGCATAACACAATGACAGTCATTGTCCTCGATGTGCATATTCAAGCTATCGAGAGTAAATCCCCGCACCCGAATTATACGCAGTATTCGCTCCAATGACGCTGGCTGGTTTTTGAAATGACATTGCAACTGAAATTCTTCTGTATCACTCATTCGCTTACCCATAATTCTCAATGACATTCATCCGATCTGGCTTCCAACATTTGATGATTGCCACATCCAGGTTTTACAATGGGCCAGACATTAGCGACCGCGTCAATTTCAACTTCCAATAGAAAGCTACCGGGAGCCTTAATAAATTCTAATATCGAGACTTCCATTTTTTGGGGATCTGTGAGCCTCTTAGCGGGTATGCCAAATACTTTGGCTAAAGCGACAAAGTCGGGATTATCGGATAGATCCACTTCGCTGTAGCGACCGCGATAAAACAGTTGCTGTTGTTGGCGTACCATGCCCAAATGTTGATTATTTAAAATAATGATTTTTATTGGCAAGTCAAAACGTTTGATGGTAGCCAGCTCTTGCAAATTCATCATAAAAGAGCCGTCTCCGCTGATATTGATAATCTGGCAATTCGGCTTGACAAAACTCGCGCCTATTGCTGCGGGCAGACCGTAACCCATTGTGCCCAGCCCACCACTGCTGAGGTGCTGCCGCGGGTGATCAAAATCCAAATATTGCGCCACCCACATTTGGTGCTGACCAACATCACAGGCTATATATGTATCGTGTTTAATATATTGGTTTAACCGACTTAAAAAACCTGCCCCGGTGATGTGTTCTGAATTTGCCAATGGAACTGAGTTGGCAAACCCTTTGTTTTGTTTGAGCTTTGAACAGAAAAGTCGCCACGGCTCAAAATGTAATTGATGAACCAAGACTTCCTCCAAATTCATCAAATTTACCTTTAGATCACCACTCAGAGCACAGTGTATTGCTTTATTTTTATTAAATTCTCGGTGGTCGATATCCATGTGAATGATTTTGGCATTGGCCGCAAAGGTATCGACTTTTCCGGTTGCACGATCATCAAAGCGAACACCAATGGCAATGAGTAAATCACATTCTGAGACCGCTTCATTAGCAGCCCTAGAGCCGTGCATGCCGATCATGCCCAAATTCAATGGATTATTTTTGCCTGGATTGCCAATGCCTTTAAGCGAAACCACATGCGGAATTCGTAATTTTGTAGCGAAGGTGCGCAGCGCCTCAACTGCATCCGCCGCAACAACCCCACCGCCACTGAAAATCAAGGGCCGCTGAGCCTGTTGAATGAGTCCAATCGCTTGGCTCAGATCCGTTGCGTCCTTCATTTCCTTAAGAACAGACGGCTTTTGCTTCCTATTCACATCGACCACGTCTTGCAATAAGACATCTTTAGGTACGTCAATCCAAACTGGGCCAGGTCGCCCTGAGCAAGCGATTGCTATGGCTTTATGTATTAAGTTGGGCAAATCATCGACGCTGGTTACCAGATAGGAATGCTTCACAATGCCTAGGGTCATCCCCAAAATGTCCGCCTCCTGAAAGGCAT
>JBNKFP010000063.1:0-12904 GCA_050289365.1 Cellvibrionaceae bacterium | reverse complement strand
AGGTCATTGCGGTCGTCACCATCAATTCGTCGTGAAATGCCACCGGCTCTAGGGTTGTTGGGCATGAGTACCAAATAACGGCCGGCGAGTGAGATAAACGTGGTTAATGCGGCCCCTTTGTTACCTCGCTCTTCTTTTTCGACTTGCACCAGCACCTCGGTGCCTTCTCTCACCACATCTTTAATGCGTGTGCGGCTGTCGCCGTTATTCCGGTCAGAGTTTGCGAAGTATTCTCGGGAGATTTCTTTGAGGGGTAAGAAGCCGTGACGCTCTGCGCCGTAATCGACAAATGCCGCTTCCAGGCTGGGTTCAACGCGGGTAATTTTACCTTTATATATATTGGCTTTTTTCTGTTCTCTTAAGCGATTCTCTATGTCTAAATCATACAACCACTGGCCGTCGACCAGCGCCACCCTAATTTCTTCAGGTTGGGTGGCATTTATTAACATTCTCTTCATGAGCGATTCTCTTCAATGTTCTAAGAGCGTCGCGCAAAATTATCGTTTTGCCCAGTCAGTTATTTGACACGGACGATTGAGCCTTAGTCTTCGGCAATCGGTTTGATTATCCGACCAGCTTAAGGTGGCGGGTTGCTCGAATTTGCTCCCGACTCCAGCTGAAATTTACCTGCCTAACGGATTGGCAGTAATACCTGAGCAGGGCGACACTTTCGCCATGCCTAATGGATTCAATCGTTAATTCTCTAAGGTCTGCAGAACTTGAGGTTGACTTGTGCTACTTGCTTTTGGGCTTTACCTAAGGACTGGTTTATGTGTTTGTTGCTTGTATCCAGTCAAATATATTGCGCAGTTGCGGACCGTAAAATGTGTCTGCCATCTTGCTGCAAAGCGCTGTGCTAGCTAAATCAATGCCTGCTTTATTCTCGCAGATCTCCTTATTTTCACGTATCTGGGTTGTTACTATAACTAAGCGCTATGCTCTAGTGCTTACTTTTTGTCCGGTGCTTTACAGGTCCGGACCCATTTGTTCTCAATTGGTATGCGTTGCGTGAAGCCGTAGCGACCATGGTGCTGGCAAATTCATCGTGGCAATCTCTTTTCGCCACACTTGTGCCAGTGGACTACAAGCCCATGCAATGTTGGAATATAGCAGTATCCTAGTCGTCTTTCAAATTTGTGATACATATAGTTGTAATTAGTGGCGACTTGTAGACCTTAGAAAGGATTGGGGCGTCATTTTAGCGGAAGAGAATTATGTTCCAGGCAGCTCGATTAACGTAGAATGCGACTTTTGTTTGAGAAATACATGACAGAGCAAGTCCGGTTTTTAACCGTTACGAGTGATGAGCAGGGGCAGCGCCTCGACAATTACTTGATGTCCCGCCTTAAGGGTATGCCCAAATCCGCCATCTACAGGATTGTTCGTAAAGGGGAAGTGCGTGTTAATAAAGGAAGGGTGAAGCCCGATACTCGTCTAAATGATGGGGATATTGTTCGGATTCCGCCGGTCCGGCTGGCGGAGCAAGGGCATATTCCGCGTCCCAGTAATCAGTTGGCGGATGAACTCAGGTCCTCGATATTGCGAGATCAGGATGGGCTGCTAGTTGTTGATAAGCCCTCTGGTTTGGCCGTGCACGGTGGTAGTGGTATCAACTTGGGTATGATTGAGGCGTTGCGTCAACTTGGTATCCACAAAGGCTTTTTGGAGTTGGTCCATCGTTTAGATCGAGAAACCTCCGGATGTGTCATGGTCGCTCGCAAGCGCTCGGTGTTGAAATTACTCCAAGATGCATTGCGCGAGCGCAAATCGATTCACAAGCGTTATTGGGCTCTGGTTCAGGGGCAATGGCCTAAAAATCTCGCCAAGGTTGATGTTCCTCTGAAGCGTTTCGTTACCGCTTCTGGTGAGCGCATTGTCCGAGTGCATCAAGAGGGAAAAGCCTCTACCACGCTTTTTAAAGTGATTCAGCGATATGCTGACGCTACCTTGTTGGAAGCCTCCCCTGTAACTGGGAGAACGCACCAGATTCGTGTGCACGCGGCTCATGCTGGTTGTCCCCTGGTTGGCGATATGAAGTACGGTGAAACTTCGCTCAATTCAGCGCTGATGGCTCGTGGCCTGGGGCGCTTATTTTTGCACGCGTATGCCTTAAATTTGTCGTTGCCGGAGCCCTTTGCTTTTGACGTGTCTGCGCCAATGCCTGCAGATTTGCAAAAATATATCGATAGATTGACTCAACTTTAATTGGAAGCACCTTATTATGTTGTTTGTATTTGATTGGGATGGAACCCTTTGTGATTCAACGGACAAGATTGTTTTGTGTATGCAAAAAGCGGCCGCCAAGATTGGTCTTGAGCAAAAAACGGCGGATCAAGTGCGCAACATTATTGGTTTGGGGTTGCCTGAAGCCATTCGCCATCTATACCCGTCCATTGATGCTGCTGCGGTGAGTGCGTTGCGCAGCGCCTATTCAGAAGTTTATGCTATTGAGGATAAGGTCAGTTCTCAGCTGTTTCCGGGCGTGCTTGAAAGTTTGCATAAAATTAGAGCCAGTGGTTTCAAGCTCGCTGTGGCCACCGGGAAAAGTCGCCGTGGGTTGGATCGGGTGCTCCGTAATCTGGGATTGGCGAACTTTTTCGATGCAACTCGCTGCGCCGATGAAACCGAATCTAAGCCGCATCCCAAAATGCTCAATGAATTGTTGCTCGAATTGGGCAGTCATGCGCGAGATGCATTTATGGTTGGCGATACAGAATACGATATGGAGATGGCGATGAGGGCCGAGGTGCCGTGCATTGCGGTGAGTTACGGGGCTCACGCTTTACCTCGGTTACTTCCTTATAGGCCAGTAAAGTGTTTGGATGAATTTGCCCAGATACAAGCTTTGTTGTAACGGGGGCGGTGGGTGAATGGCATCGTCGTGATTAAAGGGTCTTTATATTGAACTCTCTCAGCAGTTGGCAGAGTTTGATCAGTGACAGGCCAATCAGTGCCGAGGGATCGTCACTGGTGATGCGATCAAAGAGTGCGATACCCAAGCCTTCGCATTTAAAGCTGCCGGCACAGTCGAGCGCCTCTTCTCGATCGAGGTAGCTTTCTATTTCTTCCTCGCTGAGGTGTTTAAACTTAACTTCACAGGGGGTACAGGCTGTCAGAGTTCGTTCACGGTCCATAACGCAGATGGCTGAATTGAACTTTACAATTTGACCGGAGCTGGAGCTCAGCTGTTGTTGGGCTTTCTCACGCGTTCCGGGTTTATGCAGTAGTTGGCCGTTGAGCTGGGCAGTTTGATCTGCACCGATCACGACTGCGTGAGGGCATTTGTTCAAAACAAATGAGGCTTTGGCGGTGGCGAGTTCTATGGCGAGGTCTTTGGCTGAGTTGGCGATCCAGTCGCGCTCGTTAATGTCGGCCACTTCACGGGTAAAAGTGAGTTGTAACTGCTTTAGTTGCTGGGCTCGATAGTTCGAACCAGAGGCTAGTATCAGGTGGGGAGCGCTAGAATTGTCGATTGCAGTCATAGTTGTGGCGTTTTAGGGGATTTAGTGCAAAATTTATCAGGTTTTCTTTGACAGTGTTGGGGCAAGTCAATATTATTGCGCGCTTATGTCTGAAGGCACCCCAAATAACAGTATTCCTAACATAGTTGAACCCCGACGGCTCGCCAAATTAGGTGTGAAATTGTCGGGGATGGTACCCGTTGCTAAAATGGTTCGGCTCCGGGAGGCGGGAATTACCGCCGACCATGTTGTCGCAGAAATCGAGTTTAAACTCGATGAAAGCAGGAATAAAGTAGTTGAGGGTCGTATTTCTGCTGAAGTGACTATGCAGTGTCAACGCTGTTTAGGTGATTTGGTGGAATCACTTCAATGTGAGGTGGCTTTGGCAATAGTCTGGTCGGAGGAAAATGCTAAGGCGCTTCCGGCGGCGTTAGAACCATGGATTGTTGCCGAGGATGAGGCGGATCTCTACGCCATGATAGAAGACGAAATACTGCTGAATATGCCGTTTGTCGCCTATCATCAAGATGCCTGTGTAGACAGTTCATTGCTGTCTACCGGCGAGGTTCAGGCCGAAGCGGGTGCGGACAAAAATAACCCCTTTGAAGTGCTCAAGCACCTTAAAGAAACGACTAAAAAATAGTTTTGGAACACTTAAATTCCTAACAAGCTCTAGGAGAAGTTGCCATGGCAGTTCAACAAAATCGAAAAACTCGTTCCAAGCGTGGAATGCGCCGTTCACACGACGCACTGACCGCAGAAACCCTGTCAGTTGATTCAACAACTGGTGAAAAACATTTGCGTCACCACGTTACGCCAGACGGTTTTTATCGTGGCCGCAAAGTGATTGAAGGTAAAGACGAAGAATAAGGAATTCTGTTCGTATTGTCGGATAAGATTCATATTGCAGTCGATGCCATGGGCGGGGACCTCGGTCCCCGCTTGTGCGTTTCTGCCTCGCAAAAGTTCCTCCTCGCTCATCCAGATGTGAATATTACCCTGGTGGGGGACAGGCAGCTAATAGAACATTCAATTCAACATGGCTTGCCACACATCGATATTCAACACGCAGAAACCGTTGTTGATATGGCCGAGCGTCCCAGTACGGCTTTGCGATACAAGCACAATTCATCTATGGCTGAAGCCATAAACTTGGTTGCTGAAAATCGGGCACATGCGTGCGTCAGTGCTGGCAATACCGGAGCGCTTATGGCTTTCGGCCTGCGCTTACTTGGAACACTTGACGGCATACATCGTCCGGCTATTTGCAAGGCTTTGCCGTCGGAGCATGGACATTGCTGGGTCTTGGATTTGGGGGCGTCCTTGGACTGCAGTGCAGAGCAATTACTCCAGTTTGGCGAAATGGCCTGGATCCTAGTGAATTCCGGGTCTGCAAAAATCCCGAGGGTGGGCCTGTTAAATGTGGGGGTTGAAGCTCAGAAGGGTCGTGACTTACAGCGTCAGGCGGCGGAGTTGTTTGAGCGGGAGTTTGCATCGGCCTATGTGGGTTTTGTGGAGGCGGGTGATATTTACCGGGGGGGCGTGGATATCGTCGTCTGTGATGGATTTTCCGGTAATGTGCTCTTAAAAGCCAGTGAGGGCGCGACGGAATTTTTGCAGAAATCTTTGGATAATAGCTTTAACAAAAGTGTTTTTACGAGGTTGTTGGGCAAGTTGGCTCAACCTGTAATGCAATCCTGGCGACGGGAATACAATCTCGCACGCTTCAATGGGGCGTTATTCCTGGGGTTGACAAAAGTATTGGTTAAAAGTCACGGAGCGGCTAGCGAAGAGGGGTTCATGGCTTCGATTGCGGTTGCCTACGAGCAGGTTTGCGCAGGCACCATTGCACACATTCAAAGTGGTTTCCATATTTAGCATGATAGACGAGGTGATAAATGACTAATGCTACAAAAATAGCATTTGTTTTTCCCGGGCAGGGTTCGCAGACTGTGGGGATGTTGAGCGAGCTGGCCACCACTCATTCCACAATAAAGCAGACATTTGCTGAGGCAAGTGAGGTCCTAGGCGAGGATTTGTGGCAACTGGTTCAGGGAGGTCCGCAAGAGGCTTTGAATCTTACAGAAAATGCGCAGCCTGCTTTGTTGACCGCAAGCGTGGCGGTCTGGCGCGTTATGAATGAACTTTTTCAGTTTCAAGCTACCGCTATGGCAGGGCACAGTCTCGGTGAATGGTCGGCGTTGGTGTGTTCTGGGGCGTTGGATTTTACTGATGCGGTGAAACTCGCAAGGCTGCGCGGCCAGTATATGCAGCAAGCGGTCCCCGTTGGAGTTGGCAGTATGGCTGCCATAATTGGATTGGATGATCAAACCATCGCGGAGGTTTGTTCTGAGGCCAGTCAGGATCAAATCGTATCAGCGGTCAATTTTAATTCCCCTGGTCAGGTTGTGATCGCTGGCCATGCAGAAGCTGTGGCCCGGGCATCAGGATTGTGCAAGGCGGCGGGCTCCAAGCGAGCATTGCCACTGGCGGTGAGCGCCCCCTTCCATACTGCGATGATGAAGCCCGCAGCGGAGCGCCTGGCTCTGGACATGGATGCCGTTGGCTTTCGCATGCCTGACGTTCCCGTGATTCACAATGTTGACGCACGGCGAGCCTCAGATCTCGAACAGTTAAAAAGTATCGTTGTAGAACAGATTTACTCACCTGTGCGTTGGGTGGATTGCATGAAATCCATTGTCGAGCTTGGGGTGACTGATGTCATTGAGTGTGGTCCCGGTAGGGTGCTCTCGGGCCTAGCCCGCAGGATAGAAAAGTCACTTAATACGCATACCAGCGATTCCTCTGATTCTCTGGCTGCATTAATACCAATAATGGATGACGCCAGCGGTGTTCAAGGGGCGGCGGGCTCTGCATTGCCAAAAACAATAGTAGGTTAAGGGGATTAATTCATGGGAGACAAACGAGTAGCATTAGTAACGGGTGCCAGTCGCGGCATTGGGGCAGCTATTGCCGCGCGGCTTGGGGCTGACAATTGTATTGTAATTGGAACCGCAACCTCTGAGAACGGAGCTAAAGCCATTAGCGAGCAGCTGCGTGAGGCAGGCGTTGAGGGACGGGGCATGGTGCTCAATGTGACAGACCCTGAATCTGTTTCCGCCCTCATAGCGAATATCACCAAAGACTTCGGCACTATAACCATATTGGTCAATAATGCGGGTATAACGAAAGACAATCTGCTTATGCGCATGTCTGATGAGGAATGGTTTGATGTGATCAACACCAACCTGAGTGCGGTTTATCGCTTGAGCAAGGCGTGTTTGAGAGGCATGTTAAAGGCGCGCTGGGGGCGAATTGTGAACATCAGTTCCATCGTTGGCTCTATGGGGAATGCTGGGCAGACCAATTATTCGGCCACTAAAGCTGGGGTGATGGGGTTTGCTAGGTCCTTGGCCAAAGAGGTGGGTTCGCGCAATATCACGGTCAATTCAGTGGCACCGGGTTTTATCGACACGGACATGACGCGTGCATTGCCGGAAGATCAAAGGGCGAGTTTGCTGTCCGGTATTGCCTTGGGTCGCTTGGGCGATCCGCAGGAAATCGCCTCGGTTGTACGATTTTTGTGCAGTGGTGATGCCGCGTACGTGACAGGTGAAACCATCCATGTGAACGGTGGTATGTATATGTGCTAATTAAAAAAGCCAATAAAAACAAAGGTCTATTGGTTTTTTTTAATGCTATTGTTGATCTGCGGTCAATTGTCCGTTGGTCGTTGTATTTGTAGTTAAGTTGTTGAATTATATGGATTAATTAATTAATCCGAAAGAAAATCGAAGCTGTGGATTACACAGCGACGATTTTCGCGTTAAAATGCGCGCTTTCATTTACCCTGCGGTCTTTGAGATCGCGGAATTTAACGGCGGCGAGTGGCGGCCATGTCTGCTGATTAACGACTGCTAAATTTTAAAGATTTTAAAAAGGCTATTAGGAGCTACAAACCATTATGAGCAGCATCGAAGAAAGAGTTAAAAAAATTGTTGCCGAACAACTCGGTGTAAAGGAAGAAGAAGTTAAAAACAGCGCTTCGTTTGTCGACGATTTGGGTGCTGACTCCCTAGATACTGTTGAGTTGGTGATGGCTTTGGAAGAGGAATTCGAAACCGAGATCCCTGACGAAGAAGCTGAAAAGATCACGACAGTGCAGCTGGCCATAGACTACATAAACCAGAATTTGGCGTAACATCCGTCTAAACCGACAAGCTTTCAAATTTAGAAGCCGTTCTATCATAGGTAGCACGGCTTTTATTTTGTCGACCGAATTTTAGCGATATTCGAATGAAGCAGGAGTTTACTCCCTACTTCATTCTCGCAACCAAGCAATTTCTATTTGGGGGAGTACAGTGGGGCGTAACCGAGTAGTGGTAACAGGAATGGGTATGGTCAGTCCACTTGGCCATACGGTTGCCGAATCCTGGACTGGAATATTGGCGGGTAAAAGCGGTGCAAGTGCGATAACCTCATTTGACGCTGGTGCTTTCTCAACTCAGTTCAGTGCTTCCGTTAAGGATTTGGATATATCGCCATATATGACAGAGAAGGAGGCTCGCAAAATTGATCCGTTTATTCAATTCGGCATGATTGCTG
Organism: Cellvibrionaceae bacterium; assembly: GCA_050289365.1. Taxonomy (GTDB): domain Bacteria; phylum Pseudomonadota; class Gammaproteobacteria; order Pseudomonadales; family Cellvibrionaceae; genus JBNKFP01. The sequence continues at coordinate 4,838 of JBNKFP010000063.1, read as the reverse complement.
GTTCTCAGGCCATGGCGGATTCCGGCCTTGTGGTAACAGCGGATAATGCCAACCGGATTGGTTGTGTTATCGGGTCAGGGATTGGTGGTTTAGGTTCAATCGAAAATACTACTCTCAGTATTGCGCAAAAAGGGCCGCGTCGAGTTTCCCCCTTTTTTGTTCCTGGTTCGATCATTAATATGATTGCCGGTAATTTGTCAATCAAGTATGGATTCAAGGGGGCAAATATAGCGGTGACCACAGCCTGTACAACGGGGACACACAGTATTGGTTTAGCCGCGCGTGAAATTATGTTCGGCTATGCCGACGCGATGATGTGTGGTGGTTCGGAGATGGCAACGACACCCGTCGGTATAGGTGGTTTTGGTGCCGCTCGAGCGCTTTCCACACGCAATGATGCGCCTGAAAAAGCCAGTAGGCCCTGGGATAAAGACCGCGATGGTTTTGTTTTAGGTGATGGTGCCGGCGTGATTGTGTTGGAACGTTACGAGCATGCAGTTGCTCGAGGCGCGCGTATTTACGCTGAGTTGGTTGGTTTTGGAACCAGTGCTGATGCATTTCATATGACATCGCCGCCCGAAAACGGCGAGGGTGCAGCTCAGGCGATGCGCAATGCATTGGCAGATGCATCCATGCAAATTGAAGATATCCAGCATATTAACGCTCACGGCACCTCGACGATGGCTGGCGATTTGGCGGAGTGTAAAGCGCTTAAGTCGGTATTCGGGGATCATGCTCAACAGCTAACCGTTAGCTCAACCAAGTCTATGACGGGGCATTTGTTGGGGGCTGCTGGTGCAATCGAGGCCATATTTACGATATTGGCTATTCGCGATCAAATTGCACCGCCAACCATCAATCTCGATAATCCAGATGAAGGGTGCGATCTTAATTTTGTACCTCATCAGGCGCAGCCTCAAGCCATTCGGGCGGCAATGAGTAATTCCTTTGGTTTTGGTGGTACCAACGGAACCTTGGTATTCAAAAGCGTTGATTAAGCGCATGCGAGTCTAAGTGATCAAACCAAATTCCTCCAGCAGGCCGCTGATCATGATCAACGGCGTTGTGGAAGATGGCGTTTCACCGTTGGATCGGGGGCTCGCCTTTGGTGATGGCCTGTTTGAGACACTTAGATTATCCCAAGGCGTTATCCCGCTGCTGGATCGCCATCTTTCCCGGTTAAAATCATCTTGTCTGCGACTGCATATTCCTTTGGATTTGACGCTGCTTCGTGCACATTTGGCTCGTTTTTTAAGTGAAATTGCTGGCCAAGGTGTCGCTTCCGGCGCGATCAAGCTTATTCATACCCGAGGTCAAGGGGGCCGCGGGTATTACCCTCCATTGCTGAATGCGACTCATCCAACTACGCTTTTTATATTTCACGCGTTTGAACACGGCGATCCACAACCTGTGGCGCTGCAGGTTCTGGAGCATAGGTTGTCACACAACCCTTATTTGGCAGGAATGAAGCATTTGAATCGACTGGAGTACGTGTTGGCAGCGCAATCAACATCTTGGGAGGCCGCTGTTGGTGAGTTGCATGGGCTTCTCTTGGATGTGAATGGGATGATCGTCGAAGCAATGCATCACAATGTGTTCGCAATACAAAATGGTCAGTTGCTGACCCCTGAGTTAACCCACGCCGGGGTGCGGGGGGTAATGCGTACTCTGATTATGGATACGCTCGCTGATTCTTTGTCTCTCGGTGTTACTGAGTTGCCTATGCGTATCGAAAGTTTGATCCAAGCCGATGAGGTGTTTGTTTGTAATAGCCTTCGAGGTATTCAACCGGTGATTAAACAGCATCAACATAGCTGGCCTGTTGGGCCCCTTACGAAACGCTTGCAGCGGCGATTGAATGCTTTTTGGAGCGGACATGCTGACAGCTAAGCTGCGCTGGGTATTGTTCACTACCCTGTTACTGATAACGTTTGTTGTAATTGGTGTCATTGGGTATTGGCATCGCTGGCTTCACCAGCCGCTTAATATTTCGGCTCAGAACCAAATTTTTACCGTTGCCAGAGGCGAAACCTTAACTTCGGTTGGCCATCGGTTGGAGCGAGAACACATCCTCCAGTGGCCAAAAATCTGGCGCTTCTATGGCCGTTTTTTTGCTCCAGAACCGATCAAAGTGGGTGAATATCAACTCGAGGAAAACCTCACTCCCATTATGCTGCTGGCATTGTTGCAGAGCGGTAAAGTAATCACCTATGAACTGACTCTTGTCGAAGGTAAGACCTTCGCTGAGTTCATTGTCCAACTTGCGCAAGCGCCGAAGTTAGAGTCTCTGTTGGCGGGAAAAGATCTTGAACAGCAGATGTTGTTGCTGGATCTTCCGATCGACCACCCAGAGGGTTGGTTTTACCCTGATACCTATCAATACCGAGCAAAAGATACAGATATTCAAGTGCTTAGGCGTGCGTATGATCGTATGCAAAGCATTTTGGAAGAGGAGTGGCAGGGTCGCGGTGAGCAGGTTCCTTATCAATCATCCTATGATGCTCTCATCATGGCCTCCATTGTTGAGAAGGAAACCGCAGTGCCGAGCGAGCGTCCCGCCATTGCCGGGGTTTTTGTGCGGCGATTGCTGAAAGGGATGCGTTTGCAAACGGATCCAACGGTGATCTACGGGTTAGGTGAGCGATATCAGGGAAATATTACCCGCAAACATCTACGTCAGAAGACGCCTTATAATACGTACGTAATCAAAGGATTGCCGCCAACTCCAATTGCCATGCCGGGGCGCGAGGCCATTCATGCAGCATTGCATCCTGCTCCGGGCGAAACACTCTATTTTGTCGCTCGTGGCGATGGCCGTCATCAGTTTTCCGCAACTCTGGAGCAGCACAACCAGGCAGTGAATCAATACCAGCGATTTAAGCGAGTAGAAGGTTACCGCTCTTCGCCTACGACAAAATAATTTGGTTTTTTATGACTATGGCAAAACAAGGCTTGTTTATTACGGTGGAGGGCGTTGAAGGTGTGGGCAAGTCCACCAATGTGGCGTTCATCGAGCAGATCATTCTCCATGCCGGTATGGATTTGTTTACGACACGTGAGCCCGGAGGCACACCCCTGGCAGAATCGGTGCGTGAGCTCCTGCTAAAGTGCCGAGATGAAAGTGTGGACCCTATGGCTGAGCTGTTATTGGTGTTTGCAGCCAGAGCGCAGCATCTCAATCAAAAAATCATTCCAGCTTTGCAGCAGGGGACTTGGGTGTTGAGTGATCGCTTTACGGATGCCACCTTCGCCTACCAAGGCGGTGGACGAAAATTGCCTATAGGTGTCATTGGCAAATTGGAGCACCTAGTGCAGCGCGGCAGGCAGCCGGATAAAACCATTTACTTAGACTTGGATGTGCAGGTGGGTTTAGAGAGGGCGCGCAAACGTGGCGAATTGGATCGATTTGAGCAGGAAAAAGTCGAATTTTTTGAGGATGTCCGAGCCGCCTATTGGGAGCGTATCCACGCTCAGCCGGAGCGCTTTGCGGTAATCGATGCAGCGCAATCCTTGGATGGGGTGCAGGCTCAAATCAAGCGCGTGTTGGATGATTTGATATCCGATTTTGTGGCACAAAATAATTAGAGGGCAAACGCTGGGTGGCAGTGCAATTCAACCGTCTGCTGCTCTCGGGGGTGAACAAAGCGGATGTACTCGGCATGAAGTAGCATTCGCTGAGATTTCGAATTCGGGTTGTATAACTGATCTCCAATGATCGGATGACCAATGAATTGGCAGTGAACTCGAAGCTGATGTGAGCGACCGGTAATCGGAAACAAAATCAGGTCGGAATGGGTCCCTGTTTGAGAGCGAAGTTCAAAATAGGTGTGGGATGGCTTGCCTGCAAACCAGTCAATTTTCTGTCTTGGCCTGCGTTCCCAATCACAGATTAATGGCGCATTAATTTCCCCCCGGTGCATCCGTACTTTCCCCTCCACTCGAGCAAAATAGCGTTTTTTGACTTGGCGTCGTTCAAACTGATGCCCCAAATGTTTTTGTGCGCCATGATTCAAGGCAAAAATAATGATACCCGATGTCGCCATATCTAAGCGGTGGACAACGCGAATGTTGGGGAATGATTGGCGGGCTATATCGAATAGGTTGGCTGGATCACTCAGGCCTGGAACGCATAATAAACCGGGTGGTTTATTTAAAATCAATAAGTCGTCATCTTGGTGCACGATATCAAGCATAAATTTCTGGGTTCTAGTGGTATTAAACGTTGTAAGCGTTTGAAGGTTAGTGGTTACTAAAGTCTATGGTTTTCATCGCGGTGGAATCGACTATACTCGAAAATAGGACTTGGCAAAGTCCGTTGGATCAATGTTACTATCGCCGGCAATCGCTAGCTTGAGCATTATAAAATAAATAATAGAGAGTGATCCTATGTTGACAGGGTTGATGCCTCAACCACCCTATCCGTGGTTACAGGGGACCTGGCAAAATTTTGCTGGTTTAGTGGAGCATAAGCGTATTCCTCACGCGCTGTTGTTAATTGGGCAAGAGGGAATTGGATGTGAAGATTTGGCCAAGGCCATGGCTCAGTTACTGCTTTGCCTATCACCGACTGATGGGCGTTCCTGCGGTACATGTAAATCATGTATGTTGGCTCAAGGCGATAATCATCCGGACCTTTATTTTGTGCGCCCTGAGGAAAAGTCCAGTGTCATCAAGGTTGCACAAATCCGAGAAATGGGCGATTTCACGTCAAACACGGCGCAGCAGGGCGGGCGCAAGTTGATCATCATTCATCCTGCCGAAGCAATGAATGTCAACGCGGCCAACGCGCTGTTAAAGAATCTTGAAGAACCCAGCGGCGATTGCGTATTTATACTTGT
>JBNKFP010000062.1:0-13284 GCA_050289365.1 Cellvibrionaceae bacterium | reverse complement strand
TTGTTATCTATATTTTCCTGCCCGCTGGTAGGCTGTGACTCCAACGACGGCAAAGCTGAGCAGCTTGGTGAAAAGGTGGATGAAAGCATGGAAACCACCAAAGACAAACTCAAAGAAGCTGGTAACAAGCTAAAAGACACAGTCGACGATGTCGCTGAGGACATAGAAGATGCCTGCGAAAAAGCGACCGATAAAGACTGCTAAAACCTTTAAATTTCCGGTAATGTAATTCATGTTAAATAATACAGTTGCATTGGAGCGGTCGATTGTTTTCGACGTGTTTGCGCTTAAAGCGCAACCCTCAGGAGCCAGCGTTAAAAAACAAAATTAATTGACAGGTAATACTGGCGAGATAAAAGGCCAATATATTGGCCTTTTATCACTGTTAAATCATTTGAGCGTGGTTTCGTGATTGGTGGCGACCCGTTTTATTGTTGTTTGGGTCAGCGACAATCACACACCGGGCCTTCCGCAAACATCATCGGCCGCCAGCGTCAAAAACATTCTTGCAGGAACACTACAATAGTTCGGGATTCGGAAATGCTGAAACACAATCCGCCTGAACGCTCGGTAACATCGCTGAAAAGTGAATGAAATCAAATTCCGCCCGAGTTTCATAAGGCGGACTCCAGCCGTGAGCCATGACACCTACTTGAATGGTGTCGGGAAGGTCCAATTCGAAATACATCGGCATAGAATTGCCAAAACCCGGATCGGAAAATTCTGTTACGACACTGAAGCCGGTGGGGGCACCTGTGGTTATGTTGGACCCACCAATATCCACGTTATTGAAGAATGCTTCCTGCTGCCAATTGGCATTTAAATCATTCCATGTGTAAAAGTAAAAGGTATCGCCGATACGGCAGGCTAAAAGGGTTTCTTCTATGGAATCCTGTTGGTTCAAAAAAAGATTGGAGTGCGAATTAACGGTTTTTTTTATTTCCCGAGCATAGGTGACACCATTTAACCCCTGGCCACCCATGTTATACATGACCCAATTTTCATTTCCTGTGTGCGTTCCGCTTCCATCTCGAAGCACAAAACCACCGGCGTTATAACTGCCATCGGGCCCCTGACCTATTGCGGCAGTATTTGTCACTGTGGGTTCATTGCGATCCAATACCCGCAATTTCGTAATGACGGCAAAATTTCCGGTAATGTTTTTGTAAATCAATGGCCCGTAGCTGTCTTCAAACCATGCACTGTGAAATGCTTCAGGCTCCGCCGAGAGAGCTAATACTGTCAGGGCGCCATCCACCGTCATACCTATATCGATTGCGTCGGCTTTTTCTGGGTGCAATACCTGCCAATTACTGGAATTATCTAACAATAAGTCGATAGATTGCCCCGTAAAATCGTCGGACGCCCCGGCACTACTGCTTTGTCCGGCGATTGAAGACATTGCGGCTGAGCTGGAATTACCAATCGACGAATTCACAAGCGAGTTACTTGATTCTGCGACTATTGACGACGAGCTCACACTGGTAACAGATGAATTGATGGCACCTTTGGCGTCGCTATTGCCACCACCGCTGCAACCGTTCACTATTATAAAGCCTGCAATAAAAACAGATTTACATAGATGCGTATACATGAGCTGACCACAGTAATCCGTGAATTTCTCATTGAGCATAGCAAATAATCTGCCACAGAATATTTATGAATTAAACCTCTATATTGGGTTTTAATATTTCAAATCACTATTTCGATTGAGCCGCGTCGAAGTCGCCTGTAATAATGTTGCCCTATTGCAGACATCGTTGATCGGCTTATCAATCCGTAGTTGCAAAATTCCGGAATTTTAACAGGAGAGTAAATTGTTCTGGGTTAAGTCGGTGAGGAACCCGGGCGCTCATCAATTGATGTCTTGCTAATCTTGTCGAGCTGGATACTTTAATTCTTTTGAGTTTAAAGTTTATCGAGAATAAGTAATGCACAAGATCGAGCCTGAACTTGCGCGTTCCAGAAAAATTTTGCTGTTTGATTGGACATAATTTTCGAGTGGCTCGTTTGAGAATTGAACGGTTGCGTGGGGTAAGGGATATTGGAAAGGAATAAAACCCAAAGATCTTTCTCCCGAACTATTTTCTCCGTGCCGCGTTACTGAAGGCCGAATCGGGATATCGCTACGCCATTCCTGACGTTGCCGAATAAGTTCAGACTCGTCCCTATCAGGCAACTGAAGCGGGCCAATCAGAGAAAATATTGATAATTCCGTCATCTTTGGCTGGTACATGCTGCAAGTTGTGTATATTGCCGCCATTATGGATTCCACTCTTTTCAAGGGGCAATGGGTTGTTTGGTAGTACCTACTTCTGCCTACTCCGAGTGGCCCAGAACGTTCGACGGGACTTGGCGTTTATGTTTATCGAAAACAGAGACGGGTCAATTTTTGAAGCGCTCAACCAACAAAAACTGCTTCTGAGTCAAATCTTCCATCTCGCGACATAATGTGGCAGAAGATTGTGCTTTAGTTTTCGTTTGGACGGCGATATCTGAAATATTTTTCGAGCTGCTGCTGACTTCGGCACTGACGTATGACTGCTCCTCAACGGCGGCCGCGATGACTTGAGCTAGGCTTTCGATATTGTTCGCCGAGCGTGTGATAAGGTTGAGTACACCAGCGACTTTTGCCACATTCTCAACGCTGCGTCGGCTGCCGGTAAGGCACGCGTCCATTTTCTCAACCGATAGTGTAATGAAATTACGAACCTCACCGATCATCGTTTGAATCGTTTCTGTCGAGTCCTGAGTGCGCAGTGCAAGTGTCCGTACCTCATCGGCAACAACCGAAAATCCGCGGCCCTGATCGCCTGCTCTGGCCGCCTCAATGGCTGCGTTTAACGCTAATAGATTTGTCTGGTCCGCAATACTCCGAATGACATCAATGACGCCGGAGATTTGTGAGCTGTTATCTGCAAGCCCTCTTAATATCTCGGAAAGGCTTTCTACTGTGGACGACAGCTCAGAAATCTCGTGATTGGCGTCAGTCACAACCTCTTCGCCGGTCTGGACTTCCTGGCGAGCCGCGGATGTTGCCTCACTCGTTTTATGAATGCTAGCGGCCATATCTTCAATCGCCTGAGACATCTGAGCCATGGCTTCGGCAACGCGTTTCGATTCCTCTTGCTGGGCTGACATTTGGGTAAGTGTATCGGAGGCTTTCTCGGCTGCGCTTGTCGATTTGTGCAAAAGTTCTTTCGCCGATGCCACCACCCGGCCCAGGCCGGTGCGAGCTCGCGCTTGTATCATCTGTCTGGCCAAGCGAATCTCTCCAATCTCGTTGTAACTTCCGGTATAAATATAAGCCGCTAGCCGGTCTGAAACGACTTCCCGCGATTCATTGAGTATTGAGGTAATTTGACTGCGGTAGATGAAAACCATAACGCCCGCGATCATAGCACTAATGCCGAGGCCCCCTAATGCCGTGGCGGTAGTAAGGGCCCCTCGTATTAAGAGAGCGAGCAGGATAATGGCGAGAGTGGGCACAAAGGTTAAAATGGGGAGCAGCCAGACTGACCAGAATCTTACCCCTAGCGGAATGGGATGCTGATCAAGATTCATCCTTGTGTAAGCCGCACTTGCCCGCTCAATCTGGTCACGGCTAGGCGCCACGCGTACCGACTCATAACCCTTAGTCTCCCCCTTGTCTCGGAGAGGTGTCACGTAGGCATCTACCCAGTAATGGTCGCCATTGGCACAGCGATTCTTGACAATCCCCGTCCAGTGTTTACCCGCATTAAGAGATTCCCACATACAAGCAAAAACGGCGGGGGGCATGTCCGGATGCCGCACGATATTGTGCGCCTGCCCGATCAATTCCTCTTGTGAATAGCCTGCCACACGGCAAAACGTATCATTACTGAAAGTTATAACGCCCTTAGGTGTTGTGGATGTGACGAGTTCATCTTTTGGATCAACGATCACCTCACGATGGGTAACAGAGCCTGTGTTTCGCATTTCAATTAAACTCATATATTGAAAGAATTCTACTGAGCAATGATCATCTCGCAACGTTCTTGCATAGACAATTGACCCACGTGTGAGTCTGGAGTGAGCTTGCCGTTTATTTAGCTTAGACGATAAACACTGTCCTTTCCGACCGGTAATTGTCGAGTTTTTACCGCAGAGAATGATATTTTCAGCGGTTAAAGTACGCTTTTACACAACGCTTGCAGAGCTTCAACGCTGCTGATGCGAGTGTAATTAGGACGTACCACAAACGCGATGCGTCTATGGGGGCCACGCTCTTTTAAATGAATGGTCCGCAATTCGGGGTACTGCGCGGTGAGCTGCTCTATTGCCATTTGCGGAATCAGCGTGCTGCCCATATTGGCCAGTACCATTTGTATTAAGGTGTTAAGGCTTGCAGTACTAAAACCGCTGTTGGCTTTAGGCTCCGAAAGTTGACAAACGTCCAATATATGGTCTTTTAGACAGTGGCCGTCTTTAAGCAGCATTAGATTGTGTTTAGCCAGTTCTTTGCTGGATATTTCTTCTAAATTCGAGGATGTCCCGTCTTTTCGCGTCACCCAGTAGAAATCTTCGCCCCAAAATTCAAAACTCAGCAAACCTTCCAGCTCGTACGGCAGGGCAATTATCGCAGTGTCGATATCGCCTTTTCGCACCATGTCCACTAAAACATGGGTCTGCTCTTCAATAACGCTGGGCTCGCAGTCGGGGTAGCGGCGTGCCAGTTCGGGCATAATTTTGGGCACTAGATACGGGGCAATGGTGGGGATCATACCCAAGGCAATCGGGAAGCTCAGTGGGGCTTTCATGGTGTCAGCCAACTGTTCCAGCTCATGTACTTGCACCATGATGTCTTGCGCACGACGCAGCACTTCTTCACCAATAGGGGTAATCAGCACTTTTTTGTTGTCGCGCTCAAATAGCTGTAAACCCAGCTGTTTTTCCAGCTCTGCCAGTGCTGTGGACAGTGCCGACTGGCTGATATGGCATTGTTCTGCAGCCTTTTTGAAGTGCAATGTGCGGGCCACGGCCAGGGCGTAACTGAGTTGCTTGGTTGAAATCATATGTTTATCTCTGAGCTGACACGAAAATCTATATTCTAAAAAACTGATCATAAAGATCAATTAAAACAATTTTATTGATTGTTTCGCCATGGTTATAGTGAACCCCACATCAACTGATTAACGAAGAGGAATTACTCATGGCACTACTTAATACGCAAATCAAACCCTTCAACGCAATGGCATTTAAAAACGGTGAATTCACTGAAGTCAGCGATACGGATGTGAAAGGCAAATGGGCCATCTTTTTCTTTTACCCTGCGGATTTTACCTTTGTGTGCCCAACTGAGCTGGGTGACTTGGCCGACCACTATGAAGAGTTTCAAAAGCGCGGTGTAGAAATTTACTCGGTTTCAACCGATACCCATTTTACCCATAAAGCATGGCACGATGCTTCAGACACCATTGGCAAGATTCAATACACCATGATTGGTGACCCAACTGGTGCGATTACTCGAGCTTTTGGTGTTATGCGAGAAGACCAAGGTTTGGCTGATCGCGGTAGCTTTTTGGTTGACCCAGAGGGCGTAATTCAAGCGATGGAAATCACTGCGGAAGGTATTGGCCGCGATGCCGGTGACTTGTTGCGCAAAGTGAAAGCAGCTCAATACGTGGCTTCTCACCCAGGTGAAGTTTGTCCGGCTGCATGGAAAGAAGGCGAAGCGACTTTAGCGCCATCACTTGATTTAGTCGGAAAAATTTAATTGTTCGCCGGCGCATTAGCGCCGGTAATCGCCAAGCTCAAGCAATCAGGAAACCGCAATATGTTAACTAAAGATATTTTAAACACGTTAAAAGCCTACTCGGCCAATATGCAGAAAACGGTTACGTTTGTATTGCAGCAGGGCGAGCATGCGAAACGGGAAGAATTACTGGATTTTTTAACATCCATCGCCAGTGTGAGTGACAAAATTAATCTGGTGCAAGTGGATACAGAAGGTCGTTTACGCAGCCCAATATCATTCGGCATTGAGGCCGATGGGCAAGACACCGGGGTGGTTTTTTCTGGTATCCCCAGCGGACACGAATTTAATTCATTAATATTGGCCATGCTGCAAGCTGGAGGCAACCCAATAAAGTTGGATGAACACATTCAAAACACCCTTAAGGCTGTAAGCGAGCTACTGTGCTTTGAAGTGTTTGTCAGTTTAAGTTGCCATAACTGTCCAGAGGTTGTACAAGCGCTTAACCAATTTTCCATATTGAACCCGTTAATTAGTGCAGAAATGATCGATGGCGGATTGTTCCAACATGTCATTGAAGAGCGCGACATTCAGGGCGTGCCTACCGTTTATTTAAACGGCGAATTATTTGCCAGCGGCAAGGTAACCGCTAGCGAATTAGTAAATAAGTTATTTGATCTGTACCCGCATTTAACGAAAACCGATGCAAATAGCCAAACATTGCCGCTGCAAGATGTCACTGTTATTGGCGGTGGGCCAGCTGGAGTGAGTGCGGCCATTTACAGCGCACGTAAAGGGTTAAAAGTGACTTTAATTGCGGACCGCTTAGGTGGTCAGGTAAAAGACACTATGGACATCGAAAATTTAATTTCCGTAGTCAAAACCACTGGGCCACAACTGTCCAATGCGCTCCAGGCTCACATAAATGAATACGACATTACAGTGAAGGAGCACCTGCGAGTAAATGAGGTTCGAAACGGAGAAATTAAAACCGTGGTGCTCAGCAGTGGAGAAGAAATTGACACCAAAACGTTGATAGTTGCCACTGGCGCAAAATGGAGAGAGCTGGGCGTACCCGGTGAAAAAGAAAATATCGGTAATGGCGTGGCTTATTGCCCGCATTGTGATGGCCCGTTTTTTAAAGGCAAGCAAGTGGCTGTGGTAGGTGGCGGTAATTCTGGTATTGAAGCGGCATTGGATTTAGCTGGTATTGTTAAAGCCGTTACCGTGTTGGAGTTTTCACCCGAATTGAAAGCAGACAAAATTTTAATTGATAAAGCCGAGGCAAAGCCTAACATCACTATTTTGAAAAATTCAGCCACGCAAGCCATTAAAGCTGAGGGGGGGAAAGTAACTGCATTGGAATATATGGATCGGGCTTCGCAGGAGGTGCATCAATTAAAACTTGATGGCATTTTTGTGCAAATTGGCCTAGTGCCTAACAGTGACTTTTTAAATGGCTTACTTGAGCGAACCCGTTTTGGCGAAATTGTTATCAACGAACGTTGCGAAACGTCAATGAAAGGGATTTACGCTTGCGGTGATGTTTCTACTGTGCCTTATAAGCAAATAGTAGTTTCCATGGGCGAAGGTGCCAAAGCATCACTGGCCGCATTTGAATATCTACTGAAAGAGGGTGATTACTTGGCAGCAGCTTATCTTCAGCAAAGTAGTCTTTCCGAGCGAGAATCTGCTGCATAGTATCTGAATGAATTAGGGGCGTTCGGGCATACTTTAAAAGCAGTGCTTTTATGCACTGCTTTTTCATAGCGAGACTCAATTTTCAGTAAATCGAGTTATATTTATTTTCCGTTCACATTGGTTTTTTAACTGGCAACACCGGATATCGTTCGACTGGACCACGATTTATAAGCCGGGTGTGAATTGGCACCTAAGATACGCGCCGCAGTCTCGTACATGTCCAACTGCGATGCTCCGTTCATTCGCGTTATCTGTCCCGCGCGCACGCCGGCACCTGCCATAAACATTGGGGTGTCGGGTGCGCTGTGCGCGTTGCCATCGCCCATATCCGAATTTTGGGTCATCAGAGTGTCGTTCAATATGCCCGCATCCTTCAACTTGCGCACTGACTTGGCGGCAAGACCAAACATATAGCTCGCAGTAATCTTGTATAGCCCCCAGGTATCAGTGTCATTGTGGTGAGAGGTGTGTAGCTTGTCATTGTAAACGGGAATGTTAAAGCCGCTGCCATCGTCGCCCAAACACAGAGAAACCGATGCGGTGACATTGCAGGACAAGGCCAACGCGGCGATGGCCAGTTGCAATTCGGTGTGCGTGGTGAAGTTGCTGGTATTGCCTGCGGGCATGGATGCACTGCTGCAACTCACCACCGGCCCTGTTGTTGTGCCCCCTGCACTGGCCGGAGCGAGTTTTTTCTCCAGCTCTTCGATGGAAGTGAGGTGTTGATCGAGCTTCTCTTTTTCGTGCTGGCCGAGCACTTTGTTATTGAGCTCTTTTATCGCTTCGCGATGCAGGTCAACAAACAATTGGCGAGAGTTGCTAGCACTGCCACCACCAGCGCCTCCGTTGTTGCCACCGCTGCCTAAGGCGCTGGTGATCCGCCGCATGGCAGACTGAGGGTCATTAATGGTGTTAATGGTGCCGCCAACTGCGTCTCGGGTTGGTGAGCTTTGCGTGTCCATCATGGACACACCCAGATTCAGCACATCAAGAGGGTGATTGGCGCCGATCGTACGCGCCATCATCAAATCAAAGCTGGCGCGACCATAGTAGTCCCCGCCAAAGCGGAAGGCCATGGCACCGTGGCCGGGGTTGGTGGTTGCGGCTCCGACCAGAAAGTTGATATCGCCACCGACCCGCTCATTGGCATAGCCTTGCGCCATGACCTTAAACGAACTGTTGCTGGTGGGTGTATACAGACTGGGGATCACACCTCCAGACACATAAAGCGTGAACGCTTTTTTCGGCCCCGTTTGTGCTTCTGCTAGCCGGCTAATCATCATGGCGCCAGCAAGCCCACAGGAGTTTAACAACCCTTTACTGATCCCTGCACCGGCAATGGTTTTGATTAAGTCTCGTCGCTGCTTGTCAAACTGATTTTTGTATTTAATTTTCATAAATTTACCTTCAATTCATTGGGACTCGCCGTTACCGGCTCCAAGCCTTGCGAAAACGAACGGAATCCAGCGCGCCAATGGCTTCAAGCATGGCCCTGGGATTGCTTTGGTCCATGGTGCTGACCATATCCTTAACATCGCAGCCGTAGCCATCGCGCTCTTGTTGCGAGAGGTTTTCGGTTAGCGGGCCGTCGGCGTCAGTAATTGAGTCCACAATAATGCCGGTTGCGTAGTTGTAAAATTGCATGGCTAAGCAGGACTTGGCCAAACCGGAAGCTTCACCATTGGCCAGCATCATGGCCAACTCCTGGCCGCCATTAAAGTCGTAGTGTTCCGTGCTGCGGTTGGTATCGCCAAAGAAGTGCAGTTCCATAAAGGGTGAGAAAAAGGCACCGGAAGCGTCAATGGGATTGCCCGCATTGTCCACTGTGCGGTAGCGGCCAACGGTATCGTAATCCTCTAACCCGAAGCCCAGAGGGTTGATCAGCTCCGAGTGGCACTCGACGCAGGGGGTGCCTTCGGTAATGCGGTGGAAGGTTTGACGGTTGGTGGTGCGGGAATCACTGAGGAATGCTTGCAGACTGCCCCTTTTCTCTTCGCGACTGGTGTTGACATTGGAGGGCGGCGGCGGCATGTATTGGCACAGCATATCGCGTCGGATATAAGTCGCACGTCGAATGGGAGAGGCTTCAGCAAAATCACCGCGATTGGACAGGAAGGCGCCACTTAACAACAGGCCGCCACGATTACTGGGATAGGCCGCTTGGAAGCTACTGCCACCGGGACTGCTTATGCCGTAGTGCTGGGCTAAGCGACTGTTAACGTAAGTCTTGCCTGGTGCGTATAGGTCTGCAAAGCTGGCACTGGTATCCAGCATGACATTTTGAAACAGCAAACTCAGCTCCGTGACCATATCCTTAGCGACTTCGCCAAAACTGCCAAATGTTGCTTCATCCTTCTTAACCAGCAAAACATCACGGGTGCTCAGCCAGTCGTGAACAAACTGACCAAGAATGTTCTGCGCCGCTTCCGTTGACAGGAGCTTGCTGGCTTCCTGGCGAATCGTATCGGCGGAATTTAACCGGTTGTTCACTGCCGCTTGCCACAGGCTGCTACCAGGCTTGGGTGTAGAGCGGGTAAAGGTGTAACTCAGGAACGTGGCCATCTCATAAGACGTCAGCGCGTAGGCACCGTTCATGTCCTGGCCAATTTCATGGCGATAGAGGAACTGCGGCGACGACAGCATTGCCGCCAGCGCCACCTTCATACCCTCAGCCACATCACCATTGGTGTGATCACCGCGGGCAATACCAAGGTAACCGGGCACACCATTGGAGCCGTTTTTCTCTGCCGCAGTCAAAGGTCGGCGGAAAATGTAAGAACCGTATTCATTCACCAAGCGTTGGGCGCAGTTTTGGTCGATGTTGCCACAGTTCAGCCAGCTGAAATTCGAATCTTTTGACCTCTGCGCAATTTTCTCAGCCAGCTGTACAACGCCGTCATAGTCAACTTCCGTGCGCAAGGAAATGTCTTTATTGTTAACAAATTTCCCTTTGACGTCATCCTGGGGTAAGTAGCTACCCAATGAACTGTCGGTGTAACCAAACAAATCCCGTACCGTGTTGGCATACTCTTCCCGCGTTAATATTCGCAATAAACGCTCGCCGTAGGCGTCAGACTGGGAGCAGCTTAGGGTCTTTCGCTCGGGCTGGTTGCGCGGCAAAGAGTTATCCGCAAACTGCGGATCAACCGGTAGAATATGCCAATTGATGATGTAGGCAGTGACCTTTTCCGCACAGTCTTGTCCGCATGCGGATGTATTGCCAGCCGGCATGCTCTGTGCGATATAGTTACGCAAGGCGGTTTGGCCGTAGATTTTTTTCGCCGCCAAACTTTCCAGAGCGCGGTCGTAATCTCCGCCCTGAAATAGGCCAGTTTTGCGTTCCCCGTTATGGCAACTCTGACACTGCTGATCAAAGATCGTCTCGCCTTCAATATGGAGTAAGGCTCCAGAGTTGGGTACCGAGGACTGCGTTCCGCCATTTTGACCCTCTAGGTAAGCAACAATATCTCGGGCGCATTGCAAGTTACAATCGGCTTGGGGATTGTTTGTCGGTGGCATATCTTGATAGATTTTTTGAATCATCTGATCGCGATTTCCAGCACCAACACTGAAATCACTGGCGTTATGGCAATTGTCACAGGCAAAATTTGGCGCATTTTCAAACAGGGTTTTCCCTGTGGCGGCATTACCACCTGTATTGCTTTGAGAGCTTTGCGATGAGTTTGTATTGGATTGCCCGCACTCGGTACCCTGATAAAGCCCAATATTATCCAACTGAACATCCACGTTGCTTTTGCCCAATAGGAATTGCACACGGGCGCTGGCATCGTTGGTGGATACCATCATCGTTTGTTGATAGGTGTTCCAAGTGCTAGACAGGCTGCGAAGTTCGCTGCTCGCGCCGCTTAACACGGACCAGTTGGAATCCTCACCGCCATCAATATGGAACCAAATGTCTCGGCCATTGGAATCGGCCTTAGCGTCGAAACACAAGGTGTAATTGGTGTTGGTTTGCACGCTGACTGGATGTACGATTTCGACGTGCCACGACTCGGTGGACGCTGTAGCAATGGTAAAATCCAAATAGCCAGCTGCCCACGAGAGGGAAGCATCCATTACATTCGGTGTCGTGAACTGGGCTAGGCCCTGTGAAAAAGTGCCGTCCGACAGGAGGCTATTCGCAGTGGGGTTCGACGGAGCGCTACTGCTCGTATTCGTCTGCGAACTGCTGCTGGAGCCCGGTTGCGGATCCACACCACAAGCAAATAGAGTCACAGACCCGAGCAATAGGGTCCCAACTTTAAGCGCCCGGCCGAAATCGGTCGAGAGTTGATTTAGATACATAGTGCAGTTCCTTATTGTTCTCATTAGAGCCTGGTATTACTAGATGGTCTTAAGTGACGCTCTGGCTATGCTTATTTGCTTTATGTTGCCTGAAATTCTATAAACTGGTGGCGTTTTGACCATATCAGAAGATACTGAAGCAAAATGTCAAACTGAACAGTGATCATCCTCTAAAAAACAGTTTGTTTTATGGTCTTCCTTGTTATTGGGCTATTTAAGTGGAATTTGTCTTATTTATATTAGGCCTTTATTTTGTAAGGTTTTTCGTTAGCCTGTTAATTGGATGTGTCGTCGTGGGGGGGCAAATAAAGCTTGTGGTGTAATAAGCCACCTGAATTGAATCGCATCGACTTTAGTACAATATGAGGCGGGGTAGACATGTTTGCTATGCTTGCGAGGTAATATTTATTGGCCTCTATATGCGTTGAATTACTTGGGGAGTTGGGATGAGATACCTTTAAAACGTATTTTGTTTAGCAGAGCACGCAGCTTACCCCGCCCATATTCATATAGGTGAATGTGAAACGGGTGGTGGCGCGCATTATTTACAAGATGTAACCGGGATGGATATAGCCGTAAATGGACTTTGGGCAATGGTGAATACCGATATGGCTGGCAATGGATTTGGCAGCGCAAGCAATCCGTTTAAGGTTCGTATTGCTGAGACGAAAAGTGTGGTAGTTCATCAGCCGGTCACCGGTGACCGGATCGCATGCGCCGATCTCAACATGCCCTTACTGGCCTATCGAAGCGGGCAGTTTATGGCCACGGCCGATGGTGTGGCACTGTATGGCGACGCGGCGATTAGCGGTCATGCCGTGTTGAGCATTATGCCCGATGGAACAAGTAGTGTTAAGCTGATAGTGGATGGCCTAAAGGCAGATACTCAATATGCATCGCATGTGCACAACGGGACTTGTGAATCTGGCGGTGGAGGTCACTACCTACAAATGATGATGGCGAAGACGTAGCCGACAATGGTCTATGGCCTGGTTTTTTAACCGACTCTGACGGCATGGGAATGGGGAGCGCAAGCAATAAATTTGAGGTAAGAAATGACGCGCGCAGTGTGGTTTCCATGAGTCAGGGGCAAGCACTCGTATTGCCTGCGCAGACTTAAAATAATCGTTGACACCTATTAAAGGTCAATAATATTGCGCTGTTATTCACCGGTTATATCATAGGACTAGTAAATAACAGCGTTTTATGTTTTTAGCGACATTTTAATAAGATTAACGCAAGTGTCCCACGGGGCTGCATCTTAGTTCTGGTCATCTACAACCTTTAACGGTATTCAATATTCCGCGCTGAAATATGCTGTGCATCAAGCATCTACCTTGGTGCGATTGTATTGTTTCGTAAGCGACTTGGCTATTATAGCTGGATTGCAAAATATCTCTCGTATTTTGCCCTTAGGGCCGCTGTTCCAGATTATAAAAACGTTCCATACGTTTTTGTTTTAAATATTTGAATGAAGCTATTCCTCGGCTTGCCAATAAAGAGGATAGCTGTACCGGCTATGTCTTAGAGACCAAGTATAGATAAAAACTTGACTTACTAAT